>NZ_JBYQCG010000011.1:13578-23348 GCF_057837105.1 Burkholderia sp. APQ4-4ca | reverse complement strand
CGATCTCCGAATAGCTGCGCGTTTCGCCGTACGGGATATGCGTCAGCGCTTCCCACACGCGCTGCTGGAACGCGGTCGGCGCGATGTCGAGCGGGAGATCGAATGCGTGCCGCGTACCGTCCAGGTACGCGCGGATCTGCGTGACGAACGGCGCGAGCCGCGCGGCCGCTTCGACCAGTTCGGCGCGTGCGAACGTGTCCTTCAGCTCGCCGACGAGCGACGCCGCGTCGTCGCCGAACGCGATCCGGCAGATACCTTGTTCGGTGGCGGCGACGAGCACCGTGCCGAGCGACGTCGACGCGGTCGCATAGTCGATCCGCAGGCCGGCGCCCTGACGGCGGAACGCGGACGGCGCCATCCCCAGCTCGCGCGGCACCGACGCATAGAGCCGCGACGGCGAGTTGAACCCTGCGTCGACGGCCGCCTGCGTGACCGGCTGCCCGCTTTGCAGCGCCTGCCGCAACGCGGCGCCGCGCTGGGCGGCCTGGTACTGCCGCGGCGACACGCCGACCACGCGCTTGAAGAGCCGCTGCAGATGAAACGGGCTCACGTGCACGGCGTCGCTCAACTGCTGTAGCGTGAGCCGCTCGGCCTGCGCGTCGAGCACCGCGCACGCACGGTTGACGATTTCCAGCTCGCGCGGCAGCCCTTCCGGCTGGCAGCGCTTGCAGGGCCGGAAGCCGGCCGCGCGGGCGGCCGCCGGATCGGCGAAAAAGGACACGTTCTCGCGGCGCGGCTGCCGCGACGCGCACGTCGGGCGGCAGAACACGCCGGTCGTGCGGACGGCGTAGAAGAACGCGCCGTCCGCATGCGGATCGCGCTGGGTCACGGCGCCCCAGCGGGCATCGTCGGTCGAATAGGCGGTTTTCATCTGAACCTCGCACTCTGTAGTGTAGATGGTGCCTACTCTAGGCATCGGCACATGCCGTCGCGCCCTGAATCTTGCTCTGTGATTCGTGCCGGTGAATCGGGGCCGCATCGATCGAAATAAATCCGACGAAAACGCGCGCGGCGGCCGCTCCAGCACGGTTTTCGTCATCGTCCCGTCACCGTTTTGCTGCAGTGCGGATGCGACAAATCGCCGTCCTGACGTTTTTTTGCAATCGGAATATTGCGTCGCACCATCACCGTGTGTATAGTTGGAACTGTCTCCTCCATGTCTCCTCCTGATATGGATTAAGCCCGTTCCGCACTGCGTGAACGGGCTTTTTTTCGTCCGTCGATTGTGCCGCGTTCCGACCGGCAGCGCAGGCGCGATGCGTCTACACTCGATGCTCGTCGACTGCGAAGGAGTCCCCGCTCATGAAACCCACCATCCGCGGAATCGATCACATCGTGCTGCGCGTGGCCGACATGGCGGCGATGACGCGCTTTTACTGCGATGCCGTCGGTTGCCATGTGGAGAAGGAGCAGCCCGATCTGGGCCTCGTGCAACTGCGCGCAGGCGACGCGCTGATCGACCTGCTGACGGTCGGCGGCCCGATCGACCGCCCCGACAGCGGCCCGCCCGGCACCGGGCGCAATCTCGATCACCTGTGCCTGCGCGTCGAGCCGTTCGATCCCGACGCACTGATCGCCCATTTCGCCGCGCATGGCGCGCGGCCGGGCGCGCCGGCGGAACGCTACGGCGCCGGCGGCTACGGGCCGTCGATCTACCTGTTCGATCCCGAAGGGAACATGGTCGAATTCAAGGGGCCGCCGGCCGCGCTCGGCTGACCGCGGCCGGCGCGCGGGCCCTTGCGGACCCTTACGCGCCGTCGCGCGCCTTCAGCACCGTCCATTCGACCGCGACCGGATCGTGGTCGGCGCACGAGATCCAGGCGGCGCCGTCCTGCACCGTGCACTGCAGGCGCATCGTCCGCTCAGCGAGCTGCCCGAGCGCGGCCGCGACGCCGTCGGCAAGCGACAGCACCTGCACGTTGCGCAGCCGTTCGACCTTGCCGCGCACGCCCTGCCACCAGATATCCGACGTCTTGCCGCCGTACGCGATCACCGTCACCTGCCCGGCGCGGCCGGCCGCCTTCGAGATGCGCCGTTCGTCCGGCTGACCGGCCTCGATCCACACGTCGATCGCGCCCGTCAGGTCCTTTTGCCACAGGTCGGGCTCGTCGACGTCCGACAGCCCCTTGCAGAATTCGAGCCGCTCGTGCGCGAACAACGCGAACGCGACGATGCGCACCATCATCCGGTCGTCGGTTTCCGACGGATGGCGCGCCACCGTCAGCGCGTGATCGGCGTAGTAATGCCGATCCATGTCGGCGATTTGCAGTTCGGCTTTGTAGATCGTGGATTTCAGCGCCATGCGGATGCGGCCCGGGCGGGCATTCGGTTCGGTCGGGCCGTGATGATACCGAATGCGCGCCGCCCGGCGTGCGCCATGCGCGATTCACAGCGCAACGGCCCGGCATACGCCGGGCCGTGTTCGGGGCGCGCCGCCCGCTCGTCGGGCCGGCGCGTTCGCGCGTCGTGCGACTGCGCGATGAGAGGACGCTTACTGCTTGACGAAGCGCGAATCGGTCCAGAGACCTTGCTGGTCGCTGTTGTCCGCGCTGACGAACTGCACGTCGCCCTGGTCGACCGTCACCACGCGGAACCGCTGGCCTTCCGGCACCGACAGGCAGCGGAAGTCGTCGAAATACTGCTGCTTCGCCTGCGACTTGCCGTCACGTTCGTGATTCAGTACGGAATCCAGATTGTCTTTCGACAGGCAGCCCCATGCGTTCTTCGTCAGCTGGATTTCCTGCTTCGGCTTGACGACCGAATCGCCGCCGGCCTGGGCAATCGACACAGCGCAAAATGCGCCGACAAGGGCAAAAAGGACACCGGTACGCTTGATCATGTTCTGTCTCCAGGCTTGCGGGCACCAGGCTGGGTTAGCTATGTGTTTAAAGGTGATCGTGAACCCGCGTTTTTCACTTTAGAAGACCGGTAAACGATAGCAAGCACATTTGTTGTGCGACCGCAATAGCGGCGGATTGTCGCACCCCGTGCGCGGGCTGCTTTTGGCGCGACCGGCGCGTGCGGCAAGCGCCGCCAAACCGCGGATCGGCCTTCGCCGCCGGGCGGAAACCGTTATCCGACAAGGCTTTCATAAAATTTACATTGCGACGATTGAACGGTTTGGATAATCCATTTCGCTATCCGGATCATTTTGATGCGTTGCACATAAAGTCATCCGAAACGATTCGAATTTACCGCCGCGCGCAATCGCATTTGCCTGATACAAGAAAAATGCCAGGTATAAGCGCCCCCGTATTTATCCGTAGTTCTCGGCACCATTCGGCGCTCCGCGCCCCCGTCGCCAGCACCTTTCGTCCGTGTGGTGTTTACCCTGCTTTATTCAGCCCGATTTGCTGACGTTCGAAATAATCGCGCTGGAAGATGCACATGCGATAAGCGTTGTGATACGCGCCATTCCCGAAAAATTCTTCCTTCAATTCGGCCTCGTGCTGGAATCCGCATTTCTCGTACACGTGGATCGCCGCCGCGTTCGACGTATCGACGATCAGGTAAAGCTTGCGCATGTTCAGCACCTTGAACGCGTACTCGATCGCGAGGCGCGTCGCCTGGCCCGCGTAGCCGCGCCCCTGGCACTGCGGCGCGATGATGATCTGGAACTCGCCGCGGCGGTGAATGTAGTCGAGTTCGATCAGCTCGACGAGGCCGACCAGTTCGGCTTGCGCATCGACCGCGACGAAGCGGCGTTCGCGCTGGTCGTGCACGTGGCGGTCGTACAGTTGCGACAGTTCCGAGAAGGTTTCGTACGGCTCCTCGAACCAGTAGCGCATGATCTTCGCGTCGTTGTTCAGCTCGTGGACGAAGCGCAGGTCCTGGCGCTCCAGCGGCCGCAGCGCGAGCGTGTTGGTATCGTTCTGGAGTTGCATGGTCGTGTCCTTTTTGATGCCGGCGCGGCGCGGAACGCCCGGGCGTCACGGCCGCGTTCGAGCCCGTTTTGCACTGTAAGAATTTGAACGCGGGCGCAGTTCAGAGCCTAGAATGGGAGCAAGGGTTCCTGCCACCGCAAGGAGGCTATCGTGATCGAGCAAGTCATCCTCGGAATTTTCCTCGTGCTGCCGCTCGTCATCGTGGCTGCGCTGTTTTCCGACGAACTGTGGCAGGAGCATCGTCGCCAGCATCCGCGCGACGAGAACGCCCCGCACATCGACTGGAAGCATCCGTGGCGCCGTGTGCGGCGCGGGCACTGACTTAGATCACCGCCGATTCGCCGCTCGCGCCGGCCGGCCCACCGGGGCCGGATAACATGCGACGCGGGCACAGCCCTTGCGCCCGATCCGATTCCCGCCCAACCCGCGAGACGCCGACGTGAACGACAAGCCCGCCATTCCCCCGCACGATGTCCCGAACGAAACGATCGACCTGCAGATCGCCGATGTGCTGGCGGTCGTCCGCTATCCGGCGAACAAGGATGCGATCGTCGATGCCGCGCGCGACGCCGGCGCCAGCAACGAAGTGTTGTCGATGCTCGACGGCCTGCCCGAACAGGACTATGCGGACGTCGACACCGTCACGCGCTGGGTCGCCGGCAACTTCGGCCCGGGGCTCGGCATTTGAGCGCAGGCCAATAACGCGATAGGATCGGGCCGCACCGGTCGCGCCGCGATCGGGATGCGTGCCGCCCGGCGCAAGATCGGGCGCTTCGCACGCATGTCCGGGGGACCCCATGGAAGGCATCCTGATCCAGCACACGACGCAGCGTCAGCTGTGGTTCGGCGCGCTGACGGCGCTCGTCATCCTGCTCACGCTCGGGATCGCCGCGCCGCACGCGAACGTCGCGTTGCCGGCCGTCGAGCCGTTCATGCCGATGTGCGCGCTCACCGTGTTCACGACCGCGAGCATCGCGGCGTTCTTCCTCGGCGCGCAATTCACAGTCACGCGCCAGCCCGTGCTCGGTGCGCTCGGCGGCGCCTATGCGTTCACCGCGCTCGCCGTCGCGCTGCAACTGCTCACCTTTCCCGGCGTGTTCGCGCCGCATGGCCTGCTCGGCGCGCGCCCGCAAAGCGCCGCATGGATGTGGATCTTCTGGCATGCCGGCTTTCCGTGCTTCGTGATGGCCGCGCTGTTCGCCCGCGAGCGGCTCACGCGCGCCCCGGTCGGCGCGAAGGAGACGCGCCGCTGGACGCTCGCGCTCGTCGGCGGCCCGGCCGTCGCCGCGGCGCTCCTGTGCGCGATCGCGCTGAACGTGTCGCTGCCGCCCGCGTTCCATCCGCCCGGCGACGCGGCCGTGCTGCCCGTCAACGGCATCGCGCTCGTCGTATGGATCCTCAATGTGCTCGCGCTCGTGGCCGTGCTGGTCACCGGCCGGCTGCGCACGACGCTCGACCTCTGGCTCGCGATCGCGGTACTCGCGTGCCTCACCGATACGACGCTGAACCTGCTGTCCACCCACCGCTTCACGGTCGGCTGGTATGTCGCGCGCCTGTTCAGCATGTTCACGCCCGGCGTGCTCGTATGCGTGCTCGCGTGGGAAGTGACGATGCTGTATCAGCAACTGTTCGAAGCGCACGCGACGCTGATCCGCTCTTCCGCGCGCGACGGGCTCACGGGCGCGTTCAACCGCAGCCACTTCAACGATCATTTCCACACGCTGTTCCTGCAGGCGCGGCGGCAGGGCGAACCGCTGTCGCTGCTGATGGTCGACGTCGATCACTTCAAGGCGTACAACGACGCGTTCGGTCACGTGAAGGGCGATGCGTGCCTGATCGCCGTAGCGAACGCACTGGCCGGCGCGGTGCGGCGGCCGGCCGACATCGTCGCGCGCTACGGCGGCGAGGAGTTCGCGATCGTGCTGCCGAACACCGGCGCGCGCGGTGCGCGGGTGGTGGCCGACGAAGTGCGCGACGCCGTGCTGCGGCTCGACCTCGCGATGCCCGACTCGCCGGCCGGACGCGTGAGCGTCAGCGTCGGCTGCGCGACCGCGTCGGCCGACGATCTGTCGACCCCGGACGCGCTGATCGAAACCGCCGATGCCGCGCTGTATCGGGCGAAGGATACGGGGCGGAACCGGGTCGTCGTCGCCTGAAAACGTCTGCTGTTTGGCCAATTGTTACGGTCATTGTGACCGGAATAATCCACCGTTACGGATTGCGGCGCGGGGATACGATCGCTTACAGCCCGGGCCGGAGCCGCTCGCTATGCTGGGTTTCATATTGAACCCCGAGCAGGTGAACGCGATGAAGAAGGCCCTTTTGCTGATTGCCGGCGTCGCCGTGTTGTTGAGCGGCTGTATCGTGGTGCCGGATGGTGGCGGGTATTACGGTGGGGGCGGGTATTATCACCATCATCGGCATTGGGATTGAGGCCTCCCGGCCGAGCATTGCATCATCCTTCCGGATGTTCGAATTCGTTTCGGCATCCGGCAATGACGATGCATGAGCGCCCATGCCGTTCGTACTCGACGACACGCCGCTGGCCGCGGCAACGTACGGTTCAGCGTCCGCTCACTTCCCGATACAAAACCTGCTGAAAATCACCCCCAGCAGATCATCCGACGTGAACTCCCCGGTAATCGCATTGAGCTGCTCCTGCGCGAGCCGCAGTTCCTCGGCAAACAGATCGAGCGACTGCGCGCGCTGCTCCGCATGATCCGCCGCCTGCGCCAGGTGCTCCTGCGCGGCCCGCAGCGCGATCAGATGCCGCTCGCGCGCCAGATACACGCCCTCGGCCCCCGCCTGCCACCCGGCAATCCGCAACAGCTCCGCGCGCAGCATGTCGATCCCGTCGCCGCGCTTCGCCGACAGATGCACCTCGGTCAGATCGCCTTCCGCCGCCGGATGCTCGACACACGCCGGCACGCCCGTCAAATCCGTCTTGTTCAACACGCGCACCACCGGCACGCCGCCCGGAAACCGCGCGGCGATCACTTCGTCGTCCGGCGTCATTCCCGTGCGCGAATCGAGCAGATGCAGCACGACGTCCGCGCGCTCGATCTCGCTCCACGTGCGCGCAATGCCGATCCGCTCGACTTCGTCCTCCGTCTCGCGCAGCCCCGCGGTATCGATGATGTGCAGCGGAATCCCTTCGACCTGAATCGTCTGCGCGACCTTGTCGCGCGTCGTGCCGGCGATCGGCGTGACGATCGCCAGCTCGGCGCCCGCCAGCGCATTCAGCAGCGACGACTTGCCGACGTTCGGCTGCCCCGCGAGCACGACCGACAACCCTTCGCGCAACAGCGCGCCCTGCCGCGCATCGCCGAGCACGTGGGCGAGTTGCGCGCGGATCTTCGCGAGCTTGCCGCGCGCGTCGGCCGCTTCCAGGAAGTCGATTTCCTCCTCCGGAAAATCGAGCGTCGCCTCGACCAGCATCCGCAGCGTGATCACGTCGTCGACGAGCGCGTGGATCTGCCGCGAGAACGCGCCGTCGAGCGAACGCCCGGCCGAGCGCGCGGCCGCCTCGGTGCTGGCCTCGATCAGATCGGCGACGGCCTCGGCCTGCGCGAGATCGAGCTTGTCGTTCAGGAATGCGCGCCGCGTGAACTCGCCCGGCTCCGCGAGCCGCAGCCCGAAGCCGCGCCCCGCATCCAGGCAGCGCTGCAGCAGCAGCTGCATCACGATCGGCCCGCCATGCCCTTGCAGCTCCAGCACGTGCTCGCCGGTGTACGAATGCGGCGCCGGGAAATACAGCGCGATCCCACGGTCGAGCGGCGCGCCATGCGCGTCGAGGAACGGCACGTAGCTCGCATGGCGCGGCACGAGCTTTTGCCCGCACAACGCGTCGATCAGCGGCAGCGCGGCCGCCTCGCCGCCGCGCCCGAACGACACGCGGACGACGCCGATGCCGCCCCGGCCGGCAGCAGTGGCAATGGCGACGATCGGATCGGAATCGGTAGCGAGCATGGGAATTCGAGAAATCGGGTAATCGGCGAGTCAATGGTGCGCCCGCGCAACAATTCGGGCATCGGAACGCCGGCATTGTAGCGTGCCGGCTCACGCGCCACCGGCCGCGACGCCGGATTCGGACATGCCCGAATTTATCCCGACGGGGATAAGCCGAGTATCAGACCAGCGTGATGAGCCGCCCACCGTTTCGGACAAGTATGTGTGCGGGAGAGGCTCGGCACTACGTCCCTCAATTTCATCGATCATCCTGATCAGGGTTGGGATTCGTCTGAAAGAGATACGTTTATCCCATATGGTTGTCTGGGACGCGGCGATGGAATTGCACAATCTCCCTCATGCCGACATCCGAAGAAAAAGCCGCGTTCTCGGAACGCCTGAAATTCGCCCTGCGGCGCAGCCCGGAGAAGGTCACGGGCGCGACGGAACTGGCGAACCGATTCAATCTGCGTCACCGCGGAACGCATCCTGTTTCGCCGCAAACCGCGCACAAATGGCTGACGGGCCGCACGATTCCGACGTCGGACAAACTCGAAACGCTGGCCGAATGGTTACGCGTCGAAGTGCACTGGCTGCATTACGGGCCGTCGCCGAGCGTGGTCGAACATCCGACGCCGCAACCGCTGCCGCGCGACGAACGCTACCCGCCGACGCCCGAGACGATCGAACTCGCATCGAAGATCGAGGCGCTATCTCCGCATCAGCGTTACCTCGTGCAGGAACTGGTCGAGCAGTTCTACGGCGATCCGAAACTCGAAGCGAAGAAGGCCTGAACGGCAGCAGCCGCACGCGCCACCGCCAGGAAAACAAAAAGCCGCATGGTCACGAACCATGCGGCTTTTTTTGCGAGCATCGCGGGCGGCTGGCCACCCGCGAATGCAGCGAACGTCAGGCCGGCTTCTTCTTCACGCCGCCGAGCTTGCGCGTGATGTAGTACTGCTGCGCGATCGACAGCACGTTGTTCACGACGTAGTACAGCACGAGACCGGCCGGGAAGAAGAAGAACATCACCGAGAACGCGATCGGCATGAACTTCATCATCTTCGCCTGGACCGGGTCCGGCGGCGTCGGGTTGAGGCTCGTCTGCACGAACATCGACACGGCCATCAGCACCGGCAGGATGAAGAACGGGTCACGCTGCGACAGGTCGTGAATCCACAGAATCCACGGCGCGCCGCGCATTTCGACCGATGCGAGCAGCACCCAGTACAGCGAGATGAACACCGGGATCTGGATCACGACCGGCAGGCAGCCGCCGAACGGATTGACCTTCTCCGTCTTGTACAGCTCCATCAGCGCGGCGTTCATCTTCTGCGGATCGCTCTTGAAGCGTTCGCGCAGCGCCTGCATGCGCGGCGTGATTTCCTTCATGCGCGCCATCGACTTGTAGCTGGCAGCCGACAGCGGGAAGAACACGGCCTTGATCAGGATCGTCAGCAGCACGATCGACCAGCCCCAGTTGCCGACATAGCTGTGGATCTTCTCGAGCAGCCAGAACAGCGGCTTCGCGATGATCGTCACCCAGCCGTAATCCTTCACGAGTTCCAGGCCCGGCGCGATGCCTTCGAGCATGCGCTCTTCTTCCGGACCGGCGAACAGGCGCGCCTGCACGTCGGCCGACTGGCCCGGCGCGATCGCGGCGACCGGCTGCTTCACGCCGATGCGATACAGCGTCGGATCGATCTTCTCAGCGTAGATGTCGCGCTTCACGCCCTGCTGCGGGATCCACGCCGACGCGAAGTAGTGCTGCACCCTCGCGACCCAGCCGTTGTCGGCGGAGTTCACGTAGTCGGCCTTGTTCTTGTCGAGGTCGCTGAAGTTGATCTTCTGGAAGTGCTTCGCGTCCGTGTAGACCGCCGGCCCGAGGAACGTGTGCGAGAACATCGGCGTTTCGACGGCCGTGTTGTCGCGCACCAG
>NZ_JBYQCG010000011.1:881-13558 GCF_057837105.1 Burkholderia sp. APQ4-4ca | reverse complement strand
GCGGCGACCGGCTGCTTCACGCCGATGCGATACAGCGTCGGATCGATCTTCTCAGCGTAGATGTCGCGCTTCACGCCCTGCTGCGGGATCCACGCCGACGCGAAGTAGTGCTGCACCATCGCGACCCAGCCGTTGTCGGCGGAGTTCACGTAGTCGGCCTTGTTCTTGTCGAGGTCGCTGAAGTTGATCTTCTGGAAGTGCTTCGCGTCCGTGTAGACCGCCGGCCCGAGGAACGTGTGCGAGAACATCGGCGTTTCGACGGCCGTGTTGTCGCGCACCAGTTCCATGTAGACCGTCGGCGTGACAGGCGCCGTGCCGACGTTGTCGATCTTGGTGTCGACGCCGATCACGTAGCTGCCGCGCGTGAACGTGTAGGTCTTGATGACCTTCACGCCGCCCTTCACCGGCGATTCGAACGACAGCTTCAGCGTGTTCTGGTCGCCCGTCAGCGACGTCGAGCCGGGGTTCAGCTGCGTGTAGACGTCGTTGTGGTTCGGGAAATCGCCGCCGAGCAGGCCCGTGCGTGCGAGATACGTGTGGCCGGCCGTGTGGTCGAACAGCGTGATGTACAGGTCGGGCTGCTTGCCGTCGCCCTGCTTCTTCAGCGTCAGCTTCGCGAGCGTGCCGCCGCGCGTGTCGATTTCGCCGTCGTACACGTCGGTCGAGAACTTCACGAGCTGCGCCTGCGCGGCCGGGGCCGTCGTCGACGGTGCGGCGCCGGCTGCGGCGGCAGGCACGTCACCTGCGGTCTTCGTCGCGCCCGTGCCCGATGCGCCGCCGGCAGCGGCCGGGGCCGTCTGCGTGGCGCTCGGGAAGAACATCGACGGGCGTCCATGGTCCCGCTGCCAGTTGTCGTACAGCATGACAGCTGACATGAAGAAGATCACCCATAGGACGGTGCGTTTGATATCCATGCGTTGTCTCAGAGTCGATGGGACCGCGCGTCGGCGTCGCCGCGAGCGCGAGTGTCGGAGTTGGGCGGCGGGACGAGGTCGACGCCGCCCGCGGAAAACGGGTGGCATCGGCACACGCGCCTGACGGCGAGATACGTGCCGCGCGCGGCGCCATGATACTGGATTGCCTCGCGCGCGTAATCCGAACAGGAAGGATAAAAACGGCAACGGCTGCCGAGCATCGGGCTCACGGCAACCTTGTAGAAGCGCAGCAAGGCGATCAATACCGTTTCCATACCTTGGGCGGCGCCGTACGACGCCGCGTCAAAACCGGCCGGGCGGGCGCGAACGCCGGACCGGGCACGGATGCGTCACTCGGACGCGGGCTTCGACGCCCGGCGCGCGATTTCCCGGACTGCCCTGTCGAGCAGTTCGCGGATCTCGGCCGCGCACATCGCCGCGAGCGGGGCGGAAGCCGCGCTCGGCAGCGCTTTCTTGTCGAAGCGCGTGTGCTGCCGCAGCAGCAGGTCGTAACCGGCGAATTCGGCGCGGCGCAGGCGAAACTGATCGCGCGCCAGCCGCTTCACGAGGTTACGTGTTACTGCACGCGGCGCATACTTCTTGCCGATGACGAGCCCCAGGCGTGCGGGCTGACCGGTCGGCTTGCCGTAGATCACGAAGTGCGCGGAGCGCCGCCAGGGGCGCAAACGAAAAACGGATGAAAATTCATCCGTTTTCAGAAGTCGCGCAGCTTTCGGGAAGGCGGCTTTCGTCTGCGACGGATTCGCACCCGGCTCGACGGCACCTTCCGCAGGACTGCGGACGGCGGACACAGCGCGCAACCTGCCTTAGATGGCGAGGCGCTTGCGGCCCTTCGCGCGGCGAGCGTTGATGACCTTGCGGCCACCTGCCGTCTTCATGCGGACACGGAAGCCATGGGTGCGCTTGCGGCGCGTCACGGACGGTTGGTAAGTACGTTTCATGATGTTCTCACTTGTTCGAGAATGTCGAAATTCAGGGGACCGCGTGCCCTTAACCGGAGGCATTCGGGCGAACGCAATCGCCGGGAATACAGGATTGGTTTTCGCGGAACCCGCTATTTAAACCGTTTTTCCGTTGACGGTCAATACTTTACGAGTCGCTCGCCTGTGCCGGGCCGCTCCGATCCGGCCCCGCGACCCACAAACCCAGCCTGTGGATAAGTCCCGCTGTGGCCGCGTTTGGCGTTAGAATCTCGCCTTATCTCCAAGAATCCCGCACGCCGCTTCGGCTCGCGCCTGCCCCTCCAAGACTGTGACGCAGGCGTCCGAGGCACGCTCGCACGACCGCTTCGGGCCTTGTTGCGCGACTGCGACAAGGGCGCCGGCGAGCCGCGCTGTGCACGCAAAAAACGACAGTTACTTGATGAACGATTTCTGGCAACACTGTTCCGCACTGCTGGAGCGCGAGCTGACGCCCCAGCAGTACGTGACGTGGATCAAACCCTTGGCCCCGGTGGCCTTCGATGCGTCGGCGAACACGCTGTCCATCGCCGCGCCGAACCGCTTCAAGCTGGACTGGGTCAAGAGCCAGTTTTCGGGCCGGATCTCCGATCTGGCCCGTGAATTCTGGAACACGCCGATCGAAGTCCAGTTCGTCCTCGATCCGAAGGCCGGCATGCGCAGCGCCGCCGCAGGCGCCGCACCGGCCGCCCCGCGTGCGCCGCTGACCCCGAGCGGCCCGGCCGCGACGGTCGCCGCGATCGCCGCCAACCTGACCGCGAATGCCGCCGCCGCGCCCAGCGCGCCGGCCGACGTGCCGATGACGCCGTCGGCGGCCGCCGCCCACCACCTGAACGCCGACGACGCCGACATCGACCTGCCGAGCCTGCCCGCGCACGAAGCGGCGGCCGGCCGCCGCACGTGGCGTCCGGGCCCGGGCGCCGCGCCCGCCAACGGCGGCGAAGCCGATTCGATGTACGAACGTTCGAAGCTGAACCCGGTGCTCACGTTCGACAACTTCGTGACCGGCAAGGCGAACCAGCTCGCGCGCGCCGCCGCGATCCAGGTAGCGGACAACCCGGGCATCTCGTACAACCCGCTGTTTCTGTACGGCGGCGTCGGCCTCGGCAAGACCCATCTGATCCACGCGATCGGCAACCAGCTGCTGCTCGACAAGGCCGGCGCGCGGATCCGCTACATCCACGCCGAACAATACGTGTCCGACGTGGTGAAGGCGTACCAGCGCAAGGCGTTCGACGACTTCAAGCGCTACTACCATTCGCTCGACCTGCTGCTGATCGACGATATCCAGTTCTTCTCCGGCAAGTCGCGCACGCAAGAGGAATTCTTCTACGCGTTCGAGGCACTGGTCGCGAACAAGGCGCAGGTGATCATCACCAGCGACACGTATCCGAAGGAAATCTCCGGCATCGACGATCGCCTGATCTCGCGCTTCGATTCGGGCCTCACCGTCGCGATCGAGCCGCCCGAGCTTGAAATGCGCGTCGCGATCCTGATGCGCAAGGCGCAGTCGGAATACGTGAACCTGTCGGAAGACGTCGCGTTCTTCGTCGCGAAGCATCTGCGCTCGAACGTGCGCGAACTCGAAGGCGCGTTGCGCAAGATCCTCGCGTATTCGAAGTTCCACGGCCGCGAGATTTCGATCGAGCTGACCAAGGAAGCGCTGAAGGACCTGCTGACCGTGCAGAACCGGCAGATTTCGGTCGAGAACATCCAGAAGACCGTCGCCGACTTCTACAACATCAAGGTCGCGGACATGTACTCGAAGAAGCGCCCCGCGAACATCGCGCGGCCGCGGCAGATTGCGATGTACCTGGCGAAGGAACTCACGCAGAAGAGCCTGCCGGAAATCGGCGAGCTGTTCGGCGGGCGCGATCACACCACCGTGCTGCACGCGGTGCGCAAGATCGCCGACGAGCGCAGCAAGGACGCGCAGCTCAACCACGAGCTGCACGTGCTGGAACAGACGCTGAAGGGCTGAGCGCGCGCACCCGCGCTTGATAATTCGGCCTCCGCCCCAATTTAAGGGGGGCGGTTCGGTTTTGAGGCACAATACTGGTTTGACCGCCCCGGTGGTGGCGGGCCAAGAGCCCGGCCGGCGGGGCGCTGCGTGGCTGCTGCGCTGCAGGCCGTTACTCAACGAAGGAACTCTATGCAACTGGTCAAGACCGAACGAGACACCCTCCTCAGGCCGCTGCAAACGGTCAGCGGCATCGTCGAACGCCGCCATACGTTGCCGATCCTCGCCAACCTGCTGATCACCAAGAACGGCCCGGACGTTTCATTCCTGTCGACCGACCTGGAGCTGCAGATCACCACGCGCGCCGATTTCGGCGTCGGCGGCGACCAGATCGCGACCACCGTCGCGGCCCGCAAGCTGCTCGACATCCTGCGCGCGATGCCTGACGGCCAGGTCACGCTGTCGCTCGCCGACAAGCGCCTCACCGTTCAATCGGGCAAGAGCCGTTTCGCACTGCAGACGCTGGCGGCCGACGAGTTCCCGACCGTCGCGCAGGCGAAGGATTTCGGCGCCACGCTCACCGTCCCGCAGAAGTCGTTCCGCCAGTTGCTCGGCATGGTGCACTTCGCGATGGCGCAGCAGGACATCCGCTACTACCTGAACGGCATGCTGCTCGTCGTCGACGGCGACCAGCTGATGGCCGTGGCCACCGACGGCCACCGCCTCGCGTTCTCGTCGATGAAGCTCGAAGGCGGCACGTTCGGCCGCCAGGAAGTCATCGTGCCGCGCAAGACGATTCTCGAGCTGCAGCGCCTGCTCGAAGACATCGACGATACCGTCACCATCGACATCGCGCAAACCCAGGCCAAGTTCACGTTCGGCCAGGTCGAGCTCGTGTCGAAACTCGTCGAGGGCAAGTTCCCCGACTTCCAGCGCGTGATCCCGAAGGCGCACAAGAACACGTTCGAGATCGGCCGTGAAGAACTGCAGCGTTCGCTGCAGCGCGCGGCGATCCTGACCTCGGACAAGTTCAAGGGCGTGCGCTGCATCATCGCGCCGGGCCAGCTGAAGATCATGTCGACCAACGCCGATCAGGAAGAGGCGCAGGAAGAACTCGAAATCGCTTATCAGGGCGATACCGTCGACATCGGCTTCAACGTCACGTATCTGCTCGACGTGCTCGCGAACCTGAAGGTCGACACCGTGCAGGTGAGCCTCGGCGACGCCAGCTCGAGCGCGCTGATCACCGTGCCCGAGAACGACGAGTTCAAGTATGTCGTGATGCCGATGCGCATCTGACGCGCTCGACATCGCGACACACACCAGGGGGCGGCAAGCCCCTTTGGCGTTTTTATGGCGAACCGACAACCCGCCCTTTTGGTGCCTTTTCGGCACTTGGGGCGGGCCAGGAAACTGGAGCGGCCCGGCGATTTCTCGCTGAAACGCACCGCGCCGCCACGAGAGTGGCCCCGCAGAACCGGAAGATATCCATGAGTGAACAGCACAATTCGCAACCCGATAACAGCAGCTACGGCGCTTCGTCGATCCAGATCCTCGAAGGTCTGGAGGCGGTGCGCAAGCGCCCCGGGATGTACATCGGCGACACGTCTGACGGCACCGGTCTGCACCACCTCGTGTTCGAGGTGCTCGACAACTCGATCGACGAAGCGCTGGCCGGGTACTGCAACGACATCCACGTGACGATTCACGCCGACAACTCGATTTCCGTGGTCGACAACGGTCGCGGGATTCCGACCGACGTGAAGATGAACGACAAGCACGAGCCGAAGCGCAGCGCCGCCGAGATCGTGATGACCGAGCTGCACGCCGGCGGCAAGTTCGACCAGAACAGCTACAAGGTGTCGGGCGGCCTGCACGGCGTGGGCGTGTCGTGCGTGAACGCGCTGTCGAGCTGGCTGCGCCTCACCGTGCGCCGCGACGGCAAGAAGCGTTTCATGGAGTTCCACCGCGGCGTCGCGCAGGATCGCGTGCTCGAGGTCGTGGACGGCGTGGAAGTGTCGCCGATGCTCGTGACCGGCGACACCGAGAACCGCGGCACCGAAGTGCACTTCATGGCCGATCCGACCATTTTCGGCACGGTCGAGTATCACTACGACATCCTCGCGAAGCGGATGCGTGAACTCTCGTTCCTGAACAACGGCGTGCGGATTCGCCTGACCGACCTGCGCTCGGGCAAGGAAGACGATTTCGCGTTCGCCGGCGGTGTGAAGGGCTTCGTCGAGTACATCAACAAGACGAAGACCAACCTGCACCCGACCGTGTTCTTTGCCAACGGCGAGAAAGACGGCGTGGGCGTCGAAGTCGCGATGCAGTGGAACGACAGCTACAACGAAAACGTGCTGTGCTTCACGAACAACATTCCGCAGCGCGACGGCGGCACGCACCTGACCGGCCTGCGGGCCGCGATGACGCGCGTCATCAACAAGTACATCACCGACAACGAAATCGCGAAGAAGGCGAAGGTCGAGACGACCGGCGACGACATGCGCGAAGGGCTGTCGTGCGTGCTCTCCGTGAAGGTGCCGGAGCCGAAGTTCAGCTCGCAGACGAAGGACAAGCTGGTTTCTTCCGAGGTTCGTGCGCCGGTTGAGGAAGTCGTGGCGAAGGCGCTGGAAGAGTTCCTGCTGGAGACGCCGATCGACGCGAAGATCATCTGCGGGAAGATCGTCGAAGCTGCTCGGGCGCGGGATGCTGCCCGGAAGGCGCGCGAGATGACGCGCCGCAAGGGCGTGCTCGACGGCGTCGGCCTGCCCGGCAAGCTCGCCGACTGCCAGGAGAAAGACCCGGCGAAGTGCGAAATCTACATCGTCGAGGGTGACTCGGCAGGTGGGTCGGCCAAGCAAGGGCGCGACCGGAAGTTCCAGGCGATCCTGCCGCTGCGCGGCAAGGTGCTGAACGTCGAGAAGGCGCGCTACGACAAGCTGCTGTCGTCGGAGCAGATCGTCACGCTCGTGACCGCGCTCGGCTGCGGCATCGGCAAGGAAGACTACAACCTCGACAAGCTCCGCTATCACCGCATCATCATCATGACCGACGCGGACGTCGACGGTGCGCACATCCGGACGCTGCTGCTCACGTTCCTGTATCGCCAGATGCCGGACATGATCGAGCGCGGGTACGTGTATATCGCGCAGCCGCCGCTTTACAAGATCAAGGCGGGCAAGGACGAGCGGTATCTGAAGGACGACGTGGAGCTCAACGCGCACATGCTACGGTTGGCGCTGCAAGGGTCGGAGTTGGTGCCTGGGGAGAATGCGGCGGCGATTTCTGGGGATGCGCTTGGGGAGCTGGCAAGGTCGTATCTGCTGTCGCAGAGCGTGATCGATCGGTTGAGCCGGTTGTATGATCCGGCGGCGCTGGAAGCCGTTATGGATGGCGTGGTGATCGACCTCTCCAATGAGGAATCGACCGAGGCTTCGGCTAAGGCGCTGCACGCTGCGTTGCATGATGAAGCGCTGAAGAACGAAGTGCGGGTCGTGCCTTCGTATGACGCGGTTCGCGAGCAGCGGGCGCTGCATGTCGAGCGGACGCATCACGGCAACGTGCGGGTTTCGGTCATCGACCAGGAATTCCAGCACACGGCGGATTATCAGCAGCTCGTGACCACCGCGAATACGTTCAAGGGGCTTATTGGGGAAGGTGCGGTTATCAAGCGCGGTGAGCGCAGCATGGCCGTGGCGGACTTCAAGAGCGCGATGAAGTGGCTGCTTGCCGATGCTGAGCGGAACGTGTCGAAGCAACGCTATAAGGGCCTCGGCGAGATGAACCCCGAGCAACTGTGGGAAACGACGATGGATCCGGCAGTGCGGCGGTTGCTGCGTGTGCAGATCGAAGACGCGATCGCGGCGGACGGGATCTTTACTACCCTCATGGGGGATGATGTCGAGCCGCGGCGGGCGTTTATCGAGTCGAATGCGTTGCGGGCGGGGAATATTGACGTTTGATGAAGCAGCTGTTGCAGGGAAACGGAATTCGTGAGACTGCAACGCGGTTCGTGAGACTAAAAGAGCCGAAAAGGTGGGACTGCCGGGATTGTCACCGGTCCGTGTTCTTTTCGATTTCTGTAACGTCTCGTGTTTGAGTCCCTGATTCGCCACCAAATTAGCGCAGAGGCCCGTGTTCTCAGGAACACGGGCCTTTTGCCTTGTGCGCGCGGTGAGCCACTTAGTGAGCCATCCGCCCGATGCACAAGCTGCCCCATCTGTTCAAATCGCGCCGGGCGTGTTCTATCTCCGGCTCGCTCGCGGCGGCCAGGAGGTCACATGAAAGACTTCCCGCAAGCTAGACTGTTGGCGCTGGCAAGCTTTCGACTTGACCAGTTGCAACGCGAGGGCGACGTTTGGTTTTTCGATATCCAGAAAGCGAAGAACGCGAACTCGCAGCGCCGGATTCCCCTTCACCGGGTCGTTGTCGAATCCGGCTTTCTGGCCTATGTCGAAGACTTGCGCGAGCGCGGCGCGACCCAGCCCTTTCCAGAACTCAAACCAGGGGCGACCGGATACTGGAAAAACGTCACTCGCAGGTTCGCCGACTATCTCGACCAGCGCAAGATAACGGATGACCTGAAAGTCTTCCACTCGTTCCGGCATACGTTCACAAGGATGACCGACCTCAATGTCCACCCCGCAATGTTGATGGCGCTCGTGGGACACCATGACCAATCAAAAGTCGACTTTAGTTCACCCCATTTCGTGCACTACCAACACGAAAAGCCGCTGGTGGAGCTCAAAGTGCCACTCGATCGCTTTGACATTGAGACGCCGATTTGTCTTTAAACGCCGACGAGCCGGAGTCTCTGCGGGATCAGGATAGGATTCACAATCCGGGCGGGATGAGCCGGGTCGGCATATACTACGCGCAACGTCAGCGTTTTTAAATCGGCCAACCATGCGGCCGGCTCCCTCGGAAAACGACATGTCCGAATTTAAGCTCACTGCGGAAATCATCGCAAGATCAAAGGCGAAGACCTGGGACCTCGCGAAAACCGAATGGTCGTTGACCGAAGTCTACGAGGCCGAGGAGCCGGAGACGTGTCTCTGTGGCCACTTTCCCATCATCGAAATATGCACCCTCAAAAATCGCGTCACAGGACAAACGGCTGATGTGGGCAACTGCTGCGTCAAACGTTTTATCGGACTGCCCTCTGACAAGATTTTCCAAGCGGTCAAACGGGTTCGCAAAGACCCCAGTAAGTCGCTCAATGGGGAAGCTATCGCCCACGCTTTTGAAAAGACATGGATCAATGAGTGGGAGCGCGATTTTTATTTGAAAATCATGCGGAAACGCGTTTTGACCAGCAAGCAAAGCGAAAAAAAGATTCAAATAAACGACAAGATAGCCATGCGCATGCAGCGGCCAAAGACTTGACGCAGGTCGAAGCGCTGGGCAGGGTAAACAGGGAGATAATCGCCAAGGCAAGCGACATCCCTTCGGCTTTCGAGGCGATATAATCGGACGGCTCATGCTCGAAAAGCAAAGAACATGCAAGGGTGTTTGTCGGGGCTCCGCATCCGTCGCAAAGGCGCTCCGGTGTGCCTTTGCGCAACCTACATGGTGCGAGATGCCTAATTGGCCCTTGGCCTCCGAATGGATGGCGCATAACTACTTGGACGAGTTCGCTGGACTAACTCGAACGCTTACGATCGCATACCGAATCACGGATGACAGCGGCGACTCTTGGACCGCGCGCTTCAATCGTTTCAAAAATAAGGACAAGGAAGCGCGTCTGGGTGGCGGGCAACTGTTTTTTGAGACCGTTCCGACACTAATGAACGCCATCGGAGCGGTCCCAGCAGATTCCACCTTCATACCAACCCTGTCGTCGGGCGAGTGGACGAGCGTTCCTCTCGCCATGGTCATTCCCCTAAAATTGCGCGCCCGAAAGGATCACACAAAGCTGTTCGACTCAATGTTGGCATTGGCGCACAACATGCAAGGCGCAAAATTCGCAAACGCACCACGATGAAATTTCCCATTTCGTGGAAAGCCAAAAACCGTGACTGTTACGGGGGCGGCGATGAAAGAACATCCAGCCAAAAGCGAGCATCTGACCATCTACTTGGCCGAGGATTCAGCACTTCGTGACGAGCAAATCATTGATACCAGTGCGGCGAAACGCCCGGTCGATCTGAAAATCGCGTCCGGAAGCGCCCGTTTATACGTCAAGAAGGCGCCTCCTCTCACAAAGCCCGCCTGGTCCGAGTTTTTGATCGATGGTCAGGAAGTGCCTGACGGCCTGTTTGAGGGACGAAGATCAGAAGGCGCCGTTTTGATTTTCCGCAATGACGAGACGACCTTCGCCCTGACCTTCGGAACGGGTTTCCATATGGTCGACCTTGACCACGTCGTGCGCGACTTTGGTCTGCGCGTGGCGCTCAGCGCTTCCGATCCAGACAGGTTGCGTAGCTTGGACAAGGCGAGCTACGAGTCAAATCCCTTAAACACGAGAAGCCAAAGCCCCAGGGACGCCGACATTTTCGATTTGCTCATCAACACTGAAACTGACCTAATTTACGCCATAACAGGAACATCGACGGAGCCCTTGTTCGGCAGCCACGTTACGGGGCGAGACGCTCTGACCATCTCGCCGGAGATCACACTCGATGACCTGCCAACCGTGCTCGCCGAAGCCTTTCGCCGTTACGAACGAGGCTTGCCAGAGCGGTTCGCGTGGGTCGAGGATCTACGGCGCGAAAAGAACAGCGACACGCTGCAAATCCTCGACATGGAGCTCTCGTCGATCCTGCAAGCGGACCACCTTCCCGACAATGTGTGGCTGGGCGAGCCGGAGATCGTCGACTGGGAGTCGCAGATTGGTTATTCGTTTGATTTGCGCGAGCGCACGCTCATCCACAAGACCCTCCAACTGACGACGCTGCTCGAATACATGACCGAGCACGGGGACGACCCAACGGTTGAGGCTCTGAAAAGGCACCACGTCTACGCCATCGACGACCGATTCTCGCCGCTCAAAAAATGGTCGGCCTATCGGTGCCTGTATGCCGAAATCGCCAACGGAGAGCAAACATACATTCTTCGCAACGGCGATTGGCACGAGGTCAAGCAAAGCTTCATCGAGCGAGTGGATGGGCAGCTCTCAACGCTTGAAGTCGACAAGATCGAGATGCCCCTTTTCAAGCATGCCAGCGAAGCCGCATACAACGAGAGCGTGGCGGCCGACTCCGCCGCATATGAACTGCTCGACCGAAAGACGGTTCCGTTTGGCGGCGCTTACGACAAAATCGAGTTTTGCGACTTGGTCCGGGACGGCCGCGACCTGATCCACGTGAAGATCTACAAAAACTCGGCGACGCTGAGCCATCTGTTTGCCCAAGGCAGCGTGGCGGCTGAAACGTTCGTTGCTGACGAAATCTTTCGAACAAAGCTAAACGATCGACTGCCCGCCCGGATCAAGCTTCCCGATCCGTCCGTTAAGCCCAAAGCGGGCAATTATCGGATCGTCTATGCCGTCGTCACCACAAAGGATCTTCCACAAGCGTTGCCGTTCTTTTCAAGAGTGACCCTAAAGAACGCAATCGCAACCCTGAGCGCGCTTGGGTTCGCCGTCGCCATCGCAAAAATCCAGTTCGACGCTGATTTTCTTAACACCACATCATGCAAGCCATCGCGCAGAACGCGCGCAGCAGTGCCTGAACTGGCCAAAAGCCCACCTGGCAGGCACAGAAAATCCGAGCCGCCCATAGCGCCGCCGTGAAACGAAAAAGAACGCGCACACCCCAGCATTTCCCGGCGCTCTTCTCTGCCGGGATATCGACGGCGGCCACCCGGTCAGGTCTGATGTCTCAGTTTTCGCGCAGTGGGTAATTACGTGGAGCGGCTCGTAGGTCCGCTTTTTATACATCAATCCCAATAGTCCGAGGGAATACAGCGTGCATCTTCATTCATACAGAGTCAGAAACTATCGGCGGCTACGGGACGTTCGCATCGAACTTGCATCCGAGATTTCTATTTTCGTCGGTTCGAACAACAGTGGCAAAACGTCTGCGACGCAGGTATTGCACGCGTTTGCGTCCGGAGCAAAAGAGCGGTTCTCCCTTTACGATTTCAGTTCCGCATGCTGGAAGATCTTCGACGAGCTTGGTGAGCTCCCCGCCGACGCTGAGGTGCCCGCATTGCCTTCGATTAGCCTCGATCTTTGGTTCGAAGTCACCGCACACGATCTGTATCTTGTTATTCCACTATTGCCTAGCACGGCGTGGCAAGGGACTCAGGTTGGGATGCGTATCGAATTTGCACCGCGCAATTCGGCTGAGCTTATCGCAAAATTTCGGGCGACACGCGTCGATGCCCGGACGAAAGCCGCCGCATTGGAGCGCCGGGATAACGAAAAATACGTTCCATGGCCGAAAAGCCTGACCGATTACCTTAAAAACGAGCTTTCCAACGAATACGAGTTCCGGTATTTCGTTCTGGATCGCGCCCAATTCAATGACGAGCACGAGGCCCTGGCGAATTACGAGCCACTGCCTCTCGCAAAGGACCCCGGTGGGGCAGCGATTCTGCGTTCGCTGATAAAAGTTGACAACCTGAGTGCGCAAAGGCACCTGGCTGATCCTACCGCTAGCGGTAGCGCGACAACGGGAAGGGCCGAGGATCTGTCCAAGCGACTGAGCCGCTTCTACAAACGGAATCTTGATCAGCGGCAGCAGGACCACAAGGCGCTTCGGGCGTTGTGACCTGCCCCCGGTTTTAGTCCGAACTGCAGTTAGAGTCCGAGGTTAAAAACTGCTGCTTTGCATCGTGCGCCCGAGCGAACTGCACCGGCGTCAGATAGCCGAGTGA
>NZ_JBYQCG010000011.1:0-861 GCF_057837105.1 Burkholderia sp. APQ4-4ca | reverse complement strand
GCAGCGATTCTGCGTTCGCTGATAAAAGTTGACAACCTGAGTGCGCAAAGGCACCTGGCTGATCCTACCGCTAGCGGTAGCGCGACAACGGGAAGGGCCGAGGATCTGTCCAAGCGACTGAGCCGCTTCTACAAACGGAATCTTGATCAGCGGCAGCAGGACCACAAGGCGCTTCGGGCGTTGTGACCTGCCCCCGGTTTTAGTCCGAACTGCAGTTAGAGTCCGAGGTTAAAAACTGCTGCTTTGCATCGTGCGCCCGAGCGAACTGCACCGGCGTCAGATAGCCGAGTGAACTATGAGGCCGCTCGGTGTTGTATTCGATACGCCATTCCTCAATTAGCTGCTTGGCGTGGCGCATTGAGACGAACCAGTGCTCGTTCAGGCATTCATCGCGGAACCGCCCGTTGAAGCTCTCGATATAGGCATTTTCCACCGGCTTGCCAGGCCGAATGAACGACAGCGTGACGCCGGCTTCGTAGGCCCATGCATCGTATGCGGTCATTTAACGACGCCCCTCAGAGGTTGAGTGCGGCAGGCATTGTCCAAGGCATGAGATCGGCGTAGTCGTCGGCGGTTGCAGCGAGAGGCAACCTGGTGAACAGCCTGACCAGATAGCGATACGGCTCGACGCCGTTCGCCTTGCATGTCTCGACGAGGGAGTACAGGTTGGCACTGGCCTGCGCGCCGGCGACCGTATCGGAGAACAGCCAGCCCTTGCGGCCGACGACGAACGGCCGGATCGCGTTCTCGCACAGGTTGTTCGAGATCGGCCAGTTGCCGTTACCGACGTATCGGACCAGCTTTGACCACTGCCCGCTCATGTACTGCAATGCCTTGCCGAGCAGACTCGACGGCACGACA
>NZ_JBYQCG010000010.1:0-927 GCF_057837105.1 Burkholderia sp. APQ4-4ca | reverse complement strand
GCCACTGGCATCACGTCGTTGACGGTCACGACCGGTACGAATGCCGATGGCGCCGGCTTACCAGCTGTCGTCAGCGCAGTCCCGCTCGTACGCTCGCGCAAGTGAATCCATTTATGCAGTTGGTTCGCATTGACGCCGGCCTTCAGCGCAAGTCCGGCAATCGACGCACCTGGCTGCATACAGGCCTCGACCAGCTTGCGCTTACCCTCTGGATCAAAGCGTCGCTTGCCGGTGGCGGTCACGCCCGTCACGCGCAGCGGAAAGAAATCAACTTCGTTCTCTGTCATCGGTTGCGTCCGCAAGTTGTAGTTGCGGACGCAAGCCTGCGCGCATTCAGCCTGGAATTCTAGGTGTGCTTAAATTCGCGCTTACGAACATCCGCACGGGCGGCCCCGAGCCGTTGACCTGCGCCCACAGGTAACTCTTCGCCTGCGGCCTTCGTCCTGGTTCCTTCAGCACCTGGAACGTGGTTTCGTCGCCGTAGATCAAGTTCGATTCGAGCAGCGCGTCGCGCATCAGGTTGATCACCGGCTGCGTGGCCAGACCTACCCGCACCACGCTGGCGGCCAGCGTGTTCGACGAGATGTCGCCGCCGAAGCGACGCAGCAGCGTGGCTTGGCGATACAGTGGCATACCGTACTGGTACTTGCCAGTGATGATCCACGCCAGCGCGGATTCCGTGAGCAGCCCGCGCGCAATGATGCGCGCTGGTGCCGGCGTAACCTTGATACCGAGATCACAGCACGGGCAGGCGTACTTGACCCGCTGGTGCTGAACGACGCGCACCTGCTCGGGAATCACGTCGAGCTGTTCGCTCGTTTCCACGCCGATCTCGACGAGAGCGTGACCGTCGTGCGCGCAGAATCGTTCGGACTCGGGCAGTTCGTGTCGTACGACTTCGCGCGGCAGGTTCGGATCGAGTGGCTT
>NZ_JBYQCG010000009.1:0-8606 GCF_057837105.1 Burkholderia sp. APQ4-4ca | reverse complement strand
AAATCGAGTGCGATGAAGAAGCTCGGCATCGTCCGTGATGCGGACCTGATTCGCTACGCGAGCGAAGGCCAGTTGCCCGAATTGCCGGCGACCGATGCCTAGACGGGCAACCGGTGGGCAGCACCGAGCGACCCGGACGGCACGTGATGCCGTGCCGGCACCCACGCAACTTCGACGATACGTATGCCCGGCAAACTGAAAACGGTGATCGCGCACGCCACCGCGGCGGCGGGCCGCAAGCCGTTCGAGCCAGGGCGCGTGCGACGCCAGCAGCAATGGCTGCTGTACGGAAGCGGCGTGGTGATCACGGTGTTCGTACTGGTCTGCACCGCGCTGGTTGCGCGACTCGACCTGCAGGAATCGGTTGTGCAGTTCCGCTCGGACTTCCTGGTACGCAAGGCCGATCTGTTGGCGGAGATGGAGGTGGTCAGGGCGCTCCAGAATCGCTACGTCGAGAACCTCGAACTGATCGCGCGGCAAGGTCCGACTGCATCGCCCGACACGCTCGGGCGGTTCGTCGACGATCGCGGCAGATTGGTCGCAGTGGGCCAGGCAGGGCGTGTGGCGTTTGCCGCGTTCGCGGTCGCTCCATCGTCGCAACCGGTGAGCGCCTACGCACCCTTGCTCGGCAAGCTGCTGGCGCAGGTCGAGCTCACCGGCAGCATGCCGATACAACAGCCCGGCGACCCGGGGATGGGCGGGTATCTGGTCGACCCGGACGGCAATTTCGTCGTTGTGACAGGCTATCCGCTGGTCAAGCAGGCGGTGGCGCTTCCGGCCGGTTTCGACATCAAGGCATTGATCCGGCAGTTGCAACCGTCGCGCGATTTCGTGTCGGCGGCGGCTGCGCCGGATTACCGGAAGATTCTCCTTGATCGCCGCGAGGATCCGCTGACCGGACGCTCGGTGCTGCGGTTCGTGCAGGCGGTGCGCGATGGGCAGGGCAAGCCGATCGCCTGGTTCGTCGTGGTCACGCGGCCGGCGGTCGACGATTTTCTCCGTTTCTCGTCGGCGGGCAGGGACTACGCGCTGGTCAGCCCGAACGGGCAGGTCCTGACCGGTCGCGCGGCCGATCCCATGCTGACTGCCCGGGCGCTTGACTTTACGCGTACGGCGCATGGCGAACGCGCCGCGGCCCATCGCGTCGGCATGAACATCGTGATCGGCGACCCGATGCCGGGGTTCCGCGAAGTGCTGACCGCGACGATTTCATGGCGTAGCCTGTTTGACGATGTGGCCGTCCGCCTGAGTATTGCGGTCGGTCTCGCGCTGCTCGCGATCGGCACGGTATGGTTCGCGATCGTCATGTTCGACCGGCGCGCGCTGCGTCCCGCCAATCGCCGCGCGATCCGCCTGATCGAAAGCGAGGCGCTGAACCGCACGCTGATTCGCACGGCGCCGGCCGGGCTCATGTTGCTGTCGCTGGCCAACGGCGAAACCATGGTGCGTAACGACGCGGCACAGGTCTACGGCGACACCGGTCCGGCGCCGTCGCTCGGCAAGCGTATCTGGCACGCCTACCAGGGCAGCATGGCGAGCGGGAAAGCGCGGCGCGTCGTTACGCACGAGTTGCCGGTCGAGCGTGCCGACGGCGGCACGGCCTATCTCGCCGCGCACATCATCCGTACGCGCTATCGCGGCGTCGACGTGCTGCTCTGTACGCTGACCGACATCACCGCGCGCAAGCAGGCCGAGGACAAGCTGCGCGAGGCGCGGGAAGCCGCGGACGATGCGAACAAGGCGAAGTCGACCTTCCTCGCGACGATGAGCCACGAGATTCGTACGCCGCTGAACGCGATCGTCGGCAATCTCGAATTGATGACGCGCGGGGCGTTGCCGGTCGACGAGCGGCGGCGCCTGCAGACGGTGATGTCGTCGTCGGATGCGCTGCTGCGCGTGATCAACGACGTGCTCGACCTGTCGAAAGCCGAATCCAACCAGATGGTGCTGGAGGCCGTGCCGTTCGATTTGCGTGCGGTGCTGCGCGACGTCGCGGCGATCTTCCGCCCGCTCGCGGAGGCGAAGCATCTGGCGCTCGACTGCCGGATCGCGCCGGAACTGGCCGACGGCTACATCGGCGATCCGACCCGGCTGCGCCAGCTCGTATCGAATCTCGTCAGCAATGCAATCAAGTTTACGGAGCGCGGCGGCGTAAGCATCGACGCGCGGCCGGCACCGGGCGAGGTGGCGGCGCGCACGCTCGAGATCGCGGTGCGGGATACCGGAATCGGCATTCCTGCCCGCAGCCTGCCATCGCTGTTCGACGTCTACATCCAGACGGATGCGTCGATCTATCGCCGCTTCGGCGGTACCGGGCTGGGTTTGCCGCTGTGCCACCGGATCGTCCGGCTGATGCATGGCGATCTGGCGGTCGAGAGCCAGCCGGGCGAAGGCACGGCGATCACGGCCTTGTTGTCGCTGCCCGCCGCACCGGCCGATTGGCGGGTAGCGTTCGACGAACCGCACGCCGAGGCGCCGATTGCGCCGGCGCGGCCGCACGAAGACGAAGCGCCATTGCGTGTACTCGTTGCGGAAGATCACCCGGCGAGCCGCGCGCTGCTGCGCGATCAACTCGAGGCACTGCACTACGACGCGACGATCGTCGCGAACGGCATCGAGGCGATGCGTGCGTATTTTTCGCATCCGTTCGACGTCGTGCTGACCGATCTCGGCATGCCGGAGCTCGACGGGTTCGCGCTGGCGAACTTCTTGCGCGAGCAGGGGGCGAGCGTGCCGGTGATCACGATGACCGCTCATGCAACCGAAGAGGACTATCGTCGCTGCACGCAGGTCGGCGCGGTGGAGGTCGTGCTCAAGCCGCTGTCGATCGACGCGCTCGACGCAGTGTTGCGGCGGCACGGCAAGCGCGAGCCGACGGTGGAAGCCGATCCGGCGATGGCGAGCGGCGCGCCCCTCATGACGGACGAGATGCGCGATGCGTTACGGACAGCGACGCAGCGCTCGCTGGTCGTGATCGACGACGCGCTGTTGCGTGGCGCAGTCGATCCGGTCCGGACCGAGCTGCATTCGATGCGCGGCGGTTTCGCGCTGGCCGGCAATGCGCCAGCAACCGACGCATGCGCACGAGGCGAACGTACGCTCGCCGACGGCGGCATCGACGCGCTGAAGCCCGAATGGCCGGCGATACGGGCGGCTGTCCAGGCCGCGCTTTCGAGGTTGTCCGGCAACTGAGCCGCCTGGCGTCGCATCTGGCCACGTGGCCAAACGTCGCGAGTCGATTGACAGGCGGCATGCGGTTACCGACCGCAGGCGGGTTCATCCGAGGCCGTCTTCCTTTCCTCTCGTATTCTCGTTCTCGAGCGTCCGCTCGCGGGACGGATCTCGGCCACATTGTATGAAATCCTTGTATTTGATCGGAGTCAGGTATTCACACGGTTGAAAATCAAAATTTAGTACCCGTACTAGGAATTTCTATGTAGATATCGTTCGGCAACTAAATACCAAATGTGCGTGGATTGGCATCATTCATCCTGCTCTGCAAAGAGTCGTTCAATCACGTTTCATTTGGAGAAAATCGTGGCTCTCAACAAGAAAATTCTCGCCGCGGCAGCAGTCGTGGGCATGGTCGCAGCAGGTTCGGCAATGGCCGCTGACGGCACGATCAATTTCACCGGCAGTATCACGGCGGCATCGTGCTCGATCACGGGTGGTGCGGGCACCAACGTGACCGGTGAAAAGGGCAAGCAGGACATCGCGGTCAACCTCGGCAAGGTCAGCGTCGATTCGATCGGCGGCACGGCTGGCAGCGGCGTCGCGGGCGGCACGTCGATCAACCTGAACCTCGACTGCGGCAATACGGCAACCGACCTGACGTTGATCAAGATGAAGTTCGATCCGCGCGCGGGCTCGGGCATCGACGGCAAGAACAACAAGCTGCTGCAGGTCTCGGGTGGCGCGAAGGGTGTCGGCATCGGCATCTACAACGGCAGCAACACGCTGCTGAACCTCGCGGCCAACGAGACGATCGATGCACCGCTGGTCAAGGGCGGCACGGAAGCCGCGCCGGTCTACACCGCGGCACTGGATCTGCGCGCTGGTTACGTCGCCAACGGTGACAAGATCGAAGCAGGTACGGCGAACGGCACGCTGCCGTTCACGCTGACGTACGAGTAAGTCGTTCAATCGAGCGGTGAAATGGCACGAGCCATTTCGCCGCCGCCTCCAGATTCGAATCCGATATGAAGAAATCTCTCATTGCCGGGCTGGTCGCGGCCAGCTCGATGTTTTTCTTGTCCGCGCCGTCGCATGCCGGCATTTCGCTGTCCGGTACGCGCGTTGTTTATCCTGGGCAAAGCAAGGAAGCATCCGTCGTCGTCAAGAATCAATCGAAGGACGACGTGATGATCCAGTCGTGGATTGAGTCCCTCGATGAAAAGCAAGGCGATTTGCCGTTTGCCCTCACACCATCGCTGAGCCGGCTCGGAGGCGACAAGCAGCAGATCCTGCGCATTTTCTACGCAGGAGAAGGCTTGGCGGCCGACCGCGAATCGGCGTTCTGGTTGAGCGTGCAGGAGATTCCGCAACGCGCGAAGGGCGATAACTCGCTGCAAATCGCCGTTCGTCAACGTATCAAACTCTTTTATCGGCCCGCCGATCTGCCCGGCAAAGCAGACGAGGCGCCTGCCCAATTGAAGTGGCGTTGGAGTAGCGACGGCGGAAAGCCGGCGCTGGACGTCGTCAATGACACTCCCTATTTTGTTTCGCTCGGCCACGCACGCCTCAAGGTCGGCACGAATGCCTATCCGATCGTCACCGAGATGGTCGCACCCAAATCCGTAAAGCGGCTGTCGCTCAAGGACTACACCGGGCATGCGCAACCGGTGAACGCCAAGGTCGAATTCAGCTCGATCAACGACTTCGGCGCAACTGTCGACACGCAAGCCGATATGTCGAATTAGCCTCCCAAGCGTCGGATGGCCATCTGGATTTTTCACGATAAATAAATACGTTGTACTAATAAAGGAGAGATGCGTATATCCGATAGCTCGATCGAGTGACAGGTGCGCGCAATAAAGACATGAACACAACTGTCAAGAAAATCGTAGAGGCTTGCCAGCGCGCGTCTTGTCTGATGGCGTTCGGCGCCATCATTGCACCTGTTTCCGGTAATGCGGCCGAGTTCAACGAGATGTTCCTCAAGAAGGGGGACGGTCCCGTCGAACTCACGTACTTCGAGCGCGGCAGTTCGGTCGCGCCGGGCATCTACGACGTAGACGTATCGTTGAACCAGCGGCGCGCGAAGCGGGAGTCGATTGCGTTCAAGGCGGACGAATCGGGCGAAGTACGTCCCGTGATCACGTATGGTTTGCTCAAGTCGCTCGGCGTCGATTTGAAGCGTCTCGAGCGCGAGCACAAGCTGGAAGCGGGGCTGGACGACAAAACGCTCGTTCGTCTCGACCAACTGGTCGACGGTGCGGCCGCGAGTTTCGACGTCGGTACGCTCACGCTTGATATCAGCGTCCCGCAGATCTATGCGCCGGGGCAAATACGTGGCCTTGTCGATCCGTCGCTGTGGGATGAGGGTGTCGCCGCGGCCTATTCGAATTATCAGGCGAACTTCAGTCACGATACGAATTCCGGATATCGCAGCGACTATGGGTATCTCGGGTTGCGCAATGGCGTGAACATCGGTGCCTGGCGGTTTCGTAACGAGTCGGCGCTGTCGTGGCGGCGTGGTTCGCCTTCGGATTTCAGCGTCAACCGCAGCTACGTTGAGCGCGACCTGATCGGCATCAAGGGCCGATTGGCCGCGGGCGAAGTGTACTCGTCCGGTGAAATCTTCGACAGCGTGCGTTTTCTTGGTGTGCAGGTCAGCTCCGATACGGGGATGCTGTCCGACAACGAAGTCGGCTATGCGCCGGTGGTGCGCGGTATCGCGCAAAGCAACGCGGTCGTCGAAGTTCGTCAGAACGGTTACGTGATCTATTCGGCGTCCGTGACGCCGGGCGCGTTCGAGTTCCGGGACATCTACCCGAGCGGCTCGAACGGCGACCTCGAGATCAGGATCATCGAGTCCGACGGGAGCACGCGCACTTTCCGGCAATCGTATTCGTATCTGCCCGTCATGATTCGTCGCGGCACGATGCGTTACGCATTTTCGGCCGGTCAGTATCGTGGCTATGGTCAGTCCCGCCCCAAGTTTGTCCAAGGGTCGCTGGTCTACGGCGTGTCGGACAACCTGACCGGCTATGGCGGCTTGATCGGCGCCGAGCGCTATGCGGCGATTGCGCTCGGCGTCGGCTATAACTCGCCATTGGGCGGGATCTCGTTCGACGTCACGCACAGCCAGTCGAGCACGCAAGGCCGCAAGTCGACCGGGCAGAGTCTCCGCTTCCTGTATTCGAAAACGCTGACATCTACCGACACGACCTTCACGATGGTCGGCTATCGCTACTCGACCGACGGCTATCGCACGTTCAGCCAGCACGTCGACGATCTCGATCGCCAGGGCGGGGGTGGGTATCGTCGTCAGAAAAGCCGCGTCGACCTGAACATCAACCAGTCGATCGGGTCGAGAGGGTCGATTTACGCGAGTGTCGGCGACACGAGCTACTGGAACCGCGGCGGTTCGAGCCGCAACATTCAGCTCGGTTATAGCGGCGCACTAAAGAATCTCAGCTACAGCGTCTCGGTCGCGCATACGCGGGACACCGGCGCATTCGGCCGTGCCGACACGCAGTTTTCCGCATCGGTCAGCATCCCGATCGGCGGCGGTGTGCGTTCGCATCGTGCGTTCGCGAACACGGTGGCGTCGACGAGTGGCGACGTGAGCGTTCAGGCGGGCGTGAACGGGTTCTTGAACGAAGCCAATACCGTCAACTACTCCGTGCAGGGCGATTACCGCAAGGATTCGGGCGGATCGGGCGGTGTGGGTCTCGGTTGGGATACGCCGATGGCCAAGCTGACGTCGAACTACACGCAATCGGGCCGCGGGAAACACGCCGACGTCGGTGCGGCGGGTTCGATCGTCGTACACAGCGGCGGTATCACGTTGGGCCAGACGGTGGGCGAGACTTTCGCGATCGCGGAAGTGCCGGGCGTGCGTGGCGCACGTTTCTCGTCGTCGTCGAGCATCAGCACCGACCGTCGTGGCTACGCGATCGTGCCGTATGCGCAGCCGTATCGCTACAACTGGCTGAACATCGATACCGAGAGTCTCGGTTTCGACACGGACCTGACCGACAACTCGAAGTCGGTGGTGCCGACGCGCGGCGCAATCGTCAAGGCGCGCTTCACGGCAGAGACCGGTCGCCGTGTCCAGTTCGACGTGACGGGCAGCAACGGTGACAAGGTGCCGTTCGGTGCGACCGCGTACGACGAAAACGACAAGGTGCTCGGCATGGTCGACAACGCATCGCGTGTGCTTGTGTTCGGCGTCAAGGATCAGGGGCGCCTGTCGATCCGCTGGAGCGAGGGTTCGTGCGAAGGCAACTACGCGTTGCCGGAACGGAAGAAGACGCTCGCATACGAGCGGGTGGCGATGAGTTGCAAGATGGCCGGCCGATGATTGGCAGATGAAGTGAGGAATTTGGCGGGATGCCAAGTCGGAATGTTGAGCGTCCCGTATTCAATAGCTTCGGGTCGTCGCCGGAGATGGTGAAAATGGACGTGCAAGTCGCGAAATAACTGGCTGGCGCCTTTTATACTTGGATCTCGATTTGCTGCAAATACTTGCGGTGAAAGTAGGCAAGCGGCTTTGCTCTTTAGGTCGGGAGAGAGTGATGAAAATATTTGCCATTTGTACGTCCGCCATTGTCGCTGCGATTCCAGTGTCCGCGTTTGCGGTATGTCAGGTCAGGCAAGACTCGGGCCAAATTGTCCCTTTTCAGAGAGTCGAATTTCCATCCTTCCAACCCGCAGTGTTCGATCCCGAGATTCCGAACGGTACTGTCTTGTATCGAGCCAACGGGACCGCTGGCGGTGTAGGGGGTGCCGCTACCTGAGATGGGAAAATCATGGGCGCGCGGATGTATCGGGGAATGGATACCTATAATGCGACCTATAGTACGTATGCGACTTCTGTAGAGGGCGTTGGTTATCGAATCGCAGGGGGCATCAATGCGCCCCAATGGTGGCCACAGCAGGACTACTGCGATGGGGCAGCTGCGCCTCTGGCGGATTCGGCCTACTTTACGATCGAGCTTGTCAAGACGGGACCGATCACGTCCGGAGGGGTTTTAACCGGCAGATTGGGCAAACATATTTCCCCGATCAAGGATATGCGGCCCGTCGCGTTTTCTTGACCGGTGGCTTACCGATCAAGCCTACGGTGCCGACCTGTCCCGTACGGAACAACGTGATTGGCGTACCGCTTTGGTCGGTCTCGGCCAAGTCGCTCGAGACCAGCGGTGGATCCGACCTCAGACCATTCTCGATCGATTTGGACTGTTTTGGCGGGTCGCAAGGAGCGTCGACCAGAATGTTTATAACCATGACCGATGCCGCGAGCCCGGGCAATCGCGGTGGCGTGCTGACGCTGGCGTCGACCGGTTCCAGCGCGGCGGCTGGAGTCGGCGTGGAAATCCGGCGAGCGGATGATGCCATTGTCCGTTACGGATCCGACTCGTCCGCATCCGCTAATCCCA
>NZ_JBYQCG010000008.1:0-1602 GCF_057837105.1 Burkholderia sp. APQ4-4ca | reverse complement strand
AACGTAACAGCCTTCAGACGCGGTGCATGGCGCAGCAGTGGCACCACCTCCGTCTCCCAGACGTCAGCGAACGGATCGGATCGGGTGCGCCACGTTCTCGACGCTCTCTGCGACGGCAGCGGCGCACCGCGCTCGATTCGACGCGCCGTTCGAACGCTCATGCCAGCCATGGCCGCTGCGACTTCTTGGGTGTGATGTTTGCGCTTGTTCATATAGAGGCGGACCTGCTGGTCCGTAATGTAGGTTCCGGGCATGGCTGTTCTTCTTTTGGAAGACGATCAGCCATCCTAAAACCCCATCCGTCCGGCGCCGCCGGTGGGGAAGCGCCTACGGCGGCTACGCCGCCTTCGTCGTTTCCCCACCGGCCAAGGTAATTGTCGTCAAACCGGCCAAGATAATTGTCGCCGTCTAAAGGCCCCCGCCCGATTGACGAAGGATGCGCTTAATAACCGTTTGAATCGCCGCTGGGATGCTTTGAAGAAGAGCGGCCCACGACAATAGGCTTCGATAGTTCACGACTAGCTTCGGTAGCCTTCGGTAAAGGGCTGGGGGAGCCGCCGGCGTATCGCGTGCACATTCAAGCCCCCTCGATCAGTGCACGGATCAGATCGGCCTTCCAGTAAAGACGGCGGTTTGCGGCCTTCTTCGGAACGACGGAGAAATAGCAGCCGTCCGTGGAATACGCTTTTCTCAGAGTCTGCGGACGGAGGCCAAGAAGGTCCGCAGCCTCGTCGGTAGTGAGATATTCGCGCCCAAACGACGGTGCGGATGTGTGGCTGACGGCCGACGCCCGGAACGGGACATCGGCAGCAAGTTGGGCGGCGGCGCCGGAAACAGCGTAGAGACTCATTGTTCGCTCCAAAGGATTAGGAAAATCCGCGTCGCAGCATCCCGAGGCTGACAGGATCAACACATCGGTCCCAGTCAACTAGGTCACTGCGAACTGCGTGGAGCGAACAATATTTGTGAGCGAAGAGATACGAAACAGCTTCGAAGCTTAACCCTGTGCGCTTTCTGAGCGCGGATCTTGCAAATGAAACCCACCAGTTTCAATCCAGCCGCACTTCCGTAATTAACCTTTTGATTTTGAAGTTCGGAGCGATGTTTGCCACGATAGTATCGATCGCCATCGCGATGTATGCCGGTTGGTATCGAGGTGGATTGACCGTATGCGGTCATTTAACGACGCCCCTCAGAGGTTGAGTGCGGCAGGCATTGTCCAAGGCATGAGATCGGCGTAGTCGTCGGCGGTTGCAGCGAGAGGCAACCTGGTGAACAGCCTGACCAGATAGCGATACGGCTCGACGCCGTTCGCCTTGCATGTCTCGACGAGGGAGTACAGGTTGGCACTGGCCTGCGCGCCGGCGACCGTATCGGAGAACAGCCAGCCCTTGCGGCCGACGACGAACGGCCGGATCGCGTTCTCGCACAGGTTGTTCGAGATCGGCCAGTTGCCGTTACCGACGTATCGGACCAGCTTTGACCACTGCCCGCTCATGTACTGCAATGCCTTGCCGAGCAGACTCGACGGCACGACGCCTGGTAGATGCTCGACCAGCATGCGCTCGATGATGTCGAGCACGCGGGCGCTGTACCGGATGC
>NZ_JBYQCG010000007.1:76163-126836 GCF_057837105.1 Burkholderia sp. APQ4-4ca | reverse complement strand
TCAGCGTCACGCCACGGACCTGCGGATAACTGGCGATGGTGTTGCCGGCATAAACCTGGGCGCCGAAATGAGCCCGATGTTCGGGGGTGTCCGCCGTCCTGAGCGTCGTGCCATCCATCGCAAACAGGCTCAACCCCTTGAACAGGTATTGTTTGCGGTCCTGCTCAGCCCACGCCTTGGCCGACAATTCGAACAGCGCCTTCAGTGGTTGCGCGCCCAGGCGCTGCCGGGCCTGAGCGACAGCGCTCTTGCTGACGAACGGCGCCTGCATATCCGGTAGCGCAAGATCGAGATCGTCGACAACCTCGCTGATCGATTGATGCCGATACAATGCCAGCGCAATAACCAGCCAAACAACCTGCTCAGCGGGCAAGCGGCGTTGCCGGATGCTCGCCCGTCCCGTGTAAGCCACCACCTGCTCAATCCACTCGTAGGGCAAGTGCTCGCCCAGGCGAGCCCAGTCGGGCGTCTCCTGTTCTTCAGCGAGAAAATTCAGGGTGTCATCAAGCATGGCGACGCAGGTTAACAGCCTCCATCACCGTTTACAACACCCAAAACAAAAATGCCGTTCAGTTCTTAACTGAACGGCATTAGGCTCGAGGGCCGGTTTTTTCATGGACGTGCGCCGAAGGACGGCCGGCGGCAACGAAAACTGCGGCGCCCGTTCACGTGCCCGACAAGCGCCGATGCAGTTCCACCAGCGACAGCTTCGTGCGAAACAACCGCGCGAGACTGCGGCTCGCATAGGTGTCGACGTCGCCCGGCGCGGTCCAGCGGTACGCATCCATCTCGGGAATCATCGAGCCGTCGCGACGGCTCGGAAAGAGCGACGTACACGTGCACTGAGCCGGATCGATCTCGCCTTCGGCCACCTGCACCGCGAACAGGTGCAGGTCCTTGTCGTGCCGGTACGCGAAGCGGCCGAGATCGAGCAAGCGCGCCGGTGCGAATTCGATCCCGGTTTCCTCGAGCAGTTCGCGCAGCGCGGCGTCGGCCGGCGTCTCGCCCGGCTCGCCCTGCCCCTTCGGGATATCCCAGTGCGTGGTGTCCGTCGCGTGCGCGAGGAACACGCGGCCACCCGCATCGAGGATCACGACGCCGCACGATACCGTGCGCGGCGCGCCGCCCCGCTTCGTCATGCGCGTGCTCAGCGCTTCTGCAACTGCCACTTGCCCGCGGCCGTCTTGCAGTAGACGGGCTTGAGCGTCATCGTCTGGCCCTTGGCGGTGATTTCGGTCGCGATTTCACGGCAGGTCTTGCCGTCCGTCTCGGTCGTGCTCGGCGTGAGCTTCGCGTCGATCTGCGTGCCGCGGCCGCTGCTCTGCCACGTCGTGGTTTCGCCGTCCTTGCCTTCGTCGCGGGCCTGCACGACCGCCTTCGTGAGCGATGCGCGATCGGTGTTGCTGAAATAGCTGATCGGCGTGTCGTTCAGGAAGTTCAGGTTGTTCTGCGCATGGGCGGGCAGCATCGCGGCTGCGCACGCGGCGCCGGCCAGCACGCGCGTGACGACGGAAAGGGATGCACGCATCGACATGTTTTTTTCTCCTTGGATGTTCGATCGAACGGCGCGGCGCATGCCGGCGAACCGGGGGCCGGCCCTCCGGCGCGCGCCACGCCCGTCAGCGAGCGAGCATAGCATGCGTGCCGCAAGGACCGTCTTCTAGCGCGCAGCAGACGCGGCCGTCGGTTGATATCCGTCGGTCAGCGTGCCGAGGAGCGCGATCACGTCCTTGATCTCGGCCGCATTCAGCGCCGGCCGATCGCCGCGCTTGCGGTCGAACGGCGGCTCGCGGTTGATGTTCGGCCAGTAGCGCTTCGGCAAATCGTCGTAGATCTGCACCTTGCCGTGCACGATCGGGTAGAACTTCTCCGGATGGATGTCGCGTTCGACGTAGAAGCGCATCACGTCCTCGAGCGAGTGATACACGCCGTTGTGGAAGAACGTCTTGCGCAGCGCGACGTTACGCAGCGACGGCGTGCGGAACAGCCCGCAGAATTCGTCGCGCCCCTTCAGGTCGGTGCGTTCGGGGCCGCATGCGCCGAGATCGTAAAAGCGCGGGTCGCGATTGACCGGCAGCGCGCGGTTGCGCGGCACCGCGATCGCGATCAGCCCGAAATCGCTGAACTGCGGCGGGCCGCCCTCGAGCGTGCGCTGGCTGATGTGGCAGCTCGCGCAGTTGCCCTTCTTCTCGTCGTTGAACAACTGCAGCCCGTGCAGCTCCGCGGGCGTGAGCTGCGCGTGGCCGGCGAGATATGCGTCGTATTTGCTCGTGTACGGATCGAACAGCGCAGGCTGCTGCTGAAATGCGTCGAGCGCGCGCAGCACCGCATCGAACGTCGCCTGGTCGTCGCCGAGCACCCGGTCGCCGAACGCCTTGCGGAACGCGTCGGCATACGGCGCGGCGCGCACCGCCTTCGCGACCCGTGCGGGCGAACTGCTCATCTCGAACGGCGACGTGAGCGGAATGCGCGCCTGCGCGTCGCGCGTGTCGACGCGGCCATCCCAGGTCAGCCCGCCGGTCGGACCCGCGTCGATGCTTTCGTCACCCTCGTCCGGCGAATCGTGGAAGTGCTCGCTGAACGGCGGGATGCCGCGCAGGTACTTCAGCGACGGCACCGCGCGAAAGCCGGTACGGTGCATGTCGTCGCCGCCCAGTTGCACCGACAGCGCGTTCGGCGGCCCAAACGCATGCTCGGCGCTGTGGCACGACGCGCAAGCGAGCTTGCCGGACCCGGACAGCGACGGATCGAAGAACAACTGCTTGCCGAGCGCCGTCATCTGCTTCACGCCCTCGAACACCTGCGCGCGCGTCTGCGGCTGGCCGGCCGGCGCGACCGCCGGAACGGGAGCGGCCTGGGCCATCGGTACGACGGACGCGGCCGGTGCGGTCGTGCCGGGCCGCGCATCGCAACCGGCGAGCGCCGCGAGCGCGCCGACCACCGCGAGCGTCGCCGCGGCCGGGATCAGCGATCGCGCGGACGCGAAGGATTTCAGAAGGGTGTGCATCGTTGTTCTGGTAGCGGTGGGCAATCGGCCGGAGCTTATGTCAGTTCCGTGACCGTTGAATGACGTTCCACCGACAGTCAATTGAAAGCGGCCCTACACTCGGCTGTCAAATCGGTTCCAGATAATGCGCGCAGCCGGGCGGTACCGCGAGGTTCGTGCGCCGGCCCTTCCGCCACCCGGTTCCCACACGCGACCAACGACGAAGAGAGAGAACATCGCATGAAGAAGCACGCCTGGATTCGCTGCACGCCGATCGCCCTCGCGGCCGCGCTCGCCCTGACCGCCTGCGGCGGCGACGACGTCACGCAGCAGGGCCTGTCGGCCGTCAAGAACGTGGTCGTGATCTATGCGGAAAACCGCAGCTTCGACAATCTGTACGGCAACTTCCCGGGCGCGAACGGGCTGCAGAACGCGACGGCCGCGAACTCGGTGCAGAAGGACCGCGACGGCTCGACGATGGCGACGCTGCCGAAGATCTGGGGCGGCCTGACCGCGACCGGCATCACGCCGGCGGTGACCGAGGCGATGACGGCGAACCTGCCGAACGCGCCGTTCGCGATCGACGATCCGAACGGTTTCAATCAGTCGATGAGCATCGCGACGCGCGACATCGTGCACCGCTTCTATCAGGACCAGATGCAGATCAACGGCGGCAAGAACGACATGTACGCCGCATGGACCGACGCGGGCGGCCTGACGATGGGCCACTACACGGCCGATCCGTCGAAGCTGCCGCTGTGGAAGATCGCGCAGCAGTACGTGCTGGCCGACAACTTCTTCATGGGCGCGTTCGGCGGGTCGTTCCTGAACCACCAGTACCTGATCTGCGCGTGCGCACCGTACTACCCGAACGCCGACAAGAGTCCGGCGGCCGGCAAGATCGCCGTGCTGAACGCCGACGGCAAGTCGCTGAAGGTCGCGACGAACTCGCCGGCTTCCGCGCTGAGCGGCCCGCCGAAGTTCGTCAACGACGGCGCGCTGACGCCCGACTTCTACGGCATCAACACGATGCAACCGGCGTATCAGCCGAGCGGCAACAAGGCGGCCACGGGCGGCGATCCGCTGCTCGCCGACCCGGCCAATCCGTCGACGATGCCGCCGCAGACGGCGACCAACATCGGCGACCTGATGACCAACGCGGGCGTGTCGTGGGCGTGGTATTCCGGCGCGTGGGGCCAGGCGCTGCAGGCGAGCCAGAACGGCACGTCGAACGTGATCTACGGCGCCGACCTGTCGACGCCGAACTTCCAGCCGCACCATCAGCCGTTCAACTACTTCGCGAACCAGGCGCCGGGCACCGCGAGCCGTGCGCAGCACCTGCTCGACGGCGGCGCGAACGGCGCCGAGTTCATCAAGGCGATCGATGCGGGCGCGCTGCCGCAGGTCACGTTCTACAAGCCGCAAGGCAACCTGAACGAGCACCCGGGCTACACGGACGTCACCTCCGGCGACCAGCACATCGCCGACGTGATCGCGCACCTGCAGGCCGGCCCGCAATGGAAGAACATGGTCGTGGTCGTCACGTACGACGAAAACGGCGGCTTCTGGGATCATGCGACGCCGCCGAATGCCGATCGCTGGGGCCCGGGCACCCGCATTCCGACGCTGATCGTGTCGCCGTATGCGAAGAAGGGTTTCGTCGACCATACGCAGTACGACACGGGCTCGATCCTGCGCTTCATCACGCGCCGCTTCTCGTTGCCGCGCCTCGCGGGCCTGCAGCAGCGCGACGACGCGCTGAAGGCGAACGGCGCGCAGCCGATGGGCGACCTGACGAACGCGCTCGCGCTGTCGCCGAACCTGTAACGGCATCGCCGTCGCCGCGAACGGGCCGGCCACGCCGCCGGCCCGGACGAACGAAGGGCAGCCCCGCGGGGCTGCCCTTTTTCATGCCGCGTGCGGGTGGCCGCGCGCCGCCACCACCCGTACTTCAGCTCGACACCGACGTAATCCGCGTTGTGCCCGCCCGCCTGCCGGATCGCGTCGCCGACCTGGAAATGCACGGCCTCGATCGCGCCGATCAGCGGCGTCAGCACTTCAAGTTTCGGGTTGCTCATGGCGAAGGGGTCCTGTGAACGGAAAAAGGGCGAGCCTGCCTCGACCGTGAAAACGGGAGGCGCCCGGAATGCGTCGGCGCCGGATCGTCATCGGCCGCGTCGAAACATTTAAGCCGCAAGCGCGTGGCGCGAACATCCAAGGAATGGAATCGATCCGCTTCCGGAAACGACGCCGGTTCGAACTCGCCCGCTCTTTTTTTCTTCTCGCAAACCCGATACGCTTTCAAAACTTTGACGGTGCCGTTCCGGTGCCGCTCGGCCGTCACGAGGCGCCCCCATGAAACCGTATGTCCTCTCGCTGCTCGCCGGCATCCTCACCGGGGTCATCTACGGCGCGATCGGCGTGAACTCGCCCGCGCCGCCGGTCATCGCGCTCGTCGGCCTGCTCGGCATGCTGGCCGGCGAACAGATGCTGCCCGTCGCGCGGCGCATGCTGTCCGGCCATCGGCTGAACGCCGCGTGGTGCGACGCGAAGTGCAGCCAGCACATGTTCGGCGCGCTGCCGGGCGGCGCCGCGAACGACCGCAAGCCTTCTTGATCCACTCCATCGCCGCCCGCCACGCATGACCAACGTCGAGCTGTTCCATTACCTGTTGCTGTTGATCTGCGGCGCGGGCGCCCTCACCTGGCTCGCCGAGCGAATCTCGATTCCGCCGGCCGTCGTGCTGCTGCTCGGCGGCTGCGTAGTCGCCGTCGCCGGCAAGCGCGCGCCCGACATGGACCCGGCGCTGCTGCTCGCCGCCGTGCTGCCGCCGCTGCTGATGTCGAGCGGGTTCTACACCGCGTGGAAGGAATTCCGGCAGGAGCTTGCATCGATCGCGTCGCTCGCGCTCGGGGCCGTGGCGTTCACGACCGTCGCGGTCGCGCTTGCCGTGCATGCGGCGAATCCCGCGCTGCCGTGGGCCGCGTGCTTCACGCTCGGCGCGATCGTGTCGCCGCCCGACGCCGTCGCCGCGAAGGCGATCCTGCAGCGCCACCCGCTGCCCGCACGGCTCGTCGCGGTGCTCGAAGGCGAAAGCCTCGTCAACGATGCGTCGGGCCTGCTGCTGTACCAGATGGCCGTGTCGGCCGCGCTCGCCGTGTCGATCACGGGGGCGAGCGCGACCGGCCTGTTCTTCTCGCTCACGCTGATCGGCATCGCGGTCGGCCTCGCGTGCGGCCATGCGATGTGCTGGGTGCTGCAACGCCTGCGCGAGCCGATGCTCGGCATCGTCGTGACGTTCGCGATGGCATGGGGCAGCTACGGAATCGCGGAAGCCGTCGGCGGCTCCGGCGTGCTGTCGGTCGTCACCTGCGGCCTCGTGCTCGGCGTGCGCCAGCATCGCGTGTTCGGCGCCGACATGCGGATCAAGGCGAAGGCGACATGGGAAGCGATCGTGTTCGTGCTCGACGCGCTCGTGTTCATCCTGATCGGCCTCGCGCTGCACGCGATCCTCGCGGGCGTGAACCACGAAGGCGCGGTGCTGATGGCCGGCCTGCGGGTCGCGCTGCCGGCGACGGCCGCCGCGATCGGCGCGCGCGTCGTGTGGGTGTTCGTCGCGATGTGGCTGCCGGGCCGCCTGTGCGCGCGGCGCGCGGGCCACGCGGCGTGGTCGTGGCGCGAAGCCGTCGTGCTCGGCTGGTCGGGCATGCGCGGCGTGGTGAGCCTCGCGGCCGCGATCGCGCTGCCCGCCAGCTTCCCGGGCCGCGACCTGATTCTGTTCAGCACGTTCCTGCTGATCATCGCGACGCTCGTCGTGCAGGGCGGCACGCTCGCGCCGCTGATCCGCGTGCTGAAACTGCGCCCGGCCGCGCGCCGCACGATGTCCGAACATGCGGTGCGCGCGCACACGTTCGGCGCGGCGCTTGCCGAGCTCGACGCGCGCGAGCAGCGCGGCGCCGGCCTCGAACGCGCATCGCTCGACCGGCTGCTGACCGAATACCGCAGCCGCGTCGCGTTCAACGAACGCGCGCACCGCGACGGCGCGGAGCCCGCGGACGTGCGCGCGCGGATGCTGCGCGTCGAGCTCGAGCTGGTCGGCGTGTCGCGCGACGCGCTGCTCGGCCTGCATCGCGACGGCCGGGTCGACGACGCGGTGCTGCACCGCATAGAATCCGAACTGGATTTCGAGGAGCTGCGACTGCAGCGCCTGCTCGAACCCTGACGTCCGGCCCGCGGCCATGCCCGGCCGGGCCCGCCCCCTTTCCCACCTGGAATTGCCATGAGCGAACTCACCGTCGAAGCGAGCATCGGCCCGGTCGATTATCTCGTCCACTTTACCGACGGCGTCCACCAGTGGCGCGCCGACGAACCCGCGTCGCTCGGCGGCGGCGATACGGCGCCAACGCCCGTCGCGCTGCTGCTGTCGAGTCTCGGCGCATGCACCGCGATCACGCTGAAGATGTACGCGCAACGAAAAGACTGGCCGCTCGACGAAGTGCACGTGACGCTCACGCACGAATCGGGGAGCGCGGGCAGCACGATCGTGCGCCGCATCACGCTCGACGGCGGCCTGACCGACGAGCAGCGCGAACGCCTGTTGCAGATCGCGAACGCGTGCCCGGTGCACAAGATCCTCACGCACCCGATCGCGATCGACACGGCGATCGCCTGAGCGCCTCCCGTCACCGCCACTGTTCCCGTCACGAGATTCCCGACATGTCCGCCCCGATCAAGACCCTGCTCACGCCGCGCGAAAGCGACATCGGCCACCTCGTCGTGCGCCGCGTTCTGCCCGCGCGCGCCGCGCGCCTCGTCGGCCCGTTCATCTTCTTCGACGAGATGGGCCCGGCCGTGCTGCCGGCCGGCCGCGGCATCGACGTGCTACCGCACCCGCACATCGGGCTCGCGACCGTCACCTACCTGTTCGACGGCTCGCTGATGCATCACGACAGCCTCGGCTTCCGGCAGAAGATCGTGCCGGGCGACGTGAACTGGATGACGGCCGGCCGCGGGATCGTGCATTCGGAGCGCTCGCCCGACGAGGATCGGCCGCGCGAGCAGCCGGTGCATGGCATCCAGACCTGGGTCGCGCTGCCGGTCGAGCATGAAGACACCGCGCCCGCGTTCGTTCACCACGCGGCCGACACGCTGCCGTCGTTCACGCGCGACGGCGTGACCGTGCGCGTGATCGCGGGCACCGCGTTCGGGCTCGCGTCGCCGGTCGCCGTGTTCTCGCCGACGCTCTATGCGTATGCGGAATTCGCGCCGGGCGGGCAGCTCGCGCTCGATGCGGAGCACGACGAGCGCGGCGTATATCTCGTCGACGGCGACCTCACGATCGACGGCACGCCGCTCGCTCCCGCGACGATGGCCGTGCTCGAACCGGGCGCGACCGTGGCGCTCGCAAGTACGAACGGCGCCCGCGTGATGCTGCTCGGCGGCGCACACCTGCCGGGCGAACGGTTCATCGAATGGAATTTCGTGTCGAGCGAACGCGCGAAGATCGATGCGGCGCGCGCCGCGTGGGCCGATCAGACGTTCGGCAAGGTGCCGGGCGAAGAAGGCGAATGGACGCGCCAGCCGGAACGCAAGGCGCAGTAAGCCGGTTCGCCCGGCACGGCGGCGACGTGCCGGCCATCAAGCCGGCCGTCGTGCGTTTACCGCTTCAATCCCATCAGCTTCGCGAGCGTGGGCCAGCGATCGAGTGACGCGTCGAACGCGCGGCGCGCCTGCTCGTCGACATAGCGCTCGGGATCGAGCGCGGGCAGATGCCGCGCGAGGCCAATCACGTCGTTAGGTTGCGACAGGCGATCGTCGTCGCCTTCGCCGGAAATCGTCACTGTTCGTCGATCCATACGCCGTCCGGAGTTTTCACCGCATAGCCCGCGGCGGTCTGCATCGTCACCGTGCCCTCGTTCTCGCCGACCATTCGCGTGCGCGGCAAATCGGCCGCATATTGCGCGAGCGTCGCGCCCGGCTTGAACGGGCTGTTCGACACGAGATTCGACAGCAACTGCGCGAGCGCGAGGAAGCTGGTCGGCTGGTCGATCACGGTCGTCGCGCCGTGGTTGCCCGTGAAGCCGACGAGCCGCACGCCGACCGGCCCGTGCACGATGCGCGGCGTCGGAATCTCGCGCAGCCCCGCGATCTGGTTCTTGTCGCCGCGCAACGCGGCGCCGTGCTCGGGCACGAACACGATCACCGCGCGGCGGCCCGATTGCGCGATCAGGTCGGCGAGACGGTCGAAGTCGGTCATCATTTTCGTCGCGCGCTGCGGGTACGAATCGATGCTCGTCAGCGCGCTGCCGATGACGCGGTTGCCGTCGTGCAGGCTGATCGTGTTGTAGTACAGCGCGACCGGCCCCGGCACCGCCGCGCGCTGCGCGTACCAGTTCGCGAGCGTCGAGTAGTCGTCCTTGATCGCCGAGCCGTCGAACGCATGCATCGTGACCGGCGCGGCCGCGTTCGAGATCATCGGCGCATCGGCCACGCCGATGTTGTCGTGGACCACCTGCAGGAAGTTGTCGAAATGGCCGTCGTGGTTGAGCAGCGACTGCACCGTGTAGCCGGCGCTCGCCAGTTGCGAGAACAAATGGCACTGCGGCGGCGCGGGCTTGTACAGGTCCGCATGCGCTTCCTGCCCGCAGCTCGCGCGCAGCACGCGGATCGCCGCCGGGCCGCTGTAGCTCGCGGCCGTGCTGAAGTTCGTGAACAGGTAGTCGAAGTGGCTCAGCATCGGATGGTTGCGCACCTTCGCCGCGTCGAGGTCGTCCCACGACAGCGAGCAGATGTGCAGCACGATCACGTCGAACTGCGCGGCCGGATCGCTGCCGAGATGGCCGAACGCGACCTGCCGCTGCGACTCCTGCGCGCGGAACGTCGCGAGCGCCGCGTTGTGGTCCTCGGGCTGGTCGACGCGTGCGGCGCCCGCCGCATTCGCCTGCGTCTGCGCCGGCGCGGCGACGCGCGCCATCAGCCCGCTGCCGGCCTGCCACAGCGGCATCACGATCAGCACGGCCACCACGAACGTCGCGACGCGCAGCCAGCGATTGACGATGAAATAGACGATCAGCACGCCGACGATCGCCAGCGCCAGCACGGGCGGCAGCAGCCGCGGCAACAGCTCCATCCAGTAGTCGAGACGGAACGTGCTGACTTCGCGCGCGGCCTCGGCGAGACGGGCGAGCGGCGGCGCATGCAGCTCGCGCGCGAGCAGCGGCACCGCGATCGCGATCGCCACGACCTGCCGGACGATGCGCCACGCACGCGAGCGGATCGGCGCGCTCGCCACCAACGCCACCGCGAACGCGAGGTTCGCGAGCCAGAACGGCTGCAGGTGCCCGGTCGCGAACAGCGCGAACTTCAGGATGAAATACAGATTCCAGAACGTCATCTAACCTACTCCATGATGCGCGCCGCGTCAGTCGCGCGCGCGATCGAGTTTCGGCGCAAGCATGGCCTGCACGCCACGCACCGCACCCTTCCACATTCGGACATAACCGTCCAGCCCGATCCGCAGCACTTCCTTGAGGCCGCCGAGCGGCGTGTCGGGCCGCGCGCTTTCGTGCCAGTCGAGCCACGCGTCCGCGCGGCCGAACGTGCACTGCACGAGCTGGCGCTCCTGCTCGAGCGTCAGTTCCTCGAAGCTCACGCCGACATGCGTCGGCGTCGCGCGGGTCACGCGCACCGGAAACGGAAACGCGCGGTCGCCGCGGGTCACGCACACCGTCAGCGTGTCGCCGACGGCGAGCGACAGCCCCGGCACCGCTTCGAGCCCGAGGCCACCCGTCGAGTAATCGCTCGTGAAGCACGCGGCGGTCGAGCCGTCGGCGAGCAGCAGCATCGCCGGCACGCGCATCGCGATCCGGTGCGTGACGCGCACCTGCTTGGTCTCGCGCGCGACGGCCAGCGCCGCGCCGAGCATCGCGAGGTTGTAGACGGTCCAGCCGAGCGTGATCAGGATCGTCGACGCCTCGTCGCCCTGGTCGACCACGAGCCGCCACAGGCCAGCGACGATCGCGAGCACGTTCAGCGCGAACAGCACGAGATACGGCTTCGAGGTCGACCAGTCGACGTAGCCTTCGTCGATCTTGCCGCCCTTGTCGGTCACGTTGAACTTGCCGTGCTTCGGGCTGAAGAACGCGACGGTGGTCGGCAGCGCGATGTACCACGCGAGCACCGATTCGTAGACCTCGGCCCAGAACGAATGACGGTAGCGCCCCTGCATCCGCGAGTTCGCGACGTTCGCGAGCACGAGGTACGGGATCACGTAGCTGGCGAGCGCGAACGACGACGCGTTGATGAAGTACAGGTGGAAGAACAGGTACGCGAGCGGGATCGTCAGGAATATCAGCCGCGGAATCCCGTAGAAGAAATGCAGCATCGCGTTGCCGTAGCAGATCCGCTGGATGAAGCCGAGCCCGCGCCCGAGAAACGGGTTGTCGATCCGGAAGATCTGCGCCATCCCGCGCGCCCAGCGCGTGCGCTGCTTCACGTGGCCGGCGAGGCTTTCGGTCGCGAGGCCGGCCGCCTGCACGGTCGGCAGGTACGCCGACGTATAGCCGCGCCGATGCAGCTTGAGCGCCGTGTGCGCGTCCTCGGTCACGGTCTCGACCGCGACGCCGCCGACCTCCTCCAGCGCGCTGCGCTTGAGCACCGCGCACGATCCGCAGAAGAACGTCGCGTTCCACAGGTCGTTGCCCGACTGCACGAGGCCGTAGAACAGGTTGCCCTCGTTCGGGACCTCGCGGAACGTGCCGAGATTGCGCTCGAACGGATCGGGCGAGAAGAAATGGTGCGGCGTCTGCACGAGCGCGCATTTCGGGTCGCGCAGGAACACGCCCATCGTCGTCTGCAGGAACGAGCGCGTCGGCACGTGATCGCAGTCGAAGATCGCGATGTAGTCGCCGTGCGTCTTCGGCAGCGCGCGGTTGATGTTGCCGGCCTTCGCGTGGAGGTTGTCGTCGCGCGTCAGGTAGTCGATGCCGGCCTCGGCCGCGAATGCCGCGAACTCGGGGCGCCGGCCGTCGTCGAGCAGGTACACGCGCAGCTTCGCGCTCGGCCAGTCGATGCTCTGCGCGGCGAACACCGTCGGCTTCACGACCGACAGCGGCTCGTTGTAGGTCGGGATATAGACGTCGACCGTCGGCCAGGTGTCCGGATCGTCGGGCAGCGGCACGATCGGCCGGTCGAGCGGCCACGCGGTCTGCACGAAGCCGAGCAGCAGGATCATCCACGTATAGGCTTCGGCGCCGTACAGCAGGTAGCCGGCGACGGCTTCCACCGGGCTGCGGAAGTCGAGCGTCTGCGTCGTGCGCCACCACACGTAGCGCAGCGTGGCCAGCAGCGCGAGCGACGCGAGCGCGAGGGTCGGCAGATGGCCGGGCAGGCGGCGCAGCGCGAGCGCGAGCACCGCGACGATCGCGAAGAACGCGAACTGCGCGCCGGGCATCAGCGGCGACATCCCGGCCGCGGCCCACAGCACCGCGCCGGCGACGAGCAGCAGCGGCGCGAGCCAGCGGCGCCGGCCGACGCCGTTCGCGCGCGCATCGAGCCAGCCGCCCCAGCGCGTCCACGGCAGGCGCTCGAGCATCGCGTTGATGCGCCGGGCGACCGCACGCCCGGCCACGTAGACGGGCACGACGAACGTGTCGAACCACGCGAGCGGATCGCGCGCGGGCCGGCCGTCGGCCGCACGCGGCGCACGTACGATCGCGCGCCACAGCCATTCGCGCACGCTGAGCGGCTGCAGCACGCCCCAGTCATGCGCGAGCCGCAGGAACGCGATGCGCACCCAGCGGCGCACGTGATCGGGCCGGCCGGGCGGCGGCGCATGGAAGAACAGCCGCACGAACCAGTCCACCCGCGTGCGTTCCGCGGGCAGTCCGATGCCGCGCGCGCACCAGTCGGCCGCGCGACGGCCGAACATGCGCAGTCGCGACGCGAGCGCGGCCTTCATCGCACGGCTCCCGCGCGGCCGGCGACGGCGGCCTTCAGCCACGTGTCGACCCAGTTCGCGACGCCGTTCAGGTCGTGCGACGCCTGCGAATACGGCGCGTCGTCGAAAATCCAGCTGCCGCGCGCGAGCGCTTCGGGCACCGCCGCATCGACGTGGATGCGCTGCTCGAGCATCGACGCCGGCCCCGCGACCGCGCGCAGCATCGCCAGCGCGTCGCGCTGCATGTCGCGCGCCGGGTTCAGCCGGTTCACGACGATCTGCAGTTCGCCGCGGCCGGCCCGTAGCGCGCCGAGCCGCGCGGCCGTCGTCGCGCAGGCGACCGGCTCCGGCGGCACGACGACGAGCGTCAGGTCCGCGCGGCGAATCGCCTGCTCGGCCTGCGGCGACGGATAGCGCGCGGTGTCGACCAGCACGACGCCGTCGGCCGGCAGCGCGATCTCGTCGAGCGCGCGCGACAGCCAGGCCGGATCGGCGGCGAGCTGCGCATCGCACGCGGCGGCGCCGGCCGCATCGACCTGCCCGTACGGCACGAACAGCACACCGTCGGCGTTGCGCCACGTGTGCGCGTGCCACGGTTCCGCACCGCCCAGCAGGCCGTGCGCAAGACCCTGTTCGGCCAGCGTGTCGAGGCCGAGCGTCGCGCCCATCAGGTTCTGTGCATCGAATTCGACGGCGACGACCGGCCGGCCGCGGCGCGCGAGCAGCACCGCGAGCGCGGCGGCCAGCGTCGTGCGGCCCGCGCCGCCCGTCGTCGACGTGAGGGCGATCGTCTTCATCGTGCCCCCTTGCCGGCGCGGTTATCGCGGTCATCGCCTTCTTCGCCGCCGGCGCCCGGCAGCAGGCGGCCGCGCAACGCGACCGGCACGAGTTCGCACGGCACCGCGTCGCGCCGGTCGATGCCGCGCGGCGCGTGGAAGCCGCGGCCGACGCCGAGGTGCTGCGCGACGATCCACACCGGCACCGCGATCACGATACCGACGATGAAGCCGATGACGAGTTCGGCGATCATGCGTTCTCCTGCTTGCGCAGCGGCATCGCGCTGCGGACGGCGCCGCGCGCACGCACGGCGGGAATGACGGGCTCCGGCGCCGACGTGTCGGCGGCGGCATCGGCGGCGGCAGGCTCGGACGCCTGCGGTGCGCCGATCGCGTCGAGCGTGACGACGGTATCGATCGCCTCGATCGCGTCGCTCACCTCGCTCGCGTCGGGCAATGCCGTGCCGGCGCCGGCGTGCGCGGGCGGCGCCGCGCGTGCGGCGCCTGCCGGCTGCGTCGCCGCGAACAGGTCGCTGTAGTCGGCGATCGGCGCGCGCCGGTTCTCGGCCTTCAACGCATCGAGCTCGGTGTCGATGCTGCCCTGCCCGAGACACACGACGCGGTCGGACAACGTATCGACCGGCACCTCGAAGATCCGCGCGAGCGCGTCCTCGGCGTCGACCGGCTCGCACGCGAACAGGAACACGAACAGGTGCCCCGCATCGGCCGTCACGACGTCGCCCGCGCGGCGCGGCCGGCAGTGCCGCAGCGCGTCGACGTGCGACACGCCCGGCAACAGCGTGAGCTTCGCGAGCGTGTGCGGCAGCGCGAGCACCGCGCCGCGGTCGAGCACCGCGCGAATCCGCAGGCAGAACGCGCCGACCGGCAGATAGCCGAGCACCGAATCGCCGAGCGCGGCCGCGAGCGCCGCGCGATAGTCGGCCGCGACGGGCCGCGCGTAGAGCTGGCCGTGCAGCGCGTGCACGGCCGCCTGCATCCGCGAGACGGGCAGGTCGCGCGCGACGACCCGGTTCGCGCCGACGCTCAGCACGAGCACCTCGAACTGCTGGCGCAGCACCTCGCCGCGCTCGACGACCGCGATCTTCAACGCGCCGCCGCATTGCCGGCGCAGCGCGTGCACGTCCGCGCACAGCGCTTCGAGCTGCGCGTGCGAGCGGAACACGAGCACCGCGGTCGCGGCCTGCGCGTTCGCGCACGCGGCGACGACGGCCGCGTTGTCGTCGACGATCTCCCAGCCGTCCGGCACGCGGCTCGCGCCGTCGAGCACCGCGCGGCTGACCACCACGCGATCCTCGTCGCTCGCGAGCTTCATCCGGCGCGCCGGTTCGGTCGCGCCGCCATCGACGCTCGCCGACAGCCGGCCGCCCGGCGCAAAGCGCAACGGCCGCACCTCGCCGGCCGCGAGCGTGTCGCCCGCGCGCCAGAAATCGACCACCCACAGCAGCTCGCCGTGGGTGCGCTGCAACTGCGCGACGCCCGAGCAGATCCCGTGGAAGCCGCTGCGCGGCGTGCGATCCGCCTCACGCACGAGCGGTGCATCGTCGGCGCGCGCGGCGCCGCCCGCACGAGTGGCTTCGGGGTCGAGCAGCAGCACGAGCGCAATCCGGCGCGTGCGGCACCAGTCGGCCAGCGCGTGCGCTTCATCCGCGAGCGCGACCGGATCGTCCCAGCTGAACCAGCGCTGCGCGCCTTCGACGAAATACAGCGACCGGGCATGCAGCCCGTAGCGCTTCATCGCGCGCAACCCGCCGGTCAGCCGCGCGAACGGGCCCGGCGCCACGCCGCGCGGCGCGTCGGCGGTCACGCCGGCGTCGGCCGGCTCGGCCGCCGGCGGCATCGCCAGCACGTTCAGGTTGCGCGGCCAGCCGGCCGGCTGCGCGCCGCCCGCGAAGCCGAGCGATTCCATCCGTGCGGCGACGCGCGCCGGATCGCGCGCGAGCACGATCGTGACGTCGCGCGTGCGCGCCTGGCGCGCGCTTTCCCACACGAGCGCGTCGCATCCCGGCGTGCCGCCGGCCGCGTAGATCGCGTAAAGGCCGCCGGCCTCCAGTTGCGTCCACGTATCGGGCAGGCCGTCGATCGCGAGCCGGCTCAATGCGCCGGCGCGGCCGCGCGCCGACCCCACACGCAGCAGCGCGCGCAGGCGATCGACCAGGCCGGTGGCGCCGGGCGCGGGGCGGGTGGCATCGAATTCCGTCTTCACGCGTTCCCCTAGTAATCCGAATAAAGCCGCACGGGCGTCGGCGTCACGAGCCAGTTGCGCGGCGCGCGCGCATCGAACGCATAGCGCAGGTACACGAGCGCCGCGCTCGGCGCATAGTCGTGCGACCGGTCGATCTGCAACTGCGCGCCGACGCTCAGGTGCGGGTTCACGCGATACTCGACGATGCCGTTCACGCCGTACGAGAACGACACGCCGCGCGTCGAACTGCCCGCATACACGAACCCGGCCGCCACCTGCGCGGCGCGCTGGCCGGTGAGCGTCGGGTAATACAGCGAATCCTTCTCGTAGCTGTTCGAGATCCCGCCCGTGACGGTCAGGTCCCACGACAGCGCATCGTGCCGCCCCGCCCATTCGATCGGCACGCCGAGCGACAGATAGCGCTGCGGGCTGTAGTAACCGCCCTGCCCGTACGTGTAGTAGCGCAGGTTCTGCGCGTAGTGCCATGCGTTGCCGACGAGCCCGGTGCTGACCTTCATCGTCGCGCGCTCGTACACGGGCACCGTGAAGCCGGTGCGCAGCGTGACTTCCGCATTGCGTTCGACGTTGCGGCCGGACAGCACGCCCGCGCCGAGTTCGGCGAACAGGTTCGTGCGGCCGACGTCGACCGATGCGCGCAGGTTCACGCCGTCGCGGCGCACGCCGCCCCACACCGCGCCCGTCCACGGGTCGCGCATCCCGGCGTACGACAGCACGCTGCTCGTTTCCGGCCGCCGCGACGCATTCACGGAGAAGCTCGCGGGGCCCGCGTCGAAGCGATAGCGCACGCCGCCGACCAGGTAATGCACCGGGAAACCGAGCGGCGACGTGCCGAGATCGAAACGCCATGCATCGGACAGATAACCGGCGCCGAGCGCGACGCCCGTGGTCGACTGGTGCAGCGAGCCCGGCGGATTCGCGATCGATGCGGGTGTCAGGGCGTTCTGCGCCCTGAGCCCCGCGTACGTGCCGAACGTCTTCAGCGAAAACGCGTCCGGGTTGCTCGTATCGAGCGTGCCGGGGTCGAGGTGCACGGTGTCGATCTGCGCGAACACATGCCCGTCGTAGCGGACCGGCATCTGCATGTAGATCGGCACCTGCTGCGCGCGATACGACGAGATGCCTTCGTCGCCCGATTTGTATGCGGGGATCCAGCCGGTCTCGATCTCGGGATTGCGTCGCTGCGCCAGCTCCGCGAACGCGGCCTGCGCGGGCGTGAGCCCGTCGCGGCCGGGGCTCACGCCCGTCGCGGGTTCCTGCGACTGCGACAGCCGGTACAGCGACGCCGCGTCGTCATAGCGGCCCTGCGCCTCGGCCACGCGCCCGGCCGCGACCGTCACGTCGGCGCGTGCCGGATACGCGGCCTGCAGCCGGTCGGTCACCTGCGCGGCTTCGTCCGGGCGTCGCAGCGCGTTCAGGCGGCGCACGGCCGACAGCTGCGTGTCGACGTCGTCGTCCGGCGTGCGCGCCAGCACGGCCTGCACGCGCTCGCGTGCGGCGGCTCGGTTGCCGCTGTCCTCGTCGATCCGGGCGAGCGCGAGCTGCGTATCGGCGTCGTCCGGCGTACGCGCGACGACCGGTGCGAGCGCCTCGCGCGCCGCGTCGTAATGGCCCTGCGCGCGTTCGAGATCGGCGAGTTCGAGCGCATAGCGCTTGTCCGCGCGGCCGGCCGGGCTCGCGCGATCGAGCAGCGTGCGCGCCCGTGCATAGTCCTGTCGTGCGATCGCGTCGTCGGTCTGCCGCAGCACGAGCCGCAGCGACTGATCCTCCAGTCGCGCCGTCTGCGCCGGCGTCAGCGACGGATCGCGGCGCAGCGTGTCGAGCCACGCGGCGAGCGCCTCGTCGCGCCCCGCGCTGCCGAGCAGGTCGCCGTAGCGCAGCCGCACGTCCGCATCGGCTTCGCGCGGATGCGCGGCGATCCAGTCGCGCAGCGGCGCGAGGCCGCGCTCGGGTTCGCCCGCGTCGATCCACTGCGCGCCGATCGCCGCGAGCATGTCGGGATCGTCCGGCGCGCTCGCCTGCGCGTGCGCGAGCGTGGCCGCGAAGGCCGCGCGGTCGCCGCGTGCGCGCGCGCCGCGCGCATCGGCCAGCGCGCTTTCGGCATCGAGCTTGCGCGCCAGCGCGCGCATCCCGTCCGAGCGGTGCGCGTCGTCGACCGGCGCCAGCGCGGCCTGCGCACCCGCGACGTCGTCGATCGAGTTGCGGTACAGCGCGCTCGCGTAGCGCATCTCGGGCGTATCGCTTCGCGCGAGCCCGTCGTCCATCACCGTGCGGCCGAGCTGCGGCAGCCCCATGTCGCGATAGAGGCGCGCCAGCGCGAAGCGCGTCCACGGCGCGTCGGGCGCCGCGCGCACGGCCGCCTCGTAGCGTTGCGCGGCCGGCCCGCGCGCCCCCTTGTCGGCCAGCGCCCGCGCTTCGTTCGCGAGCACGTCGCCGCGCAGGCCGTCGAGCGTGCGGCGATCGTCGGCGCCCGTCACACGCCCTTGCAGCGCGTCGAGCAGCGGGCCGATCCGGTCCGCGCGGCCGGTGTTTTCATACAGCGTGGCCGTGTCGCGCACGGCCGACAGGCTCGGCGAACGCGCAGCCAGCAAGCCGCGCAGCAACGGCTCCGCCCGCGCCCAGTCGTGCTGCGCGAGCAACGCATCGGCGAGCTGCAGCTTCGCGTCGGGGTTGTCCGGCTGCATCGCGAGCGCCGCACGCGCGGCGCGCTCGGCATCCTGTGGGCGCCCGGCGCTGGGCGCTTCGCGGCCTTGCGCGAGCAGCCCCCAGAACTGCGCGGTACGCGCGAGGCCCTGCCATTTGCCGCGCTGGTCGGTCGCACGCGACGCGGCTCGCGCGAACAGCGCACGCGCTTCGTCGTGGCGCCCTTCGCGCAAACGCAGCAGGCCGAGCCCGCCCAGCGCGTCGGCGTCGTCCGCCCGCGCCCGCGCGGCGCGCGCGAGCAGCGGATCGGCGGCGGCCAGGTCGCCGCGCGCGAGCGCCTGCAACCCGCGCTGCTGCGCGATGTAGTCGGGATCGCGTTCGAGCCGGCGCTGCGCGTCGCGCTGCTGGTCGAGGGCGGCGGCGCGATCGCGGAATTCGGTGTCGTCCGGCGCGAGCGCGAGATACGCATGCAGCGCATCGAGATACGCGGGATCGCTGCCGGCCGACTGCAGCACGCGCCGCCACAGCGCCATCGCTTCCGTATGGTCCGCGTCGGTGCGCTTCGCGAGCGACGCGGCGATCCGGTTCGCTTCCGCGCGCGTGTCGTCGCGCTGGTTCAACAGCCGCGCGAGCGCGACCGACGCGCTCGTGTCCCGCGGATCGGCGGCGATCGCGCGGCGCAGCGCGGCGATCGCCGGCTCGCGGCCGCCCGGCGCATTCGACACGATCTGGTAATACTCGGCGCCCAGCGCGCCCGACGGCGCGCCGTTCGGAAACAGCGCGACGATCCGCCGGGCCGCCTCGTCGGCGCGGCCGCTGCGCGCGAGCAGCCGAATCTGCGCCATCTCGCCGCGCCCGCTCGTCGCGACGCGGTATTCGTCGGCCACCCGCCGCGTGCCAGGCGCATTCGGCGACTGCGCCTGCAGCCGCGCCAGCGACGCCTGCGCGCCTTTCGCGTCGCCGAGCCGCAGCAGCACGCGCACCTGTTCGGCCAGCAGGTCGGGGTCGCCCGGCGCGATCAGCAAGCCCTTGCGCAGCGCATCGCGCGCGAGATCGTCGCGATGCTTGATGCCCCACATCCGCGCGGTGTCGAGCTCGCGCCGCGCATCGGCGGCGGCCGAGGTCGACGGTGTCGCGGGGTTCGCGATCGCCGTGCCCGTGGCAGCACCCGGCGCCGCCGCGCACACCGACGACGCGAGCCACGCGAATCCCGCGACGTGCGGCGCGGCGCGCTTCAGCGGGCGGCGCACGAACGGCCTCCCCAGCGGGTGTCGAGCGTGCCGTCCGCCCCGAATCGATAGCGGCCGTCGCGCCAGCCGAGGCCGAACAGCGTCAGCACGCTCGTGTAATAGCCGGGCGCCGACTGGCGCGCGAGCGCATCGACGCGAGCCGCCTGTGCATCCGCGAGCGCGTGCTGGCCGCGTGCGTCGAGAAACGGCACGGCCGCCGCGGAGAAGCCGCCGTTGCCGTCGTTCGGCCCCGCGACGCCCGTCGTCGTATCGACCTTCTCCGGCGGCGCGCCATGCGCGGCGATATGGTCGGCGAACGGCGCGAAGCGCGCGAGCAGCGGCGCGGCAAGCGGATCGGCGCGGTCGAGCGTGCCGGCCCACAGGTACACGCGGATCGCGTTGTACGCGCTCTCCGCATGCGTGTCCGGATCGGGCCCGAAGCCCTTGCCCGCGCGATACAGCGCCCAGTCGGGCGAGAAGCCCTTCGGCGCGGTGTCGAGCAGCACGCGAGCGGTGCTCGATGCCAGCGCGCTCCAGCGCCGGTCGTCGGGCAGCCGCACGCCGAGCGCGCGAATCACCTGCGGCGGCGAATAGCTCGGATTCACGCGCCATTGGCCGTTGGCGAGCTTGAAGCCGGTCGGCCCCGGCAGCAGCGTGAGGCCGAGGCCCGGCACGGTCGCCGTCTCGTCGTCGAGCACGCGCTTCGCGAGCAGCGCGCCGCGCGCCGTATAGCTGCGCTCGTGCCACAGCCGCCCGGCCTCGACGAGCGCATACGCGATCCACAGGTCGGCGTCCGACGCCGCGTTCGCGTCGAGCACGCGCCACGCGCCGTCGGGCGCGCGGCCCCACAGCCACGCCGGCAGGTGCGCGCTCAGGTCGCCCTGCGCGAGGTTGTTCTCGGTCCATGCGAGGATCGTATCGAACATGCGCCGGTCGTTCGCGACCAGCGCGAAGAAAAGTCCATACGCCTGCCCCTCCGACACCGTGCGCGAATCGGCCGAGCCGATGTCGATCACGCGGCCGTCGGCCGAGATGAAATCGCGCTTGAACGCGTCCCAGCCCGGCCACGCCGCGCCGCATCCCGCGCCCGCCGCATCGGCCGTACTGGCCGGCGCGGCGTGCGCGCGCGTGGCCACGCCGGCCGCCGCGCACGTCACCGCAACCGCCAGCGCGAGCATCGCGCCGACACGCCGCGCCGGCTGCGTTGCCCGTCGCTTCGTCATTGCCCGCGCCATCCGTTACATCCCCCGTCGACGCGCGGCGATTCGCTGCAGCACGCTGAACACGCCGAGCGCGAGCAGCAGCCCCGCGGCGACGCCGACCGCGCCGAGTACGACCGGATGCCGTGCCGCCTCCGTCCACACGCGCGCATACCACGGCACGAAGCCGACCACGTAAGGCTCGCCGACCCGCAGGCTGTCGACCCGCCCCGGCCGCACCAGCGCAAGGTCGCCCTGCAGTTGCGACACGAGCCCCGAGTTCTCGAACACGTCGAGCAGATCGCCGAGGCGCGGCTGGTCGGTCGCCGTCAGCGCGACGACGCTGCGGCCGTGACTGTCCGGCAGCTCGAACCCGGCGAGCGCCGCGAGCGGGCCCGCCTGTTCGATGTGCGCGCCGCCGTCGGGGAGGCCCACGCCGTTGCGCCAGCGTTCCTTCACCGTGAACGCGACACGCGTCGCGCCCGCGCCGCCGGCCCCGCCCGGCTCGCCGATCGCGAGCGGCAGCGCCGTGCGCCACTGCGCGAGCAGCGGCGACGCCGGCGAGCCGTCGATCACGAGCAGATCCTTGTGCCCCGACAGCGCGGCGACGTCCCCGGGCCGCGCGACCTGCACGCGCAGCGCCGGGAAGCCGGTCCATTCGCCCATGTGGCCAAGCATCGTCAGATAGGCCTCGAGCTCCTGCGGCGACGGCCGGTCGGGCATCACGACGGCCGTCTGCGACAGGTCGGCGAAGCGCGTGAACGGGAAGCCGCTGTTCGCGAAGAACGCGAGGTTCGGCAATTGCGCGTAATGGACGAAGTGCGAGAAGTCGATCGTCGAATCGGGATCGATCGCCGCGCGCTGCGGCTCGGTGGCCGTGCTCGAACACAGGCCCGTCTTCTGCGAATCGAGCGTGAAGCGGAACTGCAGCTGGTTGCCGCTGCCGACGCGGAACGCGGGAATGTCGACGTCGCTCGTCACGCGCCCTTCCGGCACCGACAGCAGCGGCAGCTGCATGCGGCCGTGCGCGTCCTCCGCCTGGGCCGGCCCGAGCCGGTACGACTTCACGAGCTGATCGTTGATCTCGATCGCGAGCGTCGAATTGTCCTGCACGGTCGGCGCCGTGTAGCGGTAGCGCAGCGTGATCGGCACGCCCGCGCCGTTCCACGAATGCAGATCGGCCGGCACGCGCAGGTTCAGCCGGATCGCGTCGGGCGTCGTGCCGCGCACTTCCAGCTGGTGCGGGTCGTTCACGAGTTCGCGGAACGCGATCGGCCGGTTCACCGGCAGCCAGCGCGGCGCGTCGTACGGCTTGCGCGGCGCGCCGAGATCGACGTGCGCGACCGTCGCCGCCGGCCCCGACAGCGCCGCGCGGCCGAGCACGAGCGTCGCGACCGCATCGTCGACCTCGGCCGCCGTGCGGCCCGTGACGACCAGCAGCTTGCGGCCCGGCGCGGCCGGGTTGTCGGCGACCGCGAGCAGCGGGCCGTTGACTTGCGGCAGCGCGAGACCGGCCGGCAGCGTCGCGGCCGTGCCGACCACGACGGCCTGGTCGTCGGCCGGCAGCGCGGTCGACACCGGGAAGCGCGCATGCCGGTAGTCGGCCAGCGCGCCGAACCACGACGCGAGCACGCCCGCGCTGCGCAGCGTCGCCGAATCGGGCGTGGCGGGCAGCACGAACGGTAGCCGCAAGCGGCCGTTGTCGCGCCGGTCGAAGAACGGCGCCGGCAGCAGCGCGAGATCGTTCGGCAGGCGCACCGGCGCTTCGTCGAGGATCAGCTCGCTCGTCGGGCTCACGTCGGCCCACAGCGCCGAGTTCGCCGGATCCTCGCAATGGTCGAGCGTGTAATGCGCGATCAGGCGCAGGCCGATCTGGTTGAAATCGGAAAAGTAACGCGGATCGATCGGGATTTCCTGCGTCACCGTGCGGCCCGCGCGCGCGGCGTCGAACGGGACGGTCGCGATCACCTCGCCGTTCACCGACACCTTCAGGTGCGACAGCGGAAAGACCAGCGACGGCGAATACGCGTAGGTCAGGCGCAAGCGCGCGCCCGTGACCACGCGGTCGAGCCGCACGCCGGCGTTGATCGTGCGCGCGTCGTCGGCGCCGCGCAGGCGCAGCGGATCGAACGCGCCGAGCGATGCGAACGGCAAGTGGACGGTCGTCGCCGGCAGGCCGGCGGCCGGCGCGCTGGCCGCCGTCGGCGCCGCCGCGGGCACCGCGGCCGGCGCGGGATCGGGCGCCGCCGCGCGAGCGGCCCCGGCCGTCGACGCGGCAGCCGGCACGGCCGGCATCGGCGCGGCCGACAGCGCGGCCGTATGGAAAGCGCCGGTCATCGCGGCCGTCAGGACGAACAGCGACACGGCGGGCTTCATGCGCGGCCTCGCGTCGTCACGATCGTCCGGTGATCCTGCGCGTCGCAGCAGACGCGCGCAAAGCAGCTATGCCCGTGAGTGCACATCCCCTCTGCTTCCCCTCATATCTGGCTTGATTGCATTTATCGGTACGACGCGGCGGATGCTTCAACGACCGGTTCGTCGCGCTGACGGACGTCTGGCACTCGCGCCCGTCATTTGTCACACTATCTTAAAAATAGAACAAAACTTACCGTGATTCGCGACTGAGAGGCGAAAAAATCTCAATTCGGTCGGAAATGCCGCGCGGGAAGAGTGAATGGCAAGCATTGCGCCGCTGCCAGCCGGACGGCTGGAACGGCATACTGCCGGCGCGATACGGCTGGCCGGGCATCGGCCCCGTTCCGTTGCGGACGGCCCGGAACGCGCTGCCGCAAGCGGCGCGTATGCTACCGCAAGTACACGCCGCGCGACGCACTTTCTTCATGGAAAACTGACCTGGATCAAATCGGCGACTCCGCCACCCCGTCGGCCGGGACGCTGCTGCGCAGCATCGCCGCGATGCTGCCGGACGACGGCACCGACATGCACGCGCTGATCGAGCATGCGGACCAGGCGATGTACGAGGCCAAGCGCACGCGGACGCAACGGGCGGCCCGCGCGTAACGTGTGACGCGTCGCATGCATCGCTAGCCGATCGGCGACACCGCGATCGCGATCCCGACGACGAGCCACTGCACGATCGCGACGAGCACGGCGGCCCGGCACAGCCCGACCGCGCCGCGCACGCGCGCGTCGAGCGTGCGTCCGGCCTTCGTCGCGTCGATCCAGCCCAGATCGACGAGCGCGCGGTCGAGCGCCGCCCGGCCGCCGTCGACCGCCCCGTCGCCGTCCATCGCCCGCGCCAGCGCGGCAAACAGCCGTCGATCGATCTCGATGCGCACCGCGTACCACAGCGCCGCGATCCCCGACCCCGTGCTGACGACGGCCAGCAGCACGCGGCCGAGCGTCGCCGGCGGCCAGCCCGCCGCGATCCATCCGCCCGCGCCGGCCGCGGCCAGCGCGGCCGCGATCGCCCACGCGCCCGCGTCGAGCGCACCACGCGCGGCGGCGATCCTGAAGGGGCCAGATCGATCGCCCATCACACGCGCTCCGCGTCGCGACGGCGATCGATCCATTGCTGCAGCACGGCCACGCTTTCATCCGACCATACCGCGTGCGGCCGCACCGCGCGCACCGCGGCCAGCGCGTCGCGCGCATCGGTCAGCCCGCGCCGCGCGGCGAGCCACGCGGCCGCGCACAGCACGCTGCGCCCGTAGCCGAGCGCGCAGCAGACCAGCACGTCGCGCCCTTCGCCATGCAGGCGTTCGAGCGCCGCGACGGCCTGCGCAAGCCGCGCCGCCGTCGGCGCGACGAGATCGAGCTGCGGCACGCACGCATACGCGAGCAACGCATCGGCCGCCGCCCAGCGCGGCATCTCGGCGGTCAGGTCGACCAGCGCGGTGAAGCCGTGGCGCCGGATCTCGCGCGTGGTCGGCGTCCGGCCGATCGACACGCGTTCGTCGATCCGCATGGGTGCCGGCTGCCGGAACGTCCACAGCCGCGAATTGACGAACGCGCCGGCGACCGTCGGCGCGAGCAGCCAGCCGATGAAGACCGGAAACCGGCCCTCCGCATCCTTCTGGAACGCGCCCGGCGCGCCGCGCCGGTATGCCCATGCGACGCAGGCGAGCGCCAGCGCGGCCCACCCCGCCGCCAGCGCCCAGCCCGGCGCGCGCGGCACGCACGCCAGCGCCGCGAGCGCGACCAGAGCGGCACCGCACGCATAGCGTCGCGCGAGCGCGCGACCGGCCGCGGACGGCGACGCATCGGCGCCCGGCAAACGGCCCGCGGCATCGCGCAGCGGAAACAGGAACAGCGCGAGACAGCCGACGGCCGCCCCGGTCGGCACGTCGATCGCATGATGCTGGTAAGTCGTCAGCACCGACACGCCGATCGCCGCGAACCACAGATGCAGCACGACACGGGCGAACGTACCGCGCAGGTGCTTCGCATAGACGGCCCACAGCACGACGAGCAACCCGATATGCAGCGACGGCGCCTGGTTGAACGGCTTGTCGAAGCCCATCAGCAGCGTGAACAGCGCGCCGGCCACGCCGCCCGCGTCGGGCCGCTCGAAGCCGAAACGCAGTGGCCACGCGATGAAGCACGCGACCGACATCAGTTGCACGGTCAGCAGCCGCTTCACGTGATCGAGCAGATCGTCGCGGCGCGTCCAGAAGAAGAACGACAGCGCATACAGCAAGTCGATCGACCAGTACGGCACGATCGTCCACGGCACGAACGGGATCGCATGCTCCCAGCCGAACGCGAACGTCGGCACCGCGGCGCGGCGCGCGGCGAGCCAGTTCGCGAAGCCGTACGTCGAGAAGAACACTGCGCCCATCGCCGCGAGCCAGCACACGCGCAGCGCGAACGACGCGTCGCGCGCGCCGGCCGCCGGCTCGGCCAGCCCGCCGCTCGTATCCGCATCCACACCCGCGCCGCCGAGCGCACTCATGACGCGTCGACCCGCTGCGCGAGGCTGACCGTGAAGATGCCCATCTCGTCGATCCGCTGGTCGAGCTTGCGGAAGCCCGCCCGCGCGACGAGCTCGTCCATTTCGGCCTGCGAACGGCGACGCATCACCCAGGTCGATTCGCCGCGGTGATTATTCAGCGCACGCGCGATGAATTCGAGCTGCGGATGCCACGGCTGCCCCGTATAGACGAGATAGCCGCCCGGCGGCACGGCCTGCGCGAGCCCGCGCAGCGAGCGCTCGATCAGCGCGTTCTCGCCGAACAGCTCGTAGAGACCCGACACGATCGCCAGCGTCGGCCGCGGCTCGAGCGTCGCGAGGGACGCCTCGTCGAACGCATCGCCGCGCTCGAAGCGCGCGATCGGCTCGAGGCCGCGCTGCGCGATCAGCACGCGGCCGGCCTCGACGTTCGGCGGGCTGTAGTCGCGCAGCGTGATGTCGTCGGGCGCCGCGCCGTCGCGCTCGGCGGCCGTCGCGATGGCGTCGAGCACGTAGCGCCCGTGGCCGGCCGCGATGTCGACGATCCGCACCGGCGTGCCGTTCCCGCGCAGGCGGCCGATCGCCGTGCCGATCAGTTCCTGCAGATGCACCTTGCGCTGGCGGATGCCGACCCAGCCCGGCGAATCGAGATACGTGCGGTCGACCAGCGCGCCGATGCCGAATCGCCCCTGCGCGCGGTTGCGGTACACGTAGTCGAGCGTCGAGCCCGAATCGAAGCCGAGCCGCAGCCCGAGCGCGATGCCGTCGGACAGCGCGCCGCCGGCTTTCAGGCCGGCGCGCGTGAGCGCCCAGTACGCCCGGGCGAACGCGTTGGCCGGCGGCCGGCCGAGCGCCGCGTATTCGTCGTGGAACGCGCCGCGGCGGTCGGCATCGGCGAGCGACACGCGCGGGCTCGGTGCGTCGAACTCGCGCAGCACGAACGCACGCAGCGGCGCGAGCGCCTGCGCGCGGTCGCGCTCGCCGAGCGTGTCGTGGTAGAAGCCCGGCAGCACGATGCGCTCCTTGCGCGCCGAGCCGAGCCGCTCGAAGAAGCGGTCCTGCGGGCCGCGATGCACGACCCAGTCGGCGCCCGAGATCAGCAACTGCGTCGGCACGGTGATCGCGGCCGCGTCGGCGACGATGCGCTGCGCGGTATCGTGCAGGTCGAGCAGCATGTTGACCGCGATCGGCCGCGTGATCAGCGGATCGGACGCGTAGCTCGCGATGCGCTCGGGGTCATGCGTGAGGAATTTCGGCTTCACGTAGCTGTTCACGTAGAACAGCCCGCGCAGCCTGTGCATCAGCCGTAGCCCCGGCCGCGCGAACGGCACGTAGAGCTTGATGTGGAATGCCGGCGACGCGACGACGAGCGCGCGGATCGGCGGCGCGTAATCGTGCGCCCAGGTCGCCGCGAGCACCGCGCCGACGCTCTGGCCGACCACGGCCATGTCCTCGATCGCGATGCCGTGCGTGTCGCGGATATGTTCGACAAAGGTCTGCAGGTCGCGCACCGACGCGGCAGCGCTCGGGCTGTAGCCGCGCGCGCCGGGCGAACGGCCGTGACCGCGTGCGTCCCACGCGAAAAACGCGAAATCCGGCAGGTCGAGCTCGTCGACGAGGTGCGCGACGCGCGCCGAATGTTCGTGGCCGCGATGCAGCAGCACGATCGCGCCGCGGCAGCGTGGGCCCGTCGCGGGCCAGTGACGATAGAACAGCGTTGCGCCGTCGTGCGTGATGAAGTCGGCCTCACGGGCCGTGCGTGCGTTCATGCGATCTCTCTCGTTTCGTTATTCGAATCATGTGGCGCCGCCCTCCCGCGCCCGGCTGTCAGCCGCCCGCCTCGGCGATCCCGGCCCGCACGCGCCGCACCGCCGTCACGATCGACAGCACGATCAGCAGCCGCCACAGCCACGCGGCGACGCCGCCGACCGGCAAGCCGAGGCCGATCCACAGCGCGAACGCGCCGAGGGCCAACGCCCGGTCGCTCTTGCCGAACGGGCCGTCGTAGCGGCGCGTCGCGCCGACGAGCGGGCCGATCAGCCCCGCGCATTCGACGATCACCGCCGTCAGCGCGAACAGCCAGACGTCCGCCGGCGCGAACGCGGAAATGGCGAGGAACGGCAGCACGAGCGCGACGTCGGACACGATGTCGCCCAGCTCGTTCAGGTAGGCGCCAAGCGTGCTCTTCTGCCCGTGCTCGCGCGCGAGCATGCCGTCGATCGCGTTGAGCGCCATGCGCGCGAACAGCCACAGCGGAATCAGCAGGAACAGCGGGCGGGCGAACACGCCGAGCCCGGCGAGCGCGCCGACGACGATCGATCCGCCGGCCGCGAACAGCGTGACCTGGTTGGCGGTGACACCACGCTCGGCGAGCGAATTCGCGAACGGGCGCAGACGGTTCTGGAATTTGGGTTTGAGTGCGTAGAGGCTCATCGTTTCGTATTCGTATTATTCGCGCGGCACGGCCGGATACGTTTCCCGCCGCCATGCCCCGGGCGGCGAAACGGCCTTCGTCGGCCTGGATTGAACGGCCCTCATCGTCGCCGAGCGGCCTCGATGCGTCAAGCCTGCGGGCCGGCCCGCCAGCGTGGCGCCAATCTGGCGTTTTTCGGCGAAACTCGCGATAATCCGCTGGCCCGATCGCCGCGAGATTCATTCGAACGGCAGACGGGCACTCGTGCAACAGCCGATTATCACGCCGCCGACCGGCGCATTCGCCGCGACGCAACAGCGTGCGACGGCGAATCGTCCGATTATCGCGGACCTGCGACAGGCAGCCACGAATTTTGAAAAAATTTAAACAAGAGCCGTCCGGCGCGCATCCTGCCGCGCCGGCATTCGGGGGTTCCGTCCGCCGCGCATGCATGCAGGAGGCCGCGCGCCGATGAACATCCTCAACGTCTGGCAGCGCGATTTCCTGCTGTCCATCGTGCGGCTCGTCGCCGGCGCGTATCCGGTGTGGCATCAGGCGCCGCCGTCCCCGACGCAGAAGATCTATTTTTCCAACCATACGAGCCACATCGACACGCTCGCGATCCTCGCCGCGCTACCGCGCGACGTGCGCGCGGTCGTGCGGCCGGTCGCCGCGCGCGACTACTGGGACAGCAGCGACCTGAAACGCCACATCGCGCAGAAGCTGCTGAACGTCGTGCTGATCGACCGTCATCGCGAATCCGGCGGCGATCCCCTCGACCCGGTGCGCGACGCGCTGCGGCAGGGCCACTCGATCATCATCTTCCCGGAAGGCACGCGCGGCGCCGACGTATTGCCGCAGCCGTTCAAGAGCGGGCTGTTCCATCTGGCGACCGAGTTTCCGGACGTCGCGCTCGCGCCCGTCTACCTCGAGAACCTGCAGCGCATCATGCCGAAGGGCGCGATCTGGCCCGTGCCGCTGATCTGCAAGGTGCATTTCGGGGCGAACGAAGCGCTCGGCGCCGACGAAGACAAGCCGACCTTCCTCGCCCGCATGCGCGACGCGGTCATCGCGCTCGCGCCGCCGCAGCGGCCGGCCGGCTGAACGCGGCGCGCCCCCTTCTCCCTTTTCCGGATACCAACCATGCGAACCCTCTTCTGGGAACTGGTCGCGGGCGTCACGGGCGTGCTCGTCGTCGCGACCGTGATCGGCGCGATCCTCGGCGCGCGCAGCGGCGGCACCAGCGCGACCATCGTCAACCTGAACCAGCGCATCCGCGCGTGGTGGGCGATGATCGCGATCATGGCCGTCGCGATCGGCCTCGGCAACAACGTCACGTACCTGGTGTTCGCGCTGCTGTCGTATCTGACGCTGCGCGAATTCATCACGCTCACGCCGACCACCGCGAGCGACCATACGACGCTGTTCATCGCGTTCTTCATCGCGATCCCCGTGCAGTACCTGCTGCTCGGCATCAACTGGTACGGGATGTACTCGATCTTCGTGCCCGTGCACCTGTTCTTCGCGATGTCGCTCGTGTCGGCGCTCACGCAGGACACGCGCGACTTCCTGAGCCGCAACGCGAAGATCAACTGGGCGCTGATGGTGTGCGTGTACGGGCTGAGCCACGCGCCGGCCGTGCTGATCCTCGACATCCCGCGCTACGCCGGGCAGAACGCGCTGCTGCTGTTCTTCTTCCTGTTCGTCGTGCAGATCAGCGACGTGCTGCAGTACGTGGTCGGCAAACTGTTCGGACGCCGCAAGATCGCGCCGCAGCTGTCGCCGTCGAAGACGGTCGAGGGTTTCATTGGCGGCGGCCTGCTGGCGACGCTGTGCGGCGCGTCGCTGTATCGCGTGACGCCGTTCAGCTTCGGCGCGGCGTTCGGGATTTCGCTCGCGATCGTGATCGCGGGCTTCGTCGGCGGGCTCGTGCTGTCGGCCGTCAAGCGCTCGCTCGGCACCAAGGACTGGGGCTCGATGATCGCCGGCCACGGCGGCATGCTCGATCGCGTCGATTCGATCTGCTTCGCCGCGCCGGTGTTCTTTCACCTCGTGCGCTATCTGTACGTGTGACGTGCGGGAGGTGCGATGCCGCCCGGCGTACGTCACAACTTGTCGCGGATTCAGCGCTGTGTCGGTCGTCTAGCTGAAGTGGCACTAGCAAGCGTGGCGTTCGAACATCGATAGCTGACCAGAAAAACGTCGGCTTCGGGTCCTCCTCGTCGGCATTATTGAATCCATGAAATGCCGGGCGGCTCGATCGCGTATTCATCAAAACTGGGCCGTTAGCTGGAAGTCGAGCGTGACACGGTTCGTCGGAAAGCCGGACGGCTTGTACACCGGTGTACCGGCGAACAGGTCGTAGCCGTATCCGCCGAAACGCGTCGCGACGCTGCTCTTCACGCCGGTCACCGCGCCTGCCAGTTGCGTGCCGACCAGCGCGACCGGCTGCGGCCCCACACTCGACCGTAGTCGAGGCCCGCGTAGACCGCCATCCCCGTCTGCCCGATCGGTGCTTGAGGCTCGTTGCGCCAGTAGAAACCACGCGCAGCCGCGAGCATCGTTTCGCCGTCGAACCCACGCACGGTATAGCGGCTGCCGATCGTCAGATCGTCGATGTAGTACAACGTGTTGCCCGTGTACTGGCGTGGAATGTCGTGACGTAGCGGAACGGTTGCTGCGCGATTAAGAACGGTACCGACAGATTCGCGTCGAGCACGGCCATCTTGTAGCGATAGGTCGGGCCGCCGTCGGATGCCAGCATGTCGTCCTGCGCGCCGAATGCGCCGATGCCCTGGCGATACGCGAGCGTGCCGTCGATCTGCGCTTGGGTATATTTTCCTTTGCGTTATCTGCAAGCTGCTTCGCAAGCGTCTTTTCATCCGGATGAAACTGCCGATTGAACCGATCAACGTTATACCCAGAGAACGCCCCCGATTCACCGCCCACGACACCACCGGCCCCCGTCGCAAGCGCGTTGGCCACAATGTTGCCCAGCGCCTGATTCATATTGGCGTTCCCGGTCGGATCGCTGCCTGCGATCGCGCTGCTGAGCTCGTTCAGCTTGCCGGAGGCGATCGACGCAATCGCCGCACCGGCTGCGCCACCGACCGCATTGCCGCCTGCCAGTCCAGTCACCAGCGCCGCACCTGCACCTTTCATCAGTGCGCACACCTTCGAATCGTCAAAGCGCTATAAGTCATATTGATCCCGTACACCGCCTTCCCTTCGCTATACTCGACACCTCTTCGCACTTCCGCACTAATACCTTGTTTGCAAAGAATAATTACACCATCCGAATCAACTTCCCTCCATCCGATACGCTTCAACCCTTGACTGTATTTACCGCCCAATTCTGGCACCCACGTTTTCGCGTCGATCCCCACATACAAATATGCAGACCCGTACTTATAATTATGCGATCTCACCGCCACAACACCACCATTCATCAAAATGACATCCATGTCGCGCCGCATAATTCCAAATTTTTCGCCTCCATCAGTCGGATTGTTTCTCACCCCCAAAGTCATAAAAATAAATCCAACAACCGCAACAACAATCCAAATCTTTTTATCCAATTTCATCTTTGTCATGCGGAGGATCATCTCCGCTTAGGTTGCATGCCAGGAATTGTAAAGACTGGGAAGGCAACACCAGTGGAACCACCTCCGCCGGGATTGGGCGCACGTGTAAGTCCACCAAAGCCTACACCAACCTCTACGGATGTATCTCCTCCGAAAGCATGATTACCACCCACACATCCGCCGTACGCACACAAATTTGCCCCAAACGATGCACCTGCAAGAAAATTATCTGTTATATCCGCCTGAAGAGTGGGGACTTTATTAGCTCCAGCCGGAATGATGCCAACGGTGACAGACGCTCCCGGTATCACTGGAACAGCACCGCCGCCTCCCAAATAAACATTCCCGTTGTGCAGGTTAATAGAAATGCCCGCCGAACTACCAAAAGCAGAACCGCCAATAGTTACGTAATCAAGCGTCCCAGGGCGAGTGGCAAGTACATTCGAGACGAATGCGTTACTGTCAGCTCGCAAATCCTCAGCGTTGTACTGAAACAAACTACGCCCCGGCGTTTGCTTCACCATGCCACCGTAACCCGAAGCTGCGAAGTACGTCCCATTGTAATTCTTCAGTTGAGTCTGTTCGACCATATAACCGGCACCCTCTTGCTCCAGCGCTGAGTACTTTGCGTAGTCTGCCGTACCCGGCGCGTACTCCGCTGCACAGTGGACTAGTGCGCATCCCGCCGCTTCCAGTCGATGCTCCTTGTTAGTATCGCCGTTGGCCAAATCATGTATGACTTTCTTTTCTTCGGTGTGAAGTTGGCGATTGAATCGGTCAGCGTTATAACCAGAAAACGCCCCCGATTCACCGCCCACGACACCACCGGCCCCCGTCGCAAGCGCGTTGGCCACAATGTTGCCCAGCGCCTGATTCATATTGGCGTTCCCAGTCGGATCGCTGCCGGCGATCGCGCTGCTAAGCTCGTTCAGCTTGCCGGAGGCGATCGATGCAATCGCGGCACCGGCTGCGCCACCGACCGCATTGCCGCCTGCCAGTCCAGTCACCAACGCCGCACCTGCACCTTGCATCAGCGCGCGATTCGCTCCGCCTTCCTTCCAGGCATCGACACCTGCCTGGTCACCATTCTTCTCGGCTTGCCGTTTCATCTCGTCGGCGTAGTCACCGATCCGTCGCGACACCGCTTCGCCAGCCGCGGTGGCCGCAGCCATCATGTCCGACTGGTTGGCCAGCAGGTTCTGCATGTCCGGAAGTTTCGCGACCGTTCCGTTCGTGTTCGTCGTATCGCGATTCAAGCTGGCCACATCCTGCTTCTGGTTTGCCGAATCCGTGATCGTCACCGTCCCCGCGCTCACGCCGCTCTTCGTCGTCGCGCTATCACTGCCGCTGTCATTCTGGCCAAGCATGGGCGCAGCGCCCCCCGTATTCTTGCCCGACGTGCTGCCGTGCGTGCTGTAGTTCATTCCGCCGTCGCCGGTCGTCGCGCCTGCACTGAAGCCGCTCGAGCTCGCATCGTAATGCGACTGGTTCTGGACGTCCGAGAAGGACAGCGAACCTGTCGTCAGGGAATTCTTCGACGCATCCGCGTCGCTCGCGATCAGCCCACCCTTCAGATCGGTATTGCCGGTGACGTTGATATTGAAACCGCCATCGCCTGCGTGAATCCCTGCCTGTTCATTGACGCCCGCATAGCTGCCCGACGCGTTGCCCTTGCTTTGGCTGACGCTCCCGCTGGCGCCGCCCTGACTGACGCTGAAGCCACCGCCCGAACTCGACTGATGCGCCGCGCTCGACAACGTATCCTGCAAGCTGACGATGTTCAGATTCCCGCCCACATCGGCGTTGACCTGATTACCCTTCACGTTCGAGCCGATGATGTTCGTATCGCCGCCCGAGATGATCGTCACATTGTTTGCTGCGGTTACATGGCTATTGTTCTGCGTAGCCAGATCGCTGTTGCCGTCGCCGTTGGCCTTCGACATCGCCGCGGAAACACCGAACCCGCCCGTGCCGACCGACACACCCACGCTCGCACTCTTCGACTCGTTCGTGCTGCGCGTCGAGTCGGTGTCCGTCGTATTGACGATATTGACCTGATTCTTCGCAGCCAGAATCACATCGTTCGCGTTCACGTTTGAGCCGGCGATCGTCACATTGCCGCTACCCGGTTGCCCGTTCCCCGTTGCAGCAAACGCCACCGTTCCGCCCGCATTCACATTCGAGCCACGATTCGTCGCGCTGTCTTCGGAGAATGCGCTCTTGCTGTGACTGCTGCCGACGCTGACTTCGACCTTGAACTGAGGCGTTTCGCCCGCCCCCAGCGCCCGGACCACATCGCCCGCAGCCATGTTCGCATCCCATGCCGCGCTCGCCGCGGCCATCCCGTGCAGCGCCGCTGCCCGGCCATCCTGACTATTGCCGGACGCACGCGATTGACCCACAGCGTTCGACACCGCGTCGATCACCGGCGCCTTCAGCGCCAGCGTCAGGCCGCTCTTCGATACTTCTTGCGTCTCGCCGCGATGGTTCGTGTCCTCGGCGGAGTCAATCGTCACGTTCGCGCCTGTCCCGCTGAGATTCTTCGCGGCGATCAGGTCGCTGCCGGTCACGTGCAAGTCGTTTCCAGCCGTGATGCTCAGGTTGCCCTTCAGCGAACCGATCGAACTGGCGTTGTTCGACACCTCGGTCGTCTGGCTGGTCGTCTTCAGCGAGCTGCTGCCGACTGATACCGACAGTCCGCCGCCCGACATCAGCCCGGATTCCTTCTTGTTGTAGTAGCTCGACGACTGCAAGGTGTCCTGCGACGTCGTCACCGTCACGTTGCGCGCTGCCGTGAGCGTCACGTCGTTCGTTCCGACGATGGTGCTGCCCTGAACATTGACGTCCTTTCCGCTGACAATGTTCACGCCGTCCGCTGATACCAGACTGCCGCGATTGAGCGTCATCGTCTGGTCGATCCCGCTCGCAACCTTCACGCCGCTTACGACATTGCTGTGGCTGTGCGTTTCGTGTGAGTTCAACTCGTGCGTCTCGGTTGCCGCGCCGACGTTCACGTCGCCGGCCGCCAGCAGGTTCGCGTTGCCCTTGTCGAGACTGATTGCGCTGCCGGAAAGCGTGATGTCCTTGCCCGACACGATATTCACCGTATCACCGCCCTTGAGCGTCGTCCCGGTCAGCGCCTGATCGGACATGTGCAGCGTCTCCGCGTAGCTGCCGTGACTGTCGCTGCCCGAACTGTTGCTGTTCACCGTCGATGTCGTGCTCGCTGCGCCGAGCGTCACGTCGCCCTTGGCAGCAAGGGTCCCGCCCTGGGCGAGGTCGATCTGAGCGCCCTTGGCCGTCAGGTCTCCGCCGACGGCGATCAACGATTGCCCACCGACCGTCACCGAGCTGCCGGTGACCTTGTTGATGTCGGTGTTCGACACCCCGTTCGCCCGCTGCACGATCTTGTGCTCACCCGTCTGCACCGCACCGAGATCCCAGTTGCCGCCGACGGTCATGCCGAGATTTCCGCCGACCAATAGGTTCCCCGCGTTCTGCTGGAAGTTGCCGCCGGTGACGATCGACGCATCGCCCGCGACGTCCAGTTTGGCGGTTGGCCCGAGCGTCGTCACCACGCTCGTCGCGCCATCGCGGCTCACCCGTGTGTTCGTCTTCGTCGCCGTATCGAGAATCAGGTCCTTGCCGGCGTCCAGCTGCAGACTGCCGGCCTTGACGCTCGCCGACGTCAGGTCGATGTTGTTTTCGGTCTTCAGCGACATCAGTCCACCGCTTTGCAGCGCACCGAACGCGTTGTCGATCTGCTTGCCCTGAATGGCCAGCGTGTTGTCCGCCTTGATCGTGCCGCTGTTCGTGAAGGACTGTGCGTTCTGGAAGTCGATGTTCGTCGCGCTGATCAGCGGGCCGTTGACATTCTGCTGGTTCGCCTGCGCGAGATACACGACCGGCACCAACACCGACTGACCGTCGACCACCCGCGTTTCCATCATGACCACGTTACCGGTCAGCTTCGACACCTGATCGGCCGACAGGCTCGCACCCATCGGCAGATCGAGCGACTTCGACAGATCCGCGCCCGCCGTCATCAACGATTGGTACATCGTCTGCAAGTCCGCGTATGGTCCCAGCACCGCTTTTCCGGTCAGCGCCGTCACCTGGTTGCGCACGAGTTGCTGCTCATAGAAGCCGTCACCGAGACGCTTCGGAATATGCGTGAGGTCGACACCAAGCTGCCCGAAGAAGTAGTCGCTCGAAATGAAGTTCTTCTGGTTCGTGAACGCCGGGTTCGTCTCGATCACGTAATGCGCATTCGGCTCGGTAGTCGGCCGGTACAAGCCGCCCTGCGGAATCGTGAGGTTGTTCAGCACGTTCAGCGCCGTCGCACTGGCGATGATCGGGTCGACCGGCGCCGACGGACCGCCGTGTACGGCCGACGCGTCCGATTTCGCGCCGCTTGCGTTACCGCTCAAATTGGTGGGCGTGAGACCCGGCACCGACTGCCCTGGCAGCAAGCCGAGCGACGGAATCGATGCGTTGCCGGCCGTGTTGTTGACGCTGACGCCCGTTCCCGAGATCGTCCCGTTGGAACTCAGCGTCGAGAAGTAACCGGGCAGCGTGTAATCCTTGATCGACGCCGGTGCCGCCTGCGTGTAGCCGCCCGGACGGCTGCCGACGAACGGCGCATTGCCGAACGGCAATTGCCAGTCGTGTTCGGTATTGTCGTAGTTGTTGTAGTGATACTGCCCCGAGTAGGAAACCGACACGCCCGGCAGTTTCTGCCCGGACGCTGCCCAACCGTCGGCGTCGTAGCGCGCCGGCATCTTGATGTTGCCGACCGCCGCGATGTTGCTCCAGTAGTTTTGCAGGGTACCGACCGACGACGCATCGATCTTGCCACCGGACACGATCTGCGCGGCCGGGCTGATGTCTGTCACGGTCGTCGCCGTCGCGCTGTCCGCGTAGTAGGTCGTGAACTGATATGTGCTGTTCCACTGACCGCCATGAGGCGGATCGGTGTAGACACCGCCGATGCTGTCCGGATCCTTCACGCCAACCTGGCCAGTGCGGCCGCTGATCGGAATGCCGAACTGCGCGAGCGACGCAGGATCGATCTGGTTGGTGGACGTCTTCATCACGCGACGCGTGCTCGTCACCTTGTCCGCATGCAGTTCCATGTCGCCTTGGGACTGGATCAGCGCGGACACGTTGTTGACCAGCGCGGCGTTCGTATAATTGCCGCTGGCATCCTTGCCGCCTGCCAGCACGACCTTGCCCATGCCGAAGATCGCCGTCGTCGCCATCGAATCGGTCGCAGTCGCGTCGTCGCGGTTTTCGATGTCGTGCGCGAGGATTTCCAGCGTACCGTTGCTGTCCGATGCACCGATCAACGCGGTCGGCCCGAGGTTCGAGATCGTATTCGTCGCGTTGAGCGAAGCGCTCGCGCCCACGAGCACGCCCGTATTCGTCAGGTTGACCGATTGCGTGTGCAGCAGACCGCCGGCAGTCAATGCGCCCACGTTGACGATGTTGCCCGCGTTGACGCTCAGGTTGTTGACCGACTGCAGGTTCGCGTTGTTCGTGAAGGTGCCGGGCAGCGTGAAGGCGAGATCGTGACCGACGTTGAACTGCGTGTCGGATGCCGCCGTGTAATCTCCCTGCAAGTTCACGTTCGCGTCGCGCGTTGCGCTGTACGTGCCGCCGCCCTGCAGCGTGGCCGCCGCGACCGACAGGTCGTGCGTCGAGCTGATCTGGCCGTTCGTATTCGTGACGGCGCCGCTCATCGTCACGTCCACGTCGCCGTTCGAATTCGTGACATTGCCGATCGTGCCGCTGCTGTTGTCCAAGGTGTTGCCCTGGACATGAAGCGATGCGCCGCTGAGCTGACCACCCTGCGTGTTACTGATCGACGCTGCGCTGACCGTAACATCGCCGTTGCCGGTAATCGCGCCCATGCCCGATACGCCGCCGGCGTGACTGTTGGCGATCTGGTTGCCGCCTTGCACCGTCATCTTGCCCGCGCCCAGGTCGACAATGGCGCCGTCCGCGTTGTCGATCGAGGCCGATTGAATGGCGAGCGTGCTGGTGTCGCCCGCAACCGATTGCCCCGCCTGGATGTGGCCTCCTCGGTTTGACAGAACGCCGCCGTTCTTCAACGACAGCGACGTGTCCGATCGCAGCAGGCCCTGCGCGTTGTTCACGTCGCCCGCAATCGTGGCGTTGATGCCGCGCTGCGCGGCGAGGATACCGCTCGCGTTGTTCCAGGAAGCCGCGTTGACGATGGCTTCTCCCTTCGTCACGATGGTGCCCGACGCGTTGTTCAGCGCGCTGGCCCCCTTGCCGGGCGCGATCGTCAGCGTGCCGGTGCCGGCATGCGTAATGGTGCCGCCTGCGTTGTTCAGATCGGCCGGCGTGAGCGTCAGGTCTGTGCTGTTGGTCTGGATCACGCCGGCGGCCGAGTTGTCGAGTGTGCCGCTGACGTTCATCCCCATCGCTGACGATCCATACTGCGTGATCGTACCGCCATGGTTCACGAGGTTCGCGGCCGTCAGCGCAAGCTGATTGGCCTCGAGCTTGCCGCCGCTGTTGTCGAGCGTCGAATCGGCGGTGACCGACAGGTTCGGCGCGACGATCGAACCGCCCTGGTTCGTCATGGAGCCTGTGTGGATCGTCGCGGTCGTGCTGGCACCGATCTGGCCGCCGTCGTTCGCGAGCGTACCGCTGGTGACGTTCAGATCCGTGTTCGACAACAGCTTGCCGCTCGCATTGTTCAGCGTGCCGGCGACGGTTGCCGTCAGTCCGTTCTGCGCGTTGATCGAGCCCGCCGCGTTGTTCAGCGTGCCGGCTTGCGCGACGACGCGCCCGTTGCTCGCAATGGAACCACCCACGTTCGACACCGAACCCGTACCACCGCCAAGCGTCAGCGTGCCGGTGCCGGCATGGGTGATCGTGCCGCCATCGTTCACGAGTGCGGCAGGGATGAGCGTCAGGTCGGTACTGTTGGTTTGCAGCGTGCCGCCATTCGAGTTGTCGAGCGTGCCCGACACCTTCACGCTCATCGCGCCGGCGCCGGTCTGCGTGATCGTGCCGCCGTGATTCACGAGGTTGGTCGCGTTCAACGACATCTGCTCGGCCTGCACGGTGCCGGCGCTGTTGTCGAGCGTCGTACCAGTCAGTGCGGCGGTCCGACCGACTTCGACAACAGCTTGCCGCTCGCATTGTTCAGCGTGCCGGCGACGGTTGCCGTCAGTCCGTTCTGCGCGTTGATCGAGCCCGCCGCGTTGTTCAGCGTGCCGGCTTGCGCGACGACGCGCCCGTTGCTCGCAATGGAACCACCCACGTTCGACACCGAACCCGTACCACCGCCAAGCGTCAGCGTGCCGGTGCCGGCATGGGTGATCGTGCCGCCATCGTTCACGAGTGCGGCAGGGATGAGCGTCAGGTCGGTACTGTTGGTTTGCAGCGTGCCGCCATTCGAGTTGTCGAGCGTGCCCGACACCTTCACGCTCATCGCGCCGGCGCCGGTCTGCGTGATCGTGCCGCCGTGATTCACGAGGTTGGTCGCGTTCAACGACATCTGCTCGGCCTGCACGGTGCCGGCGCTGTTGTCGAGCGTCGTACCAGTCAGTGCGGCGGTCCGACCGACGATCGAGCCGCCTCTATTGATCAGGCGCGCGCCCGCGTCGACGGTCACCTTTTGCGCGGCCTCCAGGGTGCCGCTACCGTTGTCGACCGATTGGCCCGAAACGTGAAGATTCGTGTTGGATGTGATCGCGCCACGGTTGACAACGTTTGCGCCGCGAACCGAGACATCACCGTTGCCGCCGATCACACCGCCTTGCGCGCCGTTCGCAGTCGTCCCTGCGGCATTGGTCAACTGGCCGCTCGTTGTCACCGACAGGCCGTCGCCGTTGAGCGATGTGATCCGGCCCGCCGTGTTGTCCAGCGACGCACCGGCCACCGTCGTGCCGGCCGCGCTTTGAAGCGTGCCCTGATTGTTCGCGATGGCGCCGCCATGCACGTCTGCCGTGCTCTCGGAAATCAGTTCACCGGACTGGTTGGCGATCTGGCCGGCCACGTTGACCGACAGCGGCCCCTGCGATGAAACCTTGCCGCTCTGGTTCGACAGATTGCCGCCGGTCAGCGTCGTGCTGCCGCCGCTCGACAGACTGCCGTGATCGTTGATCACGGTGCCCGATGCGTTCGCCTGGATGGCGCCTTGCGCGCTTGTGGTCGCGTTCGACAGGTTCATGTCGCCGGCCGTCGCGTTCAGTGACAGATTGCCGTTTGCTGCGGTCTGGCTGCCGGCGAGATTCACGCTCGCACCGGTCAGTGACGCATTGCCGCCCGCTATGTTCTGCCCCGTTGCGCTCAACTGGCCCGAGGCTGTCAGGTTCAGAGCACCGCCCCGGCCTACCGACCCGTCGTTGTTCACGCCCGCGCCGAGCGTGCCGGTCGAATTGACGCTGTCCGCATTCACCGTCGCGCTCTGCTGCGCGGCGAGCGTCCCGGTGTTCGTGAGATCGGCGCTTGTACTGGCCGACAGCGATTGCTGCGCGTAAGTCGTGCCGCCGTTCTGGATGCCCCCGGCAGCCGACAGCGCGAGGTTGCCGCTCGCGGTCGTCTTGCCCGTCAGTACGAGCCGGCCGTTTGACTGCAGCGTCAGATCACCCGCCTGCGCCGCGATCGTACCGGCGTTGACGACCCCCACACCGTTCTCGTTCGATGCGAGGAAGATCCTGTTGGCATACATGCCGCCCAACTGACTCACGTCGATCGCCACCGACGGAGCCGGGCCGTCGCCGGCGATCGGTGTCGCTGCAAGCGTGTCGTGATTGACCCGGGCCGCGCCTGCGATCACGTTCAAGTTCTTCGCATAGATGGCGGAATTGGTCTGTACAGCGCGGGCGATAAGGTCCACCTGATCGGTACCGGTTACGTTCAAACCGGCGCCCGAGACGGTCACGAGCCCGCGGTTGACGTTGTATCCGGCAAGCGAACCATCGGTGCCGTAGAACGGCACACCGGTCGTCAAGGTCGCGCGACTGGTATTCAGGAAGCTTCCCCCGTCCACGAAAATCCCGGACGGATTAGCGATGACCATCTCCGCGCGAGCGCCTGCGATCTCCACGGCGCCGCGAATTTGTGAGGGGTTCGGGCTGTTGACCTGGTTGACGATGATCCGCGCGGCCTGCCCGGCTCCGTAATTCGGGTTGCCGTTGATCCAGCCCGCCTGCTGCGTCTGAACCATCGTGGCCGAGTTGTTCAGGATCGCGCCAGCCTTTTGGACATCGAACTGATTGTAGGTGTTGACCGATACGCCGGCGCCTGAAGGCTTGGCCACGTTGACCTGGGGCAAGCCGTTCGGCGTCTGGATCACCCGCGTGCTGGTGCCGGGCGTCGGGATGATCTGTGCACCGGACAGGGTGGGCAGCATGCCGAGCGCGGCGATACCCGCTACAACAACGCAAGCGCCGGACGTCGACGATCGCGGCCGTGCACGTACTTCGCCCGTCGCCGATTTGCCCTCGGCGATCGCTGTCTCCGCGACGGCCACCACCATACCCCGAAGCCTGGAATACACCAGGCGGTGCGTATTTTTGTTCATTCTCGTCGACGCGGCCCGCGTCCATTCGTTTGCTTATTGGACGCGAGCTTACTGAAACATCGAAAAAGTGACTGTCAGTTATTGCCAAGCTGTTGAAGGAGAACCACAAATCCCGCATTTCGGACCTGTCTAATTGACGTGTACCGACGTACGACTTAGCAAACCGCGAATCGAACGAGAAGCCTCCGAGTACCCTGCGAATTGGCAGTTTTAATCTCGCTCGCGATCGTGATCGCGGGCTTCGTCGGCGGGCTCGTGCTGTCGGCCGTCAAGCGCTCGCTCGGCACCAAGGACTGGGGCTCGATGATCGCCGGCCACGGCGGCATGCTCGATCGCGTCGATTCGATCTGCTTCGCCGCGCCGGTGTTCTTTCACCTCGTGCGTTACCTGTACGTGTGATGTGCGGGCGGGGCGAGGCCGCCCGCTTCCGCGCGACGGATCAGTACCCGTCGCGCAGCGCCTTCGGCACGGTGTAGCGGCCGCGCGCGGCGTCGAACTTCACCGTGTAGCGCGCGTGGATGGCCTTGTCGCCGCGCGTGCCCGTTTCCGTGACCATCAGCGGATAGACGTCGCCCGTGCCGCTCGTGTCCGGCGCGATCTCGAAGCGGCGCTCCTCGCAACGCGCGCGAGCATGCGCGCATTCCGTCGATTCGGCATTGCCGAGCGCCTCGTCGATACGCGCCGCCGCATACACCAGCCCATTGCCGTAGGGCAGCCAGATCGAACGAAAGCTTTGCGTGTAGCCTTGCCGCGTATCGCTTTCGCCGATCACGAACCCGAACAGGTGCGGCCCGAGCCGCTCGATGCGCACCGTGCCCGGTTCGCCGCGCTGGCCCGATGCGATCTCCGTTTTCTTCGCGACCGGCTCGAGCGTCCTGCCGTCCGGCGAAGGCTTCAGCACGTACAGGTCGATCGCGCCCGGCGTCGCATCCGAATCCATGCCCGGCATCCCGTTCTGCACCGCCGCCTCGGTCTCGCCGCACATCGCGAGCAACGTGCGCGGGCCGTCCGCGGTCGCCACGCGCAGCACGCCGCACGGCGAATGGATGAAATCGCCCTCTTCCGCCTGCCAGCCCTTGCGGTCCGCACGCCAGTCGCCGTACGTGTCGTGGATGAAGGTTTTCAGTTGACGGTCGGGCTGGGCCGGCTCGGCGGCATGAACGGGCGACAGCGCGGCGAGCGCCGTGAATGCCGTGAACGCGCCGAGGGCGGCGCGCGAAGCCGCGGGCGGCTTGAGACGTCGATTCCGGTTCTGGATAGTCATGACGAGGTTCGGTCGGATGGATCGGTGGCGGATTGTTGCAGAAACGACGGATCAAGGTTGCCGCGGTGCGATGCCGGTGCCATCGGGCTTCAGCCGCGCGGTTCGCACCCATCCTTCGGCGATACCGCGCGTACGCGGATTCAGGTAGACGACCGACGTGAAGCGGCCGTACTCGGTCCGCGCGTCGACGTGGTCGTGCTCGACGATGAACAGCCCGTCGATCCTGCATGCGTCGTCCGGTGCGGAAAAAAACGGCAGCCGCCCGTTGCCGACGACGACGCGCCCGGCGTCACTGCCCATCACGTCATCGCCTTGCGCCTGCGCACGGCGGTTCAGCGCATCGCAATCGACGGCACTGTGCATCGGCGCGGCCGATACCGAACACGTCGACACGAAACGCGACAGCGCGCGCCGGTCGATCTTCAGCACGTCCGGCCGGTCGGGATCGCGTGTGACGTCGAGCGCCTGCATCGTCCGCGTATCGAGTGTCACCCACCCGACCGTCGCTTCGCGATTCGGCGTGCCGGGATGGTCGGGCGTCGAGAACAGGCGGATCCGATAGACGTCGCCGTTGCGCTCGTCCACGTCGGCATGGATGTCGTGCCGGGCAAACGCGGTCTGCCGCAGCGCCGGTACGATCAGTGCCGTCAGCCGTTCGTTGCACGACGCCGGCGCGGCGGCGGCGGCCTGCACGGCCAGCGCGCCGACGCACGCAAGCGCGACGCGCACGGCGATGGCCGCGCGCCGGCTTCGCCGACCGGCCTCGTCATTCGCGCCGGTCGGCGCTACGATCTCGTTCTTCACGCTTGGCTCCGTTCGGTACGCGCGGGCATCGACCCGCAAGGCCGTAGCGTACACGCACGCGCGCCGAACCACATCCACCGACACCGCCCATCAACCTGAAGCTCGACATCGCCCAGCGCGCCGGCCACGACGGCGACAAGCACGACAACCTGCCGCGCGCGATCGGCGACTATCGTCGGAATCGGCGTCTGCACGTCGCCGGCGAACGCCTCGCGCACGCGAACCGGCGTCGCGAACTGCTGACCCCGTGAGTCCGAATGTGAGCGTGAACGCGCGTGCGGCTGGCCGCGCACACGGTCACGCGTCACGCCGGGTCCGGCACCTCGATGGCCAGCAGCGCCGAACTGACCGACTTGCCATGCGCATCGAGCGCGAGCGAGCGCGTGACCCCGCCGCCGAGCGCATCGCGCAGCACGAAGTTGAACGCGCCGAGCGCCGGCAACTCGTAGCGCACGACGTCGCCGTGCACGATGCCCGCGAGCCATGCCTTCACTGCTTGCGCATCCAGATGCGTGCACAGATGGTCGTAATGACGCGGATCGCGGCAGATGACCGACACGTTCAGCGTATTGCCCTTGTCGCCGGTGCGCGCATGCGCGAGTTCACGCAGTTGCATCAGGCCTCCACGAATGAAAACGACGGCGTCACGGCCGCGCGCGGCAGCAGCACCGACTGCACGGCGATCACCTCGCGCGTCGATTTGAACGCGCCGCCGCCGCCGGCCGGCCCGTTCGTATAGAGCGTCTCGACTTCGTTGCCGATCCGCGCGGCTTCGGCGGCGTTCGCCGCGCGGCCGGCCACCCGCACGCGCACCTCGGCCGGCTCGCCGCGCACGGCCGGCGTCGCGTCGCCATACAGCGCATCGACACCGATCAGGTCGAAGCGCAGCTCGCTCGCCGCGACGCCGGTCAGCGCGAGCCGCTCGCGAACGATGTCGAGCGCCAGACGCGCACGCGCAAGCGCGCCGGGGCCGCCGTACGAGATCTGGCCTTCGCCGATCCAGCCGTCGACGTAAGCGACCGACACCTTCAGCGTATCGGGCCGCGCGGCGCCGCGCCCGCCCGTCACGCGCACGCGATCGGCCGCCTCCTCGGCGACCGCCACGCGCGTGAAATCGGCCACGACGTCGGGTTGCAGATACCGCGCCGGGTCGTGAATCTCGTAGAGCAGCTGTTCCTTGCAGGTCGCCGCGCTCACGCGGCCGCCCGCGTGCGGCACCTTCGTGATCACGACCGATCCGTCGGCCGCGACCTCGCCGATCGGAAACCCGAGCCGCGCGAGATTCGGCACGTCCTTGTAGCCGGGATCGGCAAAATAGCCGCCCGTCACCTGCCCCGCGCATTCGAGCAGATGGCCGACGACGGTCGCGGCCCCAAGCGCGTCCCAGTCGTCCATCCGCCAGCCGAACGCGTGGATCAGCGGCGCGGCGAACAGCGACGGGTCGGCGACGCGCCCGGTCAGCACGACGTCCGCGCCAGCGGCGAGCGCGTCGACGATCGGCGCGGCGCCGAGATACGCGTTCGCGGACACGATGCGGTCGCGATACGCGGCGACGTCGTCGCCCGATTCCTCGAAGCGGAACGCGCCGCGCTGCACGACGTCGAGCACGTCGTCGCCTTCGACCGCCGCGACCTTCAACCCGGCGATGCCGAGCGACTGCGCGATCTGCGCGGTACGTCGGGCGGCCGCGCGCGGGTTCGCCGCGCCCATGTTCGACACGATGCGCACGCGCTTGGCCGCCGCAGTCGGCAGCACCGCGTGCATCCGCGCGTCGAGCAGCGGATCGTAGCCGAGCGCCGGATCCTTGCGGCGCGCCTGCTGCGCGATCGCGATCGTGCGCTCGGCCAGGCATTCGAAGACCAGATAATCGAGCTGCCCGTGTTCGGCCAGTTCGACCGCGGGCTCGATCCGGTCGCCGGAGTAGCCGGCGCCCGCGCCGATGCGCACGCGTCGTTCAGGTTGCTTTGCTGTCATGTCCGTACCGTCGTCCGGCGGCGTGCGCCGCCGCGAAGAATCAAAAGATGCCGAGCACGACGCACGCGATCGTCATCACGATCGACGCGCCGAACAGCAGCGGAAACGTGAATTTCTGATGCTCGGCCAGCTCGATCCCGCACAAGCCGACGACGAGGAACGTCGCCGGGGTGAGCGGGCTGACCGGAAAGCCCGTCGTCATCTGGCCGAGCAGCGCCGCCTGTCCGACCTGCACGGCCGGCACGCCGAGCTGGCCAGCCACTTCCGCGATCACGGGCAGCACGCCGAAGTAGAACGAATCGGGATCGAACAGCATGCTGAGCGGCATCGACGCGAGACCGAGCGCGACCGGGATGTGGCCCGCCATCGACGGCGGCACGAAGCCGACCGCCGCCTGCGCCATCGCCTTCAGCATCCCGCTGCCCTGCATGATCCCGGTGAACACGCCGGCCGCGAGCAGGATGCCGGCCATCATCAGCGCGGCACGCGCATGCGCGTCGATGCGCTTGCGCTGCATGTCGACGTCGGGGTAATTCACCATCAGCGCGATGCACAGCCCGACCATGAACATGATCGCCGGCGGAATCTTCTCGCCCATCACGACCATCGTGCCGAGCACGACGAGCGTCAGCACGAGGTTGAACCAGAACAGGTGGGGCCGGCGCAGCGCCTGCTCGTCCGGCGTCAGCTCGCGCCTGGGCAGCGGGATCGACGCATCGTCGCGCGACAGGCCAAGCCGCTTCTCCTCGCGCCGGCCGAGCCAGTACGCGACGCCGAACACGAACACGAGCCCGATCGCCTGCACCGGAATCAGCGGATTGAACAGCGCCGACACCGGCAGGTGCAGCGACGCGGACGCGCGAATCATCGGCCCCGTCCACGGCAGGAAGTTGATGCCCGCGGCCATCGATACGGCGGCGGCCAGCACGCGCCGGTCCATCTTCAGCCGGTCGTACAGCGGCAGTACCGCCGGAATCGTCACGAGAAAACAGACGGCGCCCGAGCCGTCGAGGTGGATCAGCAGCGCGAGCAGCGTGGTGCCCATCACGATGCGCGTGGGCCGCGTGCCGACCGCGTGCAGAATCCGGTCGATGATCGGGTCGAGCGTGCCGGCGTCGGTGATTGTCCCGAAGTACAGGATCGCGAACACGAACATCCCGACGACGGGCGCAAGCCCCTTCAGCCCGTCGATGACGAATTTGCTGGTGTGCAATCCGAAGCCGCCGAGCAGCGACGCGGCGATCGGCACGATGATCAGCGCGACGAGCGGCGACATCCGCTTCGACAGAATCGCGGCCAGCAGCACGACGATCGTGCCAAGCCCGAGTAACGGCAGCATCCGTGTCTCCTACCTTGTCTTTTGTTGGAGACGAGCGTAAGGTCGGCGCAGCGATAGCACAATTGAAATGATTTGATCGCAGCAATCATGAACCGTTATGGATCTGAATCTTCGCGACATTCGCGCGTTCGTCACCGTCGCGCACGCCGGCAACTTCACGCGCGCGGCCGCGCGGCTGCACCTGTCGCAGCCGGCGCTGACCGTGCAGATCCGCCGGCTCGAGGAGATCGTCGGCGCGCGCCTGTTCGACCGCAACAGCCGCAGCGTTGCGCTCACGCAGACCGGCCGCGAACTGCTGCCGCTGTTGCAGCGCTCGCTCGACGACATGGAGCGCGTGCTGCGCGATGCGCGTGCGCTCGGCGAAGGCGCGAGCGGCACGGTGCGGCTCGCGTGCCTGCCGACCTTCGCGTCGAGCATGCTGCCGGAGCTGATCCAGTCGTTCCGGCGCGACGTGCCGCGCGCGGGCTTCGAGATCCGCGACGGCGTCGCGAGCCTCGTCACCGCGCTCGTGCGCAACGAGGATGCCGATCTCGGGCTGACCGGCGGCGACACGTTCGATGCGTCGCTGGAGGTGCTGTATGCGGGCGCCGACCGGCTCGTCGCCGTGTGCCCGCGGGATCATCCGCTCGCGCGCAAGCGCCGCGTCACCACCGCCGACGTCGCCGGCGTGCCGCTCGTGCTCACCGCGCAGGGCACGAGCGTGCGCAGCGTCGTCGATGCCGCGCTGGACGCGGCCGGCTGCACGCCCGACATCGCATGCGAGCCGACCTACATGATGACGGCCGTCGCGATGGTGCGCGGCGGCCTCGGCGTGACGATCCTGCCCGCGACCGCACGCGAGGTGCGCGCCGAGCCCGATCTCGTCGTGAAGCCGATCGACGATCCGGCATTCGCGCGGCCGATCGCGCTCGTCGCGAAGCGCGGGCGCACGCTGCCGCGCGTCGCGCAGGCGTTCGCCGAGCTCATGCTGGCGGAATTGAAAAAGCGCGCATGACGCGCGCCCGATTCGGGACAGTGCGTGAGGCGCTTACTGCGCGTCCGGATCGACGTGCAGCGATTCGCCGATCGCATAGAAATTGCCGCCCGCGATGTAGTGCAGGCTGCGCAGCGCGGGATCGGCCGATTCGAAATACCAGTGGCCGTCGCGAAACACGCGCGTGTCCGACCACGCGCCGATCACCTCGCCGATGAACAGGTCGTAGGTCTGCTGGTTGTGCGGCTCCGGAATCAGCTTGCACGCGAGCCAGCCCGAGCAGCCGGCGACGAACGGCAAATCGTGGCCGTCGACGTCGAACAACGTGACGCCCGCTTCGCGCAGCTTGTCGGGCCGCTGCGCGAGGCTGTGGCTGCCGACTGCATGCGTGAGCTGCAATTGCGCGGCCGTCGGCACCTGGATCACGAACGTGCCGCTGCGCTCGACGAGTTCGCGCGTCTTCGCGGATTTGTCGAGCACGACCGTCAGCTTCGGCGGCAGGAAGTCGAGCGCGCACGCCCAGGCGGCGGCCATCACGTTGTCGACGCCATCGTGGCGGGCCGACACGAGCACGGTCGGGCCGTGATTGAGCAGACGGTAGGCCTTGTTCAGCGCCACCGGCGCAATGTGACTGTCCATACGGGTTCCTTGGAGAGCGATGCGCACGGGCCCATACCGTGCGGCGCGGCGCCGGCCGCCGCACCTGCGCGCGGCCGTGCCGAAGGCCGCATTCTCGCACCCAGGTTCAATCGGCGCCGGTGCCGTGGCCGGTCACTTCGCGAACAGCTGGCCGATGTCGCGGAACGCCTTGAATTCGAGCGCATTGCCGCACGGATCGAACAGGAACATCGTCGCCTGTTCGCCGACCTGCCCCTGGAACCGCACGTACGGCTCGATCACGAAAGTCACGCCGAACGAACGCAGCCGCTCGGCGAGCGCTTCCCAGCTCGCCCAGTCGAGCACGATCCCGAAATGCGGCACCGGTACGTCGTGGCCGTCGACCGCATTCGTATGCGCACCTTCCTGTGACGCGGTTTTCGGATGCTGGTGGATCACGAGTTGATGCCCGTAGAAGTTGAAGTCGACCCACTGCGCACTCGAACGCCCCTCTTCCAGACCGAACACGCGGCCGTAGAAATCGCGCGCGGCCGGCAGGTCGTAGACGGGAATCGCCAGGTGAAACGGGGAAAGACTCATGATGGCCTCGTGAAGGAATGCTCGCGTGGCGCGAGGACGGCATCATGGTAGACAACGCCGAGCAAAAATTAAATCAATATAAAATTGGCCCATTCACAAATGGAATTGATGAATGATCCGTGAGCTGAAAACCCTCGTCGCCGTCGCCCGGGAAGGCACCTTTGCCGCCGCCGGCAACCGTATCGGGCTCACGCAGGCGGCCGTCAGCGCGCAGATGCAGCGCCTCGAAGCCGAGCTAGGCTTCGCGCTGTTCGACCGGCAAGGGCGATCGGCGCGGCTCAACGAGCGAGGCCATCACGTGCTCGACCAGGCGCAGGCGCTGATCAGCCTGTACGAGAACCTGAGTTCGTCCGCGCCCGGCTCGCCAGCCGCCGTGCGCGTGACGATCGGCGCGATCGCGTCGGTGCAGAGCGCGCTGCTGCCGGCCGCGCTCGCCGATTTCCATCGCCGGCACCCCGCGTGCCGCACGCGCGTGATACCCGGGCTGTCGATCGAGCTGGTCAACCGGGTCGACGCGGGCGAGATCGACATGGCCGCGATCATCCGGCCGCCGTTTGCGCTGCAGAGCGACCTGCACTGGACGACGCTCGCGCAGGAACCGTTCCGGCTGATCGTGCCGCGCGGCGTGATGGGCAAGGACTGGGCCGCGCTGCTCGCGAACGAACCGTTCGTACGCTACGACCGTGCGTCGTTCGGCGGCCGCCAGGTCGATCGCTTTCTGCGCAAGATGCACCTCGCGGTGCGCGACACCTGCGAGCTCGACGAGCTCGACGCGATCGTCAAGCTGGTCGCGAACGGCGTCGGCGTCGCGATCGTGCCGCAGACCGCCGTGTATCGCCGCTGGCCGGCCGGCGTGCGCGCGATCGACCTCGGGCCTCACACGTTTCACCGCGACATCGGGCTCGTGCATCGTGCGCGGCGCACGATGTCGGAGCCCGCGCAAGCGCTGGCGCAACTCATCGAGGCGGCGTCGCGGCGGCGCGCGGGCGCGAGCGTTTCGTAGTCCATCGTCGCGCCTTTCTCGTACGCGAACATCGCGGCGTTGTCGGGGTGCCCGGCGATTTTCCGTTTCACTGGTTCATCGCCGGTTTCATCGCGCACCTGACGTAATACGTCAGGTTTCCGTCCCCGCCATTGCGTCGGCATTCGCCCAATGCCGGCCATTTTTACCGATTCGCGATCGCCTCGAACCGTGATCCGGCGCGATAAAAATGCGCGGCACCCGCACGGGAAAATGCAAAGGAAAGTTTGACACGAGCCATTTGCCCGCCTGCTATGGCACACTTCGCGTCTGCGTAATTTCCTTGCACCGGGCGCCCGGATTCCGCCCCATCCTGCCATGCCGCGTCATACCACTCGCCCGCTCAGCCGCAACGCGCTGACCCTCGCCTCGACGATCGCGCTTTCCTGCGCGCTCTCCGGCGTCGCACGGGCCGATTGCCTGGACGACGCGGCCGCGTTCCAGCACGTCAGCGTCGCCCTGATGCGCGGCATCGCGCAGGTCGAGTCGGGGATGAATCCGAATGCGATGAACACGAACACCAACGGCACGGTCGACATCGGGCTGATGCAGATCAACAGCACGTGGCTGCCGACGCTCGCGCGCGAAGGGATCACGCGGGAAAGCCTGTTCGATGCCTGCACGAACGCGTATGTC
>NZ_JBYQCG010000007.1:0-76143 GCF_057837105.1 Burkholderia sp. APQ4-4ca | reverse complement strand
TCGCCCGCTCAGCCGCAACGCGCTGACCCTCGCCTCGACGATCGCGCTTTCCTGCGCGCTCTCCGGCGTCGCACGGGCCGATTGCCTGGACGACGCGGCCGCGTTCCAGCACGTCAGCGTCGCCCTGATGCGCGGCATCGCGCAGGTCGAGTCGGGGATGAATCCGAATGCGATGAACACGAACACCAACGGCACGGTCGACATCGGGCTGATGCAGATCAACAGCACGTGGCTGCCGACGCTCGCGCGCGAAGGGATCACGCGGGAAAGCCTGTTCGATGCCTGCACGAACGCGTATGTCGGCGCGTGGATCCTGTCGCAGAACATCCGCCAGCTCGGCCCCACCTGGAACGCGATCGGCGCGTACAACTCCGCATCGCCCGACAAGCGCCTCGCGTATGCGCGCAAGGTCTATGATGCAATCCGGACCATGCCGGATTCGCCGGATACTCCCATGCCCATCCTTCCACCGTCCTTTACGCCGCCGCAACAGGCGCAGACGTACAACCCGTTCGCGAGCCTGAGCGTGTCGGCGCCGCCCGTCACGCGCGCACGCACGCTATCGCCGGCCTCGCCGCCTCCGTCGCCGCAGGGCGGCCCCGCCGGCCCGGCCGGCACGTACAATTTCGGATGGACGGTCACGGGCGCCGACCAGGCCAAGCCGACCCAGGTGTTCGACGACGGCGCGCGGGTCTACGTGCAGTTCAGCGACATGAAGCACGTGCCGGCGATCTTCACCGAGACGTCGGCCGGGCGCGTGCTGATGTCGTGGGAGCTGCAGTTTCCGTATGCCGTCGTGACGCGTCCCGCGCAAACGTTGATCTTCCAGCTCGGGCCGTTCGAAGCGCGCGCGCAGCGCAGTGCCGCGGCCGCAGGCATGACCGCGCAGGACGGGATGGCGGGGACGGCGAAGGCCGGGGCCTCGACTTCGGCATCGAAGAAATCGGCCAGGACGGCGATGAATGCGGCGACGAACACCGCGCCCGATACGGCAGCGAAACGCACCGCGTCGGCCGACGCGCTGTGGTACGTGAATACGCCGTCGACGTCGGGAACGGCGGCGGCCTCGCCCTCGACCGCGAATATTCCCGCCACACTGCCGACGGCCATCACGTCGAACACGCCGCCGCCCGCGCCGGCTCAAGCACCGGCCGCGGCCGCCCAGCCGTCGCGCGCCAGCGCGGACGCGCTCTGGTACATCTCGCAGTGACGCACGGGCAGGCTGCCTATCGGCAGCCGGTGTCGGCGAGAGGCGGACCTACCGAACGACCGGACTATCGAACGACCGTCGTGCCTGACGGTGCCGATACGGTCGATACCAGCGATTGGTACACGTCCGCGACACGGTCCAGGAACGACTTGTCGGGTGCGGTCGCGATTTTCTGCATCGCCCGCGTGTTCATGTAGTTCTTGATCGACACGAGGTGGCTCCACACCGACTCGACGTCGCTCTCGGCCATGCTGTCGTGCACGTGCTTCACGAACAGCGGATACATCGCCTCGACCTGAGGCAGGCGCTCGCCCGGATTATTCCAGAGCCAGAACAGCGCCTGCGCCTGCGGGTCGGTGTTGAATATCGACGGTGGCAACTCGCCGCCGAGCTGCTTCATTGCCTGCTTGCCATCGAACCCGTATCCCGGGCGCGTACCGTGCTGCTTCTGGAAATCGATCTCGCGCACCAGCTTCTCGTAACGTCCGTACGCCAGCGGATTGGCCGCGCCGCCGAGCCAGCCCGGCTTGCGCTGCGCCGCGGCCGCGCGATTCTCGGCCTGGTCGTACCACATGCGCAGCCACTGGATATACACGACCATATGGCCCTTGAGCTCGCCCTGGATGTCCTTCGGCAGGTCGGTCACGACGATCGGGCGAGGCGGCGCCGGATCGGGCACGCGGCAACCGTCCGTCATGTCGGGCACGGGTTTCGGATTGAGGAAATCGAGCGGCCCGATCGACGGCTTGAGCGTCGCCGACGGATAGCCGATGCCTGTACCCAGTGGCGTGAGCGACGGAATCTCGCGTGTCGTCGCCACGAGTTTCTTGACGGCCAGCCGGTAGTCGAGCTGGAAATTCTGGATCTCGGGCGGCGCGACGATCTGCTGATACAGCGCGCCGTCCTCGTTCGCCAGCGCGGTCAGGCTCGGCATCGGAATGCCCGCGCCGTACGCGCGGTGGTACATCATCTCGAGCGGCACGCGCGCCAGCTTGTCGGAAATGCCGTCCTCGCCTTCGATCGCGCCGCCGCCCACGTCCACCTGCGCGCCGGGAAACAGGCGCTCCTGCCGCCGACCACGCATGTCGGACGGGTCGACACCGAGCATCGTCAGCGGCTTGTACACGCGCAGTTCGTGGGCGGCCGCATAGTGCACGCATTTCTCGATGTCCGGCGACAGGATCAGATCCGACGACACCGCGTTGCTCAGCGGGATGTAGCCCGTCAGCAGGTTGTCGTCGAAGCGGTTCGTCACGCAATCGAACAGCCCCATGAACTTGATCTTGACCTGAACGCCGTCGTATTTTCCGCCCTTGGCGACCTCGTCGAGCAATTGCTTGGCGAAAGCGAGCGCAAGGCCGCCGCCCATGTCGTAGCCGAAGATCGCGACATGGATCTTGTTCACCGTGCCGGCCTGCTTCGCGCCGGCCACCGCCGCCTTGAAATCCTCTTCCGCCGCCTTCAGGCGCGTATCCACACCCGTATTGAACAGTGCGGCGCCCAGCTTCGTATCGCGCGAGAGCTGGAACGACTCGGCCGCCGCGCCCAGCGTTTCCTTGCCGACCTCCTTCAGCACGGTTTTCGGAATCCGGTACGGATACTTGACGACGTCGCGCCAGAAGCCCTTCCATTCATGCCGCAGATAGCGCAGTGCGCGATTCTTTTCCGACCCGGGCCGCTCGATCGCGCGCTCGATCCGCTTGCGCGCGTCGCCCAAGCCCTCTTTCGTCTTGCCGACCAGCGTATCGAACGTGTCGCTCACGCGATTTCCGAACGTAGGATTGCTGATCTTGCCGCTCTGCTTCCACGCATCCTCGGCGGCCTTCTGCGCCTTTTCCTTGGCCTTGTCGACCGTCTGCTCCTTGAGCTTGTCGCCGGCCTTCTCGCTGATCGTATCCGTCGCCTTGCCCTTCAGGACCTCGCTCAGCACACCGGCCTCGGGGTCGAAATCGGCGCCGAGCCCCGGATAGTAGAAGCGCCGCATGTTCTTGTTCTTCTTGTCGTACGCGGCGTTGAACAGCTTCAGGATATTGGTGCGCGGACCGTCCTTCTCGCCGAAGCCGAATCCGTCGAAATAGAAGCTGACCCACAGCATGTGTTCGCATGCGGGACACATCTGCTCGGCCTCCGCCTTGACGCGGTCCGTCTCCGCGGAGACGGCGTCCTTCTTCAGGTTGATTTCGGCCATGACACTTACTTCTCCTGCGTCGGTTTGAGTTCGGGCGCATTCATGTCGTCGACCCACTGCAACTCTGCCGTGCCGTTCTTGCGGAAATACACACGCAGATAGCGCGACGTCGGCGATTCCGGCTGAGGAATGGTCACGTCGATCGTCTTGCGCTCGGGCTGGATGCCGCGCTGAATGTCGTCCAGCGGCTGCGCGAATTCCCAGAACAGCTTTACCTTCTGCCCCGGCGTGACCTTGCAGCCGCAGGCAAAGCCGCCGCCGCCGCCGAATGCCTCGCCGTCCTCGCGTGCCGACGGATTGCCGAAGCATCCCGACTTGTGCTCGTTGTCGAGCCAGAATTCGTGCAGCTTGCGACCGTACTCGTTGTATCCGGTGACGCACACGTTATGCGGCTCCGCCGACGCATCGACACCGTGCTTGCTGCATGCGGCGAGCACCGTCAGCCCGATCAGCGCCAAAACGTGCATCCCTGCTCTGAATTTCATCGATACCCTCACAAACTTGCGTCGTTGTTGCCTGCGTCCGGCGATGGCGGACCGAACCGGTTGCGCGCGTCATCCCCGCGATAGAACCCGTTCATCGCAATGGCGATGAATGCGCCTCCGACCGGGATCGCATGAAGAAGCGTCCACCATCCCGACTTGCCGAGGTCGTGCCACCGCCGCACCGACACCGCGACGAGCATCCAGATCATCACGATCGCGAATGCCCAGCCGACGACATCGACGAACGTCCGGGCCCGCTGCGCGGCGGGCAGATCGGCGAGCGCGTCGAGCGCGGAGCCGGCGAGCAGCAACGGCACGGTCACGCACCACCATTCCAAGCGCCCGGCCCGGCCGCGGAATGAAAACAGGGCGGCCACATTCATCGCCGCGCCTCCGGTTCCGTGTCGACACTCGCAGCATCGTCGTGCTCGATCAGATGGTCGAGCAATGCTTCGCATAACGCATCGTGATCGTTCCGATGCGCAGCGATGCAGTCGGCGACGATCGCGTCGTCGAGCCGCACGTGGGCGTACATCGCCAGCGTCGCACCGATCCGGTAGGCGAGCCGGTCATCGTGCAGCCCCTGTGCGTCCAGCAACCCGAACAGGCTGCGCATGCTCGCATAGGTTTCGAACGGATCCGCGTCGACGGGGATCCGGCCGTTGCGTCGCAATTCGGCGAGCACGGCGTCCGGCCGGCTCTCGTGCCGCAACGCGTCGAGCTCGCGGGCATCCACACGTGGATAGAAGATCCGTTCGTGCCGGCGCGGATGCCGCACCGTACCGACGGTGCCGTCGCGACGCACCCAGGTCCACGACACGCACGGCGACAACAGCGCCTGATAGCGCGACTCGGACAGCGCGCCCGCCAGCGTCTGAAACACTGCCGCGTCGTAGAACCGCAGCAGCCCGTCGCGATCGTCGGGCAGCGTCACGCGCGTCCTGACGCCGAGTTTCGGCACGAGTTCATCGAGCGGATACACGCTGACCAGCGACAGAAACGCGAACGGCCGCCGCGCGAGCTGCCGTTCGAGCAGCGCCGGCACGTGCGGTGCGCGATAGTCGCACACCAGCGCGCAGACCTCCGGACTGGTCGCCTCGGGCTGGCCAGCCAGCACGTTGTGAACCTGTCCTTGCGCAATCAACTCGCGCCAGGGCGCCGCGTTGATCGGCAACTGCGACGCATCGGCCAACAGATAGCGATGTGCATCCGGAAACGCAGCATGCTCGGCGGCCGCCGTCGTTTCCCATGTCTGGAGCAGCGCAGTCATCGTCGTCATCCGCGCGTGGCAATCGCTTCGTGGCGATGCGCGAGATCCCGCATGCATTCGACGCATGCGGGCTTGTTCATCGACGGCAACTGGACGTTCGCGGATCGCGGGCCGGTCAGCGTGTGCTGGGCCGCATGGAACGTCGCCTTGCCCGGCGCGCCGATCACGATGTCGTTGCCCTCCATCTTCAGGAACGCGTTGGCCGCCGTCAGCAGCAGCCGCTTCGGCGACTGCAGCGCGACACTTGCCTGCGCGCTCGATACAGTCACCGTACGCTGCGCACTGGCGTCGAGCGTCCCGGCGTTCTGCGCCTGCACGGTGACGGCGCCCGTCGCGGCATGAAGCGCAATCCCGGCGGCCGGCACGGGGCGGCCGCCGCCCGGGGTGCCGTGCGTGTACAGCGCGATGCCTTCCTTCGCGACGATGCTCGACTTGCCCTGGACCGTGACCTGCACGTCGCGTCCGGCGCTCAGCACGGTTTGCGTGCCCGACGTCCACACGTGGCTTTGCGCCGTCAGCGCGGCGACGCCGGCCGCGCCGTGCGCGACGAGATGCGGATGCTGCCACGCAACCGCACCGCCGCCGCCGGCACCGCCCGCGCCGCTGCCTTCGCGCGTTGCGCCGAGCGACACCTGGCTTTGCCGCAGGCCCTCGATCGCCGCGAGCTGCGATGTCGTGTCGCCGACAGTCGCGACACCACCGGGCTGCGCCGTGCGCGTGCCCGGCTCCGCCCCCTGCTTGCGCGCGAAGCTCGCGAGCCCCTGCAGCATCTCGCGTTGCTGCGCGAGCACCTGGCTCGCCGCACTCGCGTCCATCTGGTTCACGCCGGGCGCCGTGCTGATCAGCAAGCCGGCGCCGGCGCGCAGCGCGGCGGCTGCCTGCGTCGACAGTTCGGCGCCGTAGCCGCGATCGGCCAGACGCCGGTTGTCCTGCACCTGCTTGATGTGTCCGAGCGTCAGGCCGCTGCCGTGATCGGTCGTATAAAGGCGCGCACTCGACTGCCCAGCCGTATCGTCCAGCATGAATTGTCGAGAGCCACCCGCACCGGTCTGACTCGCACTCAGGTCCTGCGTCTTGAAGCCGGTCAGCACGGCCGCGTGGTCGTTGCCGGCAAACCAGGCCGCCGCATTGGCCGTGCTGCCGCTCGGGCCGCCCGCCAGCGCATTGTGCTGCGCGTCCGCGTTGCCTTGCCCGTTGTATAGCGCGGCGACCGCAACCGGCCGGTCGGGCTGGCCTTCCAGCCATTCGGTCCAGACTTCCTGACCGACGCGCGGCACGCTCACCCCGCCCCAGTTGTCGCCGCCGACCGGTGTCACCATGCGCGTCCAGGTGCCCGCGCCGCGATCGGCCGGCGCGTTCGCCGCGCGCGGATGTTCGTCGCGACTCGCGGAATTCTGCCCGCGCTGCGCATGATGCTGGATCCGGATCCGGTGATCGCGTTCGGTATGAACCGGATCGCCCGCGCCGACCACGATGCTCGTCTGGGCACCCGGCATCACCGCGACCGGATGCACGCGTGCGCCATGCCCGTTCGGCGCCAACGGCCGGTAAGCCTGGTCGAACGGCAGCGCGGCGAAGCGGTTCCGGTACACCTCGTCGCCGTCTACCAGCGCGCCGCCAGCGTGCGTCGCGGCGTCGAATGCCGCGTGCAGCGCCTGCGCGCCGCCCAGCTCGCCGGGTGCGGCATCAAGCATCGGCGGAATCGCGCCCAGCCGTTGCGCGATCGCGCCGTGCACGTCGGCGCTCACGTTCGCGCGCGCGTCGTGCTCGACGCGCAGGCACACGAACGCGCGCGATGGATCGAGCGACGGATGCTGCGACATCGCGAAGTGCAGCCCCGGCCGCAAATCGCGACGCGTGCCGCTGCCTTCGGTCTGCAGCGCCGCCACGCGCTGCGCATCGAGTTGCTGTTGCGCGCGCTGATCGCCGATCGCGGCGGTCTGGAACGCGTACGGGCCGGCGACATCGCGATCCTCGCCCGGCGCGACCGCGCCGCTCGCGCGCACGCCGGACGCACGGGTCGACAGGCTTCGATAATCCCAGCTTGCGCGCGCGACGCTGCCGATGCGCCAGCGGCGCGCATTCATGAATTGCCGGATGCCGCCGCGCGGATCGCCGTCGCTCGTCTGATGGAAACCGACGACTTCGGGTTCGGCCGGGGCGAAGCGCTGGTTCGTATCGGCGAGGACGAGCGTGTGCTTGCCAAGGTCCGCCGAGTGCGCATCGCCTTCGTGTTCGAACCAGTAGAAGATGCCCTCTTCCGCCCACAGTCGTTCGAGAAACGCGAAGTCCGATTCGCCGGCTTGTGCAGTCAGGCTGCGGTTCGCATATTTCGCCGGGTCGGCGAGCGCCCAGCGCCATGCCGGCGCGATCGCGCCACGCGCGTAGTGCGCGAAGATCTGCTCGCTGATCTCGACCACGCTCGCGTTCACGAAGTTGTAGCTGTCGACGCGCTGATGCAGCAGCGCGAGCCACGGTTCGACGACGAGCCGCACGCGTGCGAGCCCGCCGTTGTAGCCGACGAGTTCCGCAGCCGTCACGTGGCCGTGGAACGGGCGCCGTGCGTCCTGCCCGTCCGCGAGCTGCCATTCGACGAGGATCGATGCACCGATCAGCTTGTCGAGCGGCACGTCGGGGCGCTCGGTCAGCGCGGTGACCTGGAACCGGAAGCCGCCGCGATCGAGCGACTCCCATCCTTGCAGGCTCTCCGCGACGAGTTTGTCCGCGCCGAGCGGCGTGGTCAGCCACAGGAACCGGTCGTGCTGCGACCAGCCGCGGAAGAATGCCTGGATGAGATCGGATTGGGTCGACATGATGTTTGGTTCGGGATTCGCTGGGCTATGTCTCAAATCAGTTCTGCCGTGTATTTTTCGATGCCCGTATACTTCGCCGGCGGCATGGTGCCCATATCCCGATCGGCACCTCACACGGGGAAACGTCGATCAGCATCACGCCGCTCCCGCGCCGTTGCGCCGCTCGACTTCGACATATTGCCGACTCGGGATCATAAGATTGTTTGTCCAGACGTCCATTCCATCGATGCGCGCCCGCGCCGCCCTCACCGCCTGAATTCGAGTTCGACCGGCATGCGATTGAGTTGGAGCGAATCGACAATGTCGGACGACGATGCGTGTAGCCTGCATCACGTCTGGATCACTCCCTCGTCAGTTTCACGTTTTCCAGCCGGTCCATCGGCGTAAAGAACCGCCCGTCCATTTCATGCGGATGAAGGATGTCGAGGTTCATCTTGCCGACGAAAACGTAGTTGCCAGCCTCGACGCTCCGCATTGCCGAATCGGCGCCATAGGTCAAATCCGCATACGGCACGAGAAATTCGATCCGCTCGGACTGGCCCGGCTTGACGATGATTTCGCGCCGATAACGACGCGATGCGTCGCTTAGATATTTGCTGACAAGCCTGATGCGGAATCGAACGTGGTCGCTGCCGCCGCCGATCTGTACATATTGCAAATCGGGACGCGCCAAATCCGGCGACCAATGATCCGGACCGTCGACCGTCACGTCCTGCTTGCCGTCGTTCGCGAACGTCATATCGACGACAAGATGTTCCGCCGTGGATCGCACTGAAAATTCCGGATGAAGATTGATCTCGGGCCTGCCGTGCGCCAGCAGATCGTGGGCAAGGTCATAAAGCACCGAAAGATTGTCGTTGAATTGATCGTCGAACTGGTAGTTGTACGTGCCCTCGTAGTGGTGTCCGTCCTTGTCAAACGAATACACGAGCACGGGCCCCCGATTGATTGCACGGATCTGGGGGATCGTCCTGCTGCTCAACGTCGCCTTCACCATATCGACATGCTGGCGATACGCTCCCGTAAGTTCCGCCGTATATTTCCCGATTCCGAAGTAACCCGACGGCGGCATCGGATCAATATCTCGTCCACGCGAAAAATACGACACCGTCCGGCCGTCGGTGGTGAAGATCATCGATGGCGACGGATTGAACTGCCCCTGTCCACTACGAATCTCGAAATAATCCGCGCGATCTTGTGCGAGCGCCATATCCACCACTCCGAAAGAAATCACCGACACTGCAAAAAAAAGGAAAAGACGCATCATTTCAGAACTTCCCAGTCAATTCCGGTTTTTTCATTGAACCAGTCACGGAAGCCATACATGTAGTACTTCGGAATTACCGGCTTTTCCGTGAGCATTCCGGCCCCCATCAAGTTCGTCTGGGTCGTTCGCTGCCAGTTGTCGACAAGTTGCGCCATTTTCAGATCGACCAGATGCTGTGAATTGATGTACTTTCCGAACACAGCGCCGCCGCCCAGAAAGTACTCATCCGGCCAACCGAACAAATGCCCGGTCTCATGCACGATCGCGTGCTGTGTCGACGTTGGGACATACCGCCTCTGTTCGTCGTCCCACTCGACTTGCACCTCCCCCCAATTCGCCGAGTTCGCCCGCGTTACCTTGGGAAAGAGATTGATCTCGGCATGGCATCTCCCGGTTTGAACGAGTTCGACTTCAAGTTTCACCTTGACCTTGCATGTACATGCCTTGCCGAGCGGACACGCCTTCGGCTGCATCGAGTAATTCCCCCGGTTCAGTCCTTCCTCGATGCGCTTCTTGAAGCCCGACACGGCAGCAAGACCCCCGGGTCGGTCCACTACCCTGATGATCAAGCCGTCCCGTATGCCGTCGCTGTTGTACGGCACCGAAAACGGCTTGCCCGTCGACGGATCCATATGGACACGCCCCTGGTTGATCCAGTATTGATCCTTCAAATGAACCTTGATACGGACGGTTGCCGTCAACGTCGCCGTCGCAGGTGCATAGCCGATATCGTACGTCCCGGTCGATGCCGCATATTGAAGCCAGTTGGGTTTTCCATCCTTCAATCGGGGATTGCCGCTCTCATCTGTCTGATAATAGTCGGCAGACCCCATACTGATGGTGTGCTCCTCCTTCTTGATCGCGGGAACGTGAAGATTGCACGGTCCACTTTGTGCAGCCGGACCTTTTTTTGGCATGCCCTCCAGCTCGCTGGACACAGGTGGCGGCGTCGAATAACCGAGCGAGGGACCCGATCTCCCCTCCGCCGCCGTGGATGCAGCGACGGAAGGCGCGGGCAACGGCTGACCGGGTGCACGGAAAAATGCCTGCGCCGCGCCGACGGCACCGCCCGCTGTCGGTAGCGTCGTACCGGCGATCGAACTCGCCGCACCCGCCAAACTTCCGCCCCCCGCCACCGCCCCCCGCCCCGCCGGACTCGCCGCCAGCGCCTGCACGAGAAAATCGCACGGATCGCCCTGCGGCAACACCGGCAGCGCCGGCAGCTTCACGCTCGTCGCGCGCGGCCCCGGGAACGGATGCCCGCCCGCCTTCACCGCGAACTGCCCCGGCGTCTCGACGATGATGTCGCCGCCCTTCAACGTGATCCGGTTCGGCCCCTGCTGCAGCACGATCGCGTCCTGCGCGAGCACGTCGACGCGCTCGTCGGTCGACGTCACGCGCACGGTCTGGTCGGCGAGAATCTCCATCGTCGACGCGTGCGCCTCGACGCTCACCGGCCCTTCGCCCGCGATCGCCTTGAGCCCGCCGGCCACGCTGTACAGGCTCATCGCATCGCCCGTCGCCGCGGCTACCGTCGCACCGGCGCCGACGTGTGCATCGCCCTGCGACGTCAGATGAACGTGCTGCGCCGCATACGACACCGCGCTGTCCGGCGTCGTCACCACGATGTTCTCCGGCGACTCCATCAGCACCGCGGGCGTCGCGAATCGCTCGACGGGGTCGCCGCCGTCGCGCTGCGTCCCGGTCGGCTTGGTCGCGCTCTGGCCGCCCACGCTGCCCGCATACTTGCCGTCCTGTGCAGGATCGATCGCCTTGAGGAAATCCGTCTGCGTCTTGTTCGCGCTCAGGCCGACCGCCTGCGCACCCGTCGCCGCGGTGTCGAGTTCCTGCGCCGTTTTCGCCGCGTCCTTCAATTGCTCCACGCGTTCGGCGACATCCATCTGCGTCGATGCGCCGAGCCGGCGCGCGGTACTCGACATCAGCACGCCCGCGCCGGCCCGCACCACACCCCAGCCCTGCGTCGTCAGTTCGAAGCCTTCACCGCGATAGGCGCCGCGCATCGTGCCCTGCTGGTCGATCAGATAGCCCTGCGCAAGACGCGTGTCGGCAGTGGAATTGCTCAGCTCGTGACGCAGTTGTCCGGCCGCATCGTCCATCACCCACCGGCTGCCGGGTTGCCCATCGAGGGTTTGCGTCTGCAGGCCCGTCAGTGTTCCTGAATGGTTCGCGTCGCTGCCTTCGCCCGCGGAGAACGGCGGACGCACGCGCCCGCCGTACACCTGGCCGAGCACGACCGGCGCATCGATGTTGCCCGACTCGAAACCGACCACCACTTCCGCCCCCACGCGCGGCGCAAACGCGTGACCGAAATTCGGCCCGGCCGCCTGTTCGGCGACGCGAACCAGAATGCCGGAACGGTGATCGCCCGGCGCGTGGCCGGCCGGATTGGACCGGCTTGCCGTATCCGTCAGCCCGCCCGGCAGTGGCGCGGCACCGCGCATCCACGGAAACTGGATGCGGACCTGGTGATCGCGCGTGCTGCTGACGCGCCCACCCGGCTCGCCGACGACGATCGCGGTCTGCACCCCGTACACCGTCGGCCGGTCGCGGAACGGCGGCACGATCGGCGTGCCCTCCGGCACCGCGACGAAGCGGTTGCGATAAAGACCCTTGTCGAGCTCGCCGCGTCCGAACAGCTGCCCGATCTGCGCGCCGAGGTTGTTCACGGCCTCGTGCTCGATCGACAGCGGCACGAATCGCACGGTGCCGCCCAGATAGTCGTTCAGCGTATGGACCTTGCCGGTCTCGAGCGTGCGCGACGAGCCGCCGCCACGGTAGACCCGTTTCGCGAGCTGCAGCGCGTCGAGACGCTGTTCGGCATAACGCTGCGCATCGCCGCTCGTGTCGAAGCGGCCGGCGCGCTGGCCGTCGTAGATCTCCCGCACCGGCAGCAGCGGCGCGTCGGCGTCCGCGGGCTGTTGCGCATGGCCGGCAAGCGCATGAAGTTCGCTGGCTTTCCAGCTCGTCGCCACCACGCGATCCGGCACGAGCTGACGCCGATCGGAGAATTGCGTCATCACGCCGTCCGGATCGCCGACGTCCTGCGCATTGAATGCGATGGCGCTGCCGTCGGGCAGCCGCGCATGGCGGTCGAACACGACGACGGTATGGTCGCCCGACGGCGCCTTCCCCGCGTCCTGCCCGTGCTCGATGCGAAACGACAGCCCGGCCTCGGACAACTGCCGCAACACGAAATCGAGATCCGTTTCGCGATACTGGCCGCGCAAGCGAAACGATCGCAGCGGCTCGACGCGTTCACAGCGCCAATGCGCTTCCGGATAGTCGCCGAACACGCGCTCGCAGATACCCTCGGCATCGAGATCGACGAAATACAAACAATTGCGGCGCAGCTGCAGCAGCGCGAGCCACGATTCCATCGTGAGCCGATAGCGCGTGAACTCGCCGTCACTCTCCGCATAAGCGGCATGCGTGACGTAGCCGTTCCAGCATCGTTCGCCCGCCGCCGTCGCGAGACGCAGCCGCGCGGCGCTGCCGATCAGCGGCGCGAGATCGAGAAACGGCTCGCTCGACAACACGTCGATCTCGAACCGGAACGATTCGCTGATCCCTTCACGACCGTGAAAGCGCTCGACCACGAAGGCGCCCGGCATCGCGGTATCGATCTGGATATGACGGGTCGCTTGCCCGTACCCCGTTAATGCGGCAACTAGATCCATGTCGTTTCTCGGCAATCGCGCGCGAATGCGTGTCGCGCCGGCGGGTTCGTATCCAATCGGTTCATCGGAACAGCTTGCTCATGTCGACGTTGCGCTGCATCTGCTGACGCATCGCCTCCATGTCTTCCTGTACGCTCGGCACATGGGGCGCGTCCCAGCGCACGCCGTTCACGTAGACGGTGCGCCAGCGCAGGTAGCCCCAGACGAACGAAAACTCGCGTCCCGAATCCTGCAGCGCGAGACCACCGGTGACTTTCGGGTCGGTCAACACGGCGCTGTCGGTCGGCGCGGTGGCATCCTGGGCCGCGCGGGCTTTCTGTGCAGCCTGCTGCGCGGCGTCGTAACGTTTCAGGATGCCGGCCTGCCGCGCGGTCAGCGGCGAACGCGGTTCGGGCTCCGGCGCGACGTTGGCGGCCGGCCCGAGGCCGAGCGCACCGGCTCCCATCATCTGCATGATCTGCGAGGGTCCCGGCACGCCGAGTTGCTGGCGTTTCTTCCACTCGGCGTGCTGGCGCTCGAACTCGGCCTGGCGGGTTTTCAGCGCTTTGATCTGGTTGTGGTTCCACACGTCGTCGTCGTCGCCCAGTGGCTTGAACCACGCGCGAGAGTCATGCATGAAGTTGTCGTACAGCGCGCTGATCGGGGCTTCCGGCGGCCCCATGTTCCAGTCGCCCCGCACCTCGAGCCACTGCTTCCATTTCTCGTCGAGCTGCAACTGGAAGAAATCCTCGGCGCGCTTGGCGCTCGCGCGCACCAGCGGGCCGACGAGCGGAAGCGCGGACTGCAGGCCCGCGGCGATCGGCAGGACGGCCGGCGAAATGACGGCCGCCGCCTTCGGGTTCTGCGTGATCTTGCGGCTGACCGCGTTGCCCGCGTACCGGCCCACGGTCGGTCCGCCTTCTTTCTCGCATTCGAGCAGGTCGCGCCATTCGAGCCGCAGTTCCTCGTTCGCGCTGTCGAGATCGACGGCATCCTGCGGATAGGCAGCCTTGGCGGCGAGAAACGACGGTTGCGAACGCAGATTGTCGAGCCGCATCCTGCGCCAGCGCAGGTAAAGCCCATAGTGCGCACGCATCAGGCCCGGCGTGCCGTGCTCCTTCGCGTAGTAATAGTCGGCGCTCGTGCTCACATAGGCGGAAAACGCGCGCTTGAGCGCGGGAGAAATCGCGAATGCCGCCGCCGCTTCGGCAGCGACACCGGGCCCCTTGATGTCGAGTGGAACACCGGCCTTGCGCGCTTCGCGATACATGTCGAGCAGCGGCACCTGCGACAGCTTGTCCGCGTCGCCCGTGCCGCGCCCCTGCTCGCCCGGCCCGTAACCGCCGCCGACGTCCGAATGCACGCCCGGATAAACGATCTCCTCATGCCCGTCCCGCGACGCATCGATCAGGTCGAGCGGGAACGATCCGCGCGGCTCGTGGGCGGCGACCATATGGACGCAGCGGCGCACGTAGTGCGGCACGCCCATCAGTTCCTTGCGTCCCCAGCCGCCGTGCCCGTCGAACAACGTCGCGGCCGTGCTTTGCGCGATGCCGACCGACGCGACCGTATCGAAGATGCCGAGAAAGTCGTACGACACGGGCACGCCGCACAGGCTGAAATCGGGGTCCAGCGCATCGGCCAGCCAGTTCGAGAACGTGCGGGCCTCCGCCGCCCCGCGCGAAAAACCGAACACGTACAGGCGAATGCGCTGCAGTTTCGGCTTGCCCTTCACCAGCAGATCGCCGACGCGCGCCTTCAGTTGCGCGCACCGGGCCCGCAATGCGACACGGCGTTTCTCGTCCCACGCGCGCATCGTCGCGGTCCAGTTCGCCGTATCGACTTCGCCCTTGAGCTGCGCCCAGATCGTGTCGCGATCCCACGTCAGTTCGATCCCGTTCTGCTCGGCGGCCATCAGCCTGAGCGCACCGACACTCGAACTGCCGCGCGCGTTGATGTCGCCGAGACTGCCCGGCTTGGGCGGCGTGCCGCCGAGATCGATGCCCTTGAAATTGAGGTCGACGCTGACGGCCTTCGCGAGTTCCTTGTCGCTCTTGCCAAGCGCCGCGGACAGCGAATTGCCGAACGCGTGCGCATGCACGACGTTGTGGATCTGCAGCAGCGCCCAGTTGATGCGCCCCTCGCCGGCCCATCCCGTCGCGGCGCCGGCCGCGGCCTGCAGCCCGACGCCCTGGTCGCCGATCTCGTCGACGAACGGCGTGCCGACGCCGGCCACGTAAATGGCACTGTGATACTTGTCGCGGGGAAACACGTCGAACAGCCGCGCGACGTTGCTGTGCTTGCCGCCCGCGCGATCGCGGTCGGCGTTGTTGCGCGTGCCGTCGAAGAAGATGCCGACATGCAGCGTCTTGCAGCAACTCATCCCGTCGTCGTCGTGCAGCCGGCGCATGATCGCGTCCTGCTCCTCCCGGGTGACGACGCCGACGTCAGGCCGGTCGGCGCTCGCGAAGCGGAAACTCATTGCGTGATCCTCTTGTCGGGATTCGGGCACTGCGGATCGCTGTTGCGCAACGTAAAGTTCCCGGGGCACGCTTCGTCGGGCGCCTGGAGATTTTCAGGGAAGCCGCGGTAGCCGGGCATCCACTGAGACGCATAGACCTTGATTCGATCGTGCGGAAAGAACAGGACCCACAGGAAGCCGTCGGAGAACGTGTCGTAGCGCTCGACCGGTACGACACGGCTCGCAAGCGCCTTCGGATCCTTCCTGTACAGGTCGTTGTCCCGCCACTGCAGATTGACGGTCAGCCCCGGATGCCATTGTTTCGGCAACGCGACGCAGCAGATGATCGCGCCGCCGCCGCTGCCGATGCGCGCCGGCACCGTCCCGCCCCAGGTGCCGTCGACGTAGAACGCGCCGATCGGAACGTCGGTGTAGTTGAGCGCATTCAGCTTCAGCCCCATCGTGCCGGATGCGGCCGCCGCACCGGCGACGCTCGACGCACCGCCCGACGCCCCGGCCGCACCCGACGCGGCAGGCGACGCGTCGGTCGCGCGCGAGCATCCGGCCGTCCCGAGCAGGATGGCCATGAACATCAGCAGCCGAGCGGCAAACGTCGTGGAACCGGCATTCAAACTCATCTTTTCATCCTCTTGTCCGACGCCGTGCGGCGTGGATCGCTATCAACCACGTGCCCTGTCGCATGCACGCAAACCCGCATCGTTCTATGCGGACGACGTCGCCGGCGCGAGCTCCGTCACCAGATACCCGGCCGCCACGAGTGCATCGAGCGCGGCTCGCGACGCCGCCGCAGGAGGACCGTCGTGCCGCGCCCACGCCGCGCTCACACACGCATGAGCTTGCGAGGGCGTGGCCACCAGACGGCCGAAACTCTCCGGACGCTGGCGAACATGAAAAATCAGCGTGTCGATCTTCGCGGCCTGTCGAAGCCGTCCGATCTGTTCGTCGTCGAGCACGTATGGCTCGCCGCTGCGCCCGCCGGCCGCCTCCCCGCCAGCCGCTTCGCCCACGGCGTCGAAGTCGAGCGCGACGAGCACCCCGGTGCGATCGAACACGTGCCACGCGTCGATGCCGTCCGTGAAGCGGCGGCGCTGGGCGGGCGTCAGCGCCGCGAGCCACGCGGGCAGGCAACGCGTATCGGCGAGACGCACCAGAAACGCTTCGCCGTCGGCCGCCGCACTCGCCTCCATCTGTCCGCGCAGATGCGCGGCAAGCGCGGCCGTATCGCGCGCGCCATGCAGCAGGCTCACCATCGGTCGTCCGGACGTCTCGCGCAGCACGGTCTCCAGCATCGCCCGGCGCGCCGCCGCGCCAGCCGGCAACGGCACGAGGCACGGCGAAATCGCCAGCAGGTCGTCGCCGTCGTACACCCCTTCGTACAACACGACGACGGCATCGTCGCGCTCGAGCGCGGGCATCCGGTCACGCAACGCCGGCGCGAAACCCATGTCGAGCAGCAGATGCCAGCGGCCGTCGTCCGGCACGCGCTCGAAGAGCGCATTCAGACGGCCCGGCGTGTCGTCGGGATAGCGGTCGATCCAGTCGGTCGTCTCGATCGTCATGCTCAGATCGCCTTGCCCGCGAGTGCGCTGCCCGACTGCATCGCGTGCAGCAGGCATTCGACACAGACCTTCTCGGGAAACTGCGGCAACGGCGTATTCAGTTGATCGGGGCCGACGAATGCATGCTGCGCGGCATACACGACGAATTTGCCGGGGCAACCGAACGTGACGTCGCCCCCTTCGATCGTCACATGCGCTCCCCCGCTCACCGCGAGATGCACGGTCTTCTTCGCGGCGATCTCGACGTCCGCGCTCGCGGACGCGAGCTTCAGATCGTCGCGCGCGCGCAGGCCCAGCACGTCGCGCTGCGCCTGCAGCGTCAGGCCGTCCTTGCCGGCGATCATGCCGATGCCGACACCCTCTGCATGGCTCGCGCCGGCCAGCCAGCCGATGCCCTGCCCGCTGTGAATACGCAGTTGCTGCGCAGCGGCGAGATTGAAGTCGCCGCCGCTGCCGAGCGACAGCGTTTCGCCGGCCGCCCATTGCAGCGCCTGCCCTGCAACCAGCCCGTGCCCGCCCCGTGCCTCGATGCCGAGCACGGCGTCGCCCGTGTGCGGCAATGCGTTGCCCGTCGATCGCTGTGCGGCGTCGGCCGACGCCTGCGTGTAACCGTTCGCGCCGACCGTCGTCGCGAAGCTCTGCGCAAGCGCATCGAGCGGCGCGGCGCTGCCGTTCAGCGACGACTGGCCCGCCTGCTCCACGCCGCGCTGCGCGGCGAACGGCAGCGTCCCATGCGTATCGGCCGTCTGGTCGAATCGCCGAACCAAGGCGGTGTGCCGTGCGAGCAGCGCCTGCAGCGCGGACGCATCGCCCGCCGGCTGCGCGGCACCAGCGGGCGCATAGCTCGACACCAGCAGGCCGCGCGTCGCACGCATCGCACCGTACGCGTCCGAGCGCAATTCGACGCCCAGGCCACGAAAACTGCCGAGATAGTTGTCCGCCTGATGACGCAGATGACCGAGGTTCAATTGCGTGGCCGCGTGCGTGGTCGCCATCTGCAGCCGCCCCATGCCGTCGGAATCGTCGGCGACGAGCTGGTTGTGGCCTTGCCCGTCGAAACCCTGGCTCTTGAAGCCCGACAGCGCGCCGGCGTGATTGTGGCGATCCGTGCCGCCGCCGGCGCCATGCCACGCGGGGCTCAGCCCGCTTGCCAGATTGCCCTGCGCGCTCGGCGCATGATCGCCTGCCTGCGTGTAGATCGACGCGTCGAGCGGCTTGCCGGCCGCGCCGCCCGGCGAAGGCGACTCGCCGCCTTCGCCGCGGCCATTGAACAGGCCGCCGAGCACGATCGGCCGGTGGATCAGCCCGTGGTGAAACTGCACGAGGACTTCATGGCCGATGCGCGGCACCTGCTGAAGGCCATGCCCATCGCTCGCGAGCCGTTGTATGGCGCGCGTCGGATACGTACCCGCGTCGTCCTGCGCCTGCCAGTGGAAGCGAACGCGCAACCGCCCCTGCGCATCGGCATGCACCGGTCCCGTCGCACCGGGCCGTGCGTCGCCGGCCGGCCCGACGACGATCGCCGTCTGCGCGCCGAGCGCCGTCGGCACCGGATTGAGTCGCTGCCCGGTTCCGTCGGCCAGCGTGGGCCGCCAGACCTGCGTTCGCGGCACCGCATCGAACCGGTTCGCATAACCGCCGGCCTTCGCTTGCCGAACCACGCGCGGATCGAGCGCCGCCGCCGGCAACGGCCCGAGTTGCCGTTCGATGGCTTCCATGACGGTCGACGGCAGATTGTTGATCCCGACGTGCTCGACGCGCGTCAGCAGAAAATCCTCGGGCGCCGCGGCACCGCGCACGGGCTGCCAGCCGGCATCGACGAGTTTCAGCGCCCGTCCTGCGCGCGCCGTGCGCAGCGTGCCGTAGCCGGTCCAGAAACTGGCGCGCGACACGATCGCATCGGCCTGGCGCCGTACCGTATCTTCCGCTTCGCGCAAGCTGTCGAACGCCTCCGGCCCGACGTCGTCGTAGAGCTCGCGCGCGCCGGCCGGCCGGCCGAGCGTCGTACTCGCGGTAGTCGCCCGGTTCACGCGATAGTCGCTGCTGATCAGCGTGATGCGATCGGCGGTCAGCGACAGCGACTGCCCGATCCCGAGGATCACGTCGTCGGTGCCGGTCGCCGTCCCGCTCGAGCGGCGCGGCACGCCGCCGCGTCGCGCGGACGTATCGTCCTCGGCCAGTTGCGCGCTGTCGTCGAAGACCAGCATCGCGTGCCCGGCAGGCGCGTCCTCGTCTTCGACGAAACAGAAGCCGAGGCCGGCCTCGGCCAGCAGATGCTGCACGAATTCGTAGTGCGTATGGGTTCGGTACTGCACGCGATACGCAGCGGGGCCCAGCGCATCGAGACGCCGGCTGGCATCCGGCGTGAGGCGCCACCGCGCGATCTCGGCGTACGGTGCGAACACCGTGTCGAGCACGTCGGCAAGCGTCTGGTTCACGAAGGTTCGCTCGTCGCGCGCATGCGTGAGTGCGGCGAGCCACGGCACGACCCGGAGATGGTAGCGAGCGAGACCTGCGTCGTAACCCCGGCATTCGGCCTCGGCGACGAGACCGCTGCGCAGCGTCGTCGTGCCGTTCGCGAGCGTGGTGCGAATCGCAACACGCTGCCCGAGCATCGCGTCGAGATCCAGTGCAGGATCCGTCGACAACGCATCGACGTTCCATTCGAAGAGATCGGAGAGCGATTCGCGGCCGGTCCAGCGCTCGATTTGAAATGCGGCAAGCGCGCCCGCTCCGTCCAGCGAATACAGGCGATTGAATGCGCCAAAAAGAGACGCAAATTCCGTGATGACGCTCATGCGGCCCCGCTCTCTCAGGATTTGACGTTTTTAAATGGATATTGCTGCGACGAACACGGGATGATGCACGATTGCCGGCATCGCGCGCGCCATGCCGAACCGGCGCGTCACGCGCGGGAGCCCCGCGACACCGCCCGCTGTCTGGCTGAACGTGCGCCAGTTGGATCGGGTGATGCGCCCCCTATTCAAAGCTTACTATTCTAGATTACGCCGTTGGGCTTCGCCATAGGCAAACAGACCTAGATTTAAAATGCAGCCCTTGACGTGCCGGCATCACGCCCGATAATGACGGCCTTCGGTTCGAAAGCTACATTACGGCCGAATCGAAAAAAGCAATTATTACCGAAAGGTGATAAATACCCCATTCAGCCGAAATCGATTCGAAAAACGTTGTCGATGATAGACGCGACTCTCTCCCGCACCCGGCGGCGAAGCCGCGATGCATCGTCGCTGATTCCAGCCAGGAGGCCTATCCGGATGACCAAACCCTTCATCGTCCTTGGGGACAAGCACAGCCATGGCGGCACCGTGACCAGCGCGTCCACGCTGTCGTCGGTCGACGGCCGCGGCATCGCGCGCCGCAACGACACGGTGACGTGTCCGATCCACGGCCCGAATTACATCGTCGACGGCGACGACACGATGATCGTGCAGGGCGAAGGCGTCGCGCGCGATGGCCACAAGACGGCCTGCGGCGCCGTACTGGTCGCCAGCCGGACGGCGGGCGGCGACGGCAATTGATATACGACGCCGCAAGTCACGGGGAGAATCGACGGAAATGATCACGCGATTGCGCAAGACCGCATTCGTCGCCGCGCTGTTCGTCGCGGTGTGGATCGCCGTGTTCGTCTGGTGGAAAACGACCCGGCATGCGCCCACCACCCGGGAGCTGGTGCTGTGCGGGCTCGTGCTGCCGGCGGCCCTCGCCGTCTGCGTGGCATGGCTGCGCCGGGGGCTCGGCCCGCATCCGGCGCTCGCGGCCGCCGCACCGCCGGGTTCGCCCGCATCGGCGGACGCCTCTGCCGCGCAGGATCCGACGTCGCACACGTGGTCGGCCCTGCTGCTCGACAGCAGCGTGAGGTTGCCGACGGGGGCGACGACCGCAGACATCGATGCGGCGGCCCGGGAAGAGCGTTCCGTCGCGCTTCATCCCGAACTGCAACGTCCGGACGGAACCGGCGTATTCGCGAGCACCGTCGAATCGGTGTCGCTCGACCGGTTCGATACAAGCCTGCTTGCGCCCGACGCGCGGGAAACGCTGCAGGACGAGCATTGGCGCGGGCTGCTGTTGGCCGCCGACGCACTCGACGAATTGCGCGAGCGTCATGCCGTGTTGTCCGGCGCGGCCGCCGACGCGCCGCCGCTCAGGCTCCATCTGCTGATGCCGGAGCGCTGGCAACCGGTCGCCGCCACGCTCGCCGCATGGCTCGATGCACACGCGGCGCGGGAAGCCGTCGCGCCGGGCATCGTCCATGCGCAACTGCGCACGGTCGCCGATCCCGTACAAGCATGGGCAGTCGTCGACGAACTGATCCAGGCGATGCACCTGCAACCGTCCGGCGAGTTGCACGTCGTCCTCGCGTTCGACTCCACCGCAAGCCAGGACGCAGTCGACGCGCTGGATCGGGCGGGCCGGCTCTACGGCCGGGATCGGCCGAACGGCGTGATGCCCGGCGAAGGCGCATGTGCATTGCTGCTCGGCCATCCCGACACATCGCATGCGATGTCCGTCCCGTCGATCCACCGGCTCGCGGCCGCGCACCGCACGGGTTCCGCCGATCACGGCAAGGCCGAAGCGACGACGCTCGAACAGTTGCTTGCGGCGGCGGGTACGCGCTTGTCGACGTTACGCCCCGACCTGTCGGCATCCGGATTCGTCACCGACGCCGATCAACGCAGCAGCCGCCGCACCGAAGTCGTGACGGCCGGCGAGCAGATCTGGGGCGATGATGCCGCCGAGCGCAGCCGCCACCTCGGGCTCGCCAACGGGGCAAGCGGCGCGGCGCTCGCGCTCGCTGCGCTGGCCGTCGCCGCCGATCGCGCGACAGAGGAAGGACAAGCGGTATTGGCGGCATCGGTCAGCGACCCGCTCGCACGTGGCGTGATGCTCGTCACGCCGGCGATGACGGTCGACACCACGGCATCGGTGCCGCAATCCGGAGCGGTCGACGCGTGACGCGCCGGCCAGCGCGGCGCGTCACGCGTCGCGCGAGCCGCGGTCTACTCCGGTATCGAGGCGCCCGGGCGCCGCGGCCGCCGATACCGCGGCCCGCGGCGATGAATCGCGACGCGTGCTGCCGACGATCGGCCGCGCGATGTGCATGCCCGCAATAGCCGCACTCGCGGAGGCGACACGAGCCGCAACGGATTTTCGTCGGCGGCCGGATGCCTCACCCGCGCCGCACCCAGATCACTTTCCCGTCGCGAATGCCGAGATTGCGGCGCTCCTCCCGGTAATCCATCGTGCCCGGCAACGATTTCCCGTCGCGCTCGAGCACGCGCCACAGGCAGCCGTCGAGCAGCGCGGCCGCATCGGCCTCGGTCTTGCCGACCAGCGCATCGTCCGGCGTGGCGTCCGCCTTGCATACCTGCGCGCCGCCGGACTGCAAAGGGGCCCTCGCCGCACCGCCGGCGGTGGCGTTGCGGTGCTTCGCGTCCATGTCCGCACATCCTGCAAAGGTTGCACCCGCAACGAGTGCAACGAGCATCGCGATCGTATTCTTCATCGGTTTCTCCCTGAAGCGGCCCGGCGGTCGCCGTGCGGCATTCGTGCAAGACCGGGCATCGCATGCATGATCGATTCCGCACGCTGCCGGCCGCTTCCTGCCGAGCCGGCCCGCGCATGGCGGCCTTTCGCGACCCGGCCGAGCCGCCTCGGCGCCCCTGCGTCGCAGGCCCGGCCTGACGCCGAGCCCGCCCGCATGTTACCGCACGCGGTTCGCCGCGACGGCGCGACGCCGACGCCGACGCATCGTGTGCGCGCCGCGCGCACCGGCCCGCGTCGGCAATGCGCTCAGAACGTGTACGTCACGCCCGCGATGCCGTAGTAGTTGCTGCGCGACTGCACGATCGGGCTGTCGCCCGCGCGGCCCAGCAGTCGCGTCACGCCGCCGCTCGCGAGCACCGACCAGTGCCGCGACAGCGTCCAGTTCCATGCAACCGCCATCGACGCGCTGTCGATCCCGCCGCTCACCGAATACGGCCGGAACCGGCTCGTCATCGACTGCGCGTCGGTCACGCCGTAGAAGGTCTGCATGTAGCGTCCCGAGCCCGCGTGCACGGTGCCCGTCACGATGATCTCGAGCTGCGACGTCTTGAGCACCGGCACCGCGAGATCCACGTGCCCCGCCACGCCGCGCGACGTGTGCGTCGCCGGCGTATCGATCGTGACGCTCAGTTCCGCCGCGTTGAAGAGCGTGACGCCGGCGCGCACGCCGACGAGCACCGAGCCCGGAATCCGGCCCATCCCCTTCAGGTAGTCGGAGCCCGGCAGGTCGAAGCGGTTCTCGTCCGCGCGGCCCGCGTCGTAGTTCACCGCCGCCGACACGAACGCCCCGTGCGGCAGGTCCAGCCGGTAGCCGGCGCCCTGCGTGCTGTCGACGAAGAAGCCATTGCCGAACGTGGCGGAAAACGACGGCGCAACGACGCCGCGATACTGTTTGCTGCCCTGGTAGCGCGGTGCGAACCCGCCGCCGAGCGACAATGAATACTGGTTTTCCGCGTGGGCGGCGGCGGCGAGGGTCAGGCCGGCGAGCGGCATGCAATAGCGGTAGCGGCGAAGGGAGGGGCGCACAATATCGAGATATGAGTGACGAAGCCCGCAGTCTAGGTGCCGCCCCGCGCCGAGACTGTCCTGAATGTGCGGCGAATGTGTGCGCAATTGTGTTCGATTGTTCGCGATTGTCGCCCCGTTGCCCCGGTGGTCGATCCGCCGGATAGAATTCGCGTGCCGCGCGCGCATCGGTCTGCCGGGTGCGAGATGGCGCGTGCATCCGGGGAGACCATGAACGAAGTTCCACTCAAATACCGCGTGCTGCTGATCGAGGACGACGATCGCCTCGCGCAGCTCGTCCGCGAATACCTCGACGGCTATGAATTCGCGGTGACGGTCGTGCGGCGCGGCGACCTCGCCGTCGCCGCGGTGCGCGAGCACCAGCCGGCCCTCGTGATACTCGACCTGATGCTGCCGAATCTCGACGGCATGGAAGTCTGCCGGCGCATCCGCGCGTTCACCAACGTCCCCGTGCTGATCCTGACCGCACGGGCGGACGTATACGACCAGGTCGCCGGCCTCGAGACGGGCGCCGACGACTACGTGACGAAGCCGATCGAGCCGCGCGTGCTCGTCGCACGTGCTCGCGCGCTGTTGCGCCGCGCGCAACCGGCCGCGGCGCAAGCACCCGCGGTCGCGCCCGACGCGCTCGTATTCGGCGAGCTCGCCATTTCGCCGCCGAACCGCACCGTCACGTGGCGCGGCGAGCCGGTCGAGCTGAAGACCGCCGAATTCAACCTGCTGCTGATCCTCGCGCGCGCGGCCGGCACCGTGCTGAGCCGCGACGACATCCTGAAGCAGTTGCGCGGGATCGAATTCGACGGGCTCGACCGCTCGGTCGACTCAGGCATCTCGAAGCTGCGCCGCCGCTTCGAGGATGCGTCGTCGGAGCCGCACAAGATCAAGACGATCTGGGGTCGCGGCTACCTGTTCAGCCCTTCCGCGTGGGACGAATAAATGCTGCGCCCGCTGCTTCGGTTGTACCTCGTCGTGATCCTGTTCGTCGGCGCGTCGATCATCTTCATCCAGCTGTCGTTCGACCGGATTTTCTACGAGCGCGGCGCGCAGGCGCAACGCGACTCGCTGACCACCTATTCGTTCGTGCTGAACGACTACCTCGAACGCCATCCGGGCGCGCAGCGCGCGCTCGCATTGCGCGAACTCGCGCTGCACGGCCGCGAAGGGTTCGGCTTCATGTCGATGGCCGACGCACGCGCGCAACTGAGCGGCGCGCCGCTGCGCGATCTCGATGCCGGCAGGATCGCGATCAGCTACAACGGCAAGGATTACTACATGCCGCTCGCGGACGGCTCGGTGCTGCATGCGCGCCCGATCGAGGCGCCGGACCTCGACATCCGCATCTATGCGTACATGCTGCTCGCGCTCGCGACGCTGTTCGCGGTGGTGCTGTGGATTCACTATCACTGGCGCGACATTCGCCGGCTGCAGGACGCCGCGCGCGCGTTCGGCGCCGGGATGCTGTCGACGCGCGTGAAGGTGTCGGGCAAGTCGAACATCTACGAGTTGTCGCAGCAGTTCAACGACATGGCCGCGCGCATCGAGGCGTCGATCAAGCAGCAGCGCGAAATGATGCACGGCATCTCGCATGAACTGAAAACGCCGCTCGCCCGGCTCGAATTCGGGCTCGCGCTGCTCGCCGACGCCGACGAAACGGGCCGGATGCGCGAACGCCGCGACGCGCTGCGGCGCGACGTGCGCGAACTCGACGAGCTCGTTACCGAGCTGCTGACGATCGGCCGGCTCGAACAGGGAGCGAGCGAGCTCGCGCCGATGGAGGTCGTCGTCGACGCGCTGATCGACAGCGTCGCCGGCAACGTCGCGGACGACATCGCCGATCGCGGCATCGCGCTCGACGTGTCGACGCTCGACGCGCCCGCGACCCACGTGTGCGATCCGAAACTCGTCGCCCGCGCGTTGCTGAACCTGATCCGCAACGGCGCGCGCTATGCGTCGCGCAAGGTCGTACTGGCCGCCACGCGCGACCGGTCCGGCGCGCTCGTGCTGACGGTCGACGACGACGGCCCCGGCATTCCGGCCGCCGAGCGCGCCCGCGTGTTCGAGCCGTTCCAGCGGCTGGATTCGAGCCGCGACCGGCAGACCGGCGGCTTCGGGCTCGGGCTCGCGATCGTGCGGCGCGTCGCGCAGGTGCACGGCGGCGACGTGCGGCTCGAGGATTCGCCGCTCGGCGGCGCGCGCTTCGTGATCACGCTGCCCGTGCGCGCGCTGCCGAACAAGCGCTTCGACGTCGCGCAGGACGCGGCGACCCCACACGCCGATGCGCGCCGCCTCAGCGGCACGGGGACGGGTACGGTCATTCCGCTTCGATGAGACGGGCGGCGCGTCCCGGCCCGCCCTCGCCCGAGCGTGCCTTCGCTCAGCGCCGGCGCAGCAGCGCGACGAAGAACAGGCTGCCGAACAACGCGGTCACGATGCCGATCGGCAGATCCTCCGGCGCCGCGAGCGTGCGCGCGGCGACATCGGCCCACACGAGCAGGATCGCCCCCGCCAGTGCGGCGACCGGCAGCAGCCGGCCGTGCTCGGCGCCGACCATGCGACGGCACAGATGCGGCGTCACGAGCCCGACGAAGCCGATCGCGCCGCTGACCGCGACCATCGCGCCCGTCGCGAACGACGCGACGACGAACACCTCGCGCCGCATCCTCGCGCTCGGCACGCCGAGCGACGCGGCGGCGACGTCGCCCGACATCAGCGCATTCAGTTCGCGCCGGCGCGCATAGAGCGCGCAGCCGGCAAGCACCGCGCATACGGCCGGCACCGGCAGCAGATCCCAGCGCGCGAGCCCGACGCCGCCGAGCATCCAGAACAGCACCGACGACGCGGCGCGCTGGTCGCCGAGATACAGCAGCAGGTTGCCGAACGCGGCCATCATGAACGACACCGACACGCCCGCGAGCAGCAGCCGGTCCGATTCGAGCCGGCCGCTCCGGTAAGCGAGCGCGACCACGCATGCGGTAGCCGCAAGCGCGCCCGCGAATGCGGCGGCCGACAGCGTGAACGGGCCGAACGCGGCGCCGGCCACCACCGTGACCGCGATCGCGCCGAGCATCGCGCCCGCGCTCACGCCGAGCAGGTGCGGATCGGCCAGGCGGTTCGCGGTCGCCGCCTGCAACGCGACGCCGACCGCCGCCAGCGTCGCGCCGACGATCGCGGCCAGCAGCGCGCGCGGCATCCGGATCAGCCACACGATGCTGTCGTCGCCCGCGGCGGCCGCAAACGCGTCGGCGCCGCCGAACGCCGACGCGACGTGCGCGGCGACGATCCGCACCGCGGCCGGCATCGCGATCGGCGCGGGGCCGAACGCAGCCGACACGACGATCGACACGATCAGCAGCGCGGCCAGCCCCGGCAGCACCACGCGCATGCCGGGCCGCGCCGGCTGTGCGCGCACGCTCATCGTGCCGCCGCCGCAAATGCGGCCGGATACAGCGCGCGGGCGAGCGTCTCGACGGCCGCGACGTTCTCGGGGCCCGGCGTCGCCGCATCGTACGGAATCACGACGAAGCGCCGGTCGCGGATCGCGGCCACGCGCGCGAGCGCCGGCTGGCTCGACAGGAACTGCTGCTTCTGCGCGGCCGTCACCGCCGAATAGTCGACGATCACGATCACCTGCGGATCGCGCGCGACCACGCTTTCCCAGCTCACCTGCGTCCAGCTGCGCGGCAGGTCGTCCATCACGTTGCGCGCGCCCGCCGCCGCGAGCAACGCGGTCGGCATCGCGAGCCCGCCGGCGGTCATCGGCTTGTCGGTGCCGCTGTCGTACACGAACACGCGTAGCGGCGCCGGACGCCCGATCGCGCGCGACACCGCCGCGAGACGCGCGCGCATCCCGGCGACGACCTGCGCGGCGCGCGCATCGACGCCGAAGATCCGGCCGAGATTGGTCAGGTCGCGGAACACGTCGTCGAACGAGGCGGCCGACTGCTTCATCACGTGCGAGCACGATTCGGTCAGTTCGTACGTGCGGATGCCGAACGGCGCGAGCGTCGCGGGCGTCACCGGCCCGCCGACACGCATCCCGTAGTTCCAGCCCGCGAGATAGAAGTCGGCGCGCGCGGCGGCCAGCACTTCCAGCGACGGATACTGGCTCGCCAGTTCGGGCACGCCGCGCAACGCGTCGCGCACGCGTGCGGTGCCCGTCTTCCAGCCGCCGATGCCCGTATAGCCGACGAGACGATCCTTCAGGCCGAGCGCGAGCATCATCTCGGTGAGGTTCACGTCGTTGCTCACCGCGCGCGTCGGCGCGCGCTCGAACGTCACGTCGCGATCGCAACTGCGCACGGTGACCGGATAGGCGAGCGCGTGAACGGCCGCGCCGCCGAGCACGGCAGCGGCGACCAGACGGCGGGAGACTGAGGACAGGACAGGAAACGGCATGGCGGTCATTCCGGATGAAGCGGCGTGATGCGCGGGCGGCGCGTGACGGGATGGCGATCGACGAGCGCGGCGACGCCGAACACGTCGCGCAGCAGCGCTTCGGTCAGCACGTCGTCCGGCACGCCGGACGCGACGACGCGGCCGTGCGCGAGCACATGGAGGCGGTCGCAATACGCGGCCGCGAGATTGAGGTCGTGAATCGTCGCGAGCGTCGCGATGCCGAGGCGGCGCACGCGCGCGAGCAGTTCGAGTTGGTGACGCAGGTCGAGATGGTTGGTCGGTTCGTCGAGCAACAGCAGTTCGGGCTGCTGCGCGAGCGCGCGCGCCAGCAGCGCGCGCTGCTTCTCGCCGCCCGACAGCGACGCGAAGCGCTGTGCGCGGCGCTCGACGAGGCCGACATCGTGCAGTGCGGAGTCGACGATCCGGCGATCGTCGGCCGACTCCGCATCGAACGGCCGCTTGTGCGGCGTGCGGCCCATGCCGACCAGTTCGTCGACCGTCAGCCCGAAATCGTCCGGCGTCTCCTGCTGCAGCACCGCGATGCGCTGCGCGACCGCACGCGGCCGCATGCGCCACACGTCCTGCGCATCGAGCGCGACGCGGCCCGCGTCGGGGCGCGCGTAGCGGAACACGCAGCGCAGCAGGCTCGTCTTGCCGCTGCCGTTCGGGCCGACCAGCCCGACGAACTCGCCCTCCGCCACGCTCAACGTCACCGAATCGAGCACGGTGATCGCGCCACCGGGAGACCAGCTCACGCGTTCGATGTCGAGCATGTGGGTGACGGGACGCATGCCGTATCGCCCTAGAAGCGCATCGTCGCGACGAGCTCCGCCGAGCGCGACGGGCCGAGCAGCCATTGCTCGCCGCCGTTCGACGTCGTCACCGCGTACGTGCGGTTCGCGAGATTGCGCAGATACATCGCGAGCTCGGTGCGCGACGTCGGCTGCCAGCGCAGCGACGCATCGAACACCGTATACGACGGCACCCGCACGCGATTCGCGTCGTCGCCGTAGGTCGCACCAACGTAACGCACACCCGCATTCGCGTGCCAGCGCTCAGCGAACGCCCAGCCGAACCACAGGTTCGCGGTCTGCTGCGGCACGCCGGACGGCACGTTGCCGTCCCGCGACACCGTCGCGCCGCCGGCCGTCTGGTTGAACGCGTCGTAGCGGGCGCGCAGCAGCGCGACGTTCGCATCGATCGTCCAGCCGTGCGGCAGCCGCGCGCCGCCGGTCAGCTCGACGCCGCGCGACGATTGCCGGCCGACCTGCCGGCGCAGCGCCGGATTGAACGGATCGGTGCTGAGCAGGTTGCGCTTCACGATGTCGTACAGCGCGAACGTCCAGTAAGCACGACCGTCGAGCAGCGTCTGCTTGAGCCCGGCTTCCCACTGTTCACCGGTCGCGAGCCGGTAGCCCGCCTGCGACGCGGACAGCGTCACGAGCGAGCCGACGCCCTCCGCGCCCGTCGTGTACTGCGCATACGCGCTGAACGTCGGCGCGATCTCGAACACGAAACCGGTGCGCCAGCCGACGTTCGCGAACCGCTTGTCGAAGCCCGCGCCGCTCGCCGCCTGCTCGCGGCTGAACGCGATGTGGTCGTAGCGCAGGCTGCTCACCCACGCGAGCCGCGGCAGCACGTCGAGCCGGTTCTCCGCGAATACCGCCGCCTGCCGCGCACGCGTGCTGAACTGCTGCACTGTCGGGTCGGGGCTCGTGAAGACACCGGGATCGAAGCCGTGCGCCGGTACGGTCGTTTCGCCGCCGTACGGCGAATTGTTGATGCCGCTGAACGTGATCTGGCTGAATTCCGTGCCGATGACGAAACGGTTCGCGCGACCGAACAGCATCCCGTCGATGCGCGCGCTCAGCCGGTCGCCGATCTGCCGCTGATGGTGGCCGATGTCGAGATAGTCGCCGCGCGTGACGAGCCCCGTCGCCGCATCGAGCGCATACGATTCCGCGTTGCGCCAGTGGCGGTTCGACGTCAGGTAGTAGAGCTGATTGTCGATCGTCACGCCGGGCGCGGGCCGGTAGCGCGCCGACAGGCGCGTCCACTGGTCGTAGTACGAAATCGTCGCATCGCCGACCGTGTAGTTCAGCTTGCGCAGCGACGAATCGAGCACGCCGTTCGGCGCGGGCACGCCATAGTACGTCGCGGGCATCTGGCGGCCGTAGTCGTAGTCGAGCGTCAGCGTGAGTTGCGGGCTCACGTCGAACGTCAGCGCGCCGCCGATGGCCGTCGTATGCGTATCGGCCCGCTCGGCGAGACCGTTCGCGCGCGCATCGCTCGCATAGAAGCGGTACGACAGCCGCGGGCCGAGCGCGCCCGTCGTATCGAACGCGAAGCGCTTCGCGCCGTCGGGGCCGACGCCGGCCTGCAGCGCCGTCTCGCGCGTGCGCTGCGGCCGTTTCGGCACCACGTTCACGACCCCGCCGATCGCCCCTTCGCCGTACAGCACCGATGCCGGGCCGCGCAGCACCTCGATGCGCTCGACCGACCAAGTGTCGAACGGAAACGTGCTCGTGCCGGCCGCGGGCATCAGCCGCACGCCGTCGAGCAGCGTCATCACCGATTCCTGCCCGCTGAAGCCGCGCACGCTCAACGCGGTGCCGCCGGTGCCCGGCGCGATCGCGCTCGCGACGCCGGCGGTGCGCGTGACCGCATCGAGCACCGTGCGATCGCCGCGTGCGTCGATCGTGTCGGCCGTGACCGCTTCGACGCTCGCGGGCGTGTCGAGGCTCGCGAGCCCGAGCCGCGAGCCCGTTTCGAGCGGTTGCGTCAGCGGGTCGGCCTGGGCGGACGAAGCCGTGACGTTGATCGCCGGCAGCGCGTGCCGGTCGTCCGGCGACGATGCGGCGGCTTCGGCGGCCAGCGCGCCGGTGGTGGCGATCGCGCAGCCGACCAGGGTCGTGCAACCGCGTGCCGCGCGCGTGCGCCAGGCGCTCGCGTTCCGGCGCCGCGCCGCATGGCGCCGCTCCCCGCGCGCCGGGGTGTGTCCGATTCTCGTCACGTCGTATCGATCTTCGTTGGATGTCGTCGCACGCGAGCGGCCCGGGCACCCGGCCGGCCGGCGACGAAAAACGTCAGATGATACAATATATCAACTTGATCCGTCGGGATTTCGACAGCTCGAGTAGCTGCTCCGCGCGTCTAGGGCGGGCAACTCGACTGCTCCTACGGATTGTCGGCTGCGGCTCGTTGCGTGCCATGAACGCGTGAACGCCTGCATCGCGCGCGCTTGCCGCGCCTCGTCGAAGCCGCGCACGACCTCACGCGCCAGGCCTGGCACGCGGCCGCAAGCCGGTTGCACGCCCGCCGCCCCCCCCCCCCCCGCTCAACCGCCGGTCTTGAACGCCGGCAACTGCTGTCCGAGCCGCGCGCCCATTTCCGCGCCGAGCGCCTGCAGCGCATTGAACGGCCGGATCATCACCTCGAACTCGACGATCTTCCCGTCGTCGTCGAAGCGGATCATGTCGATCCCCTTCAGCGCCTTGTCGCCGATGGTCGCGCCGAATTCCAGCACGACGCTCTTGCCGTCGTCGGCCGCGAACTGGCGGTGATACGTGAAATTCTCGAGGAGGGTGATCACCGTGCGCAGCGCCATCAGCAGCGCCGGCGCCGGCCCGTACGGCTTGAACGCCATCGGCGAACGGAACACGGCGTCCGGATGGACGATCGATTCCAGCGCGCCGAAATCCTTGCGTTCGACCATCGCATGCCATGCGTCGAGCGATTTCGCGACGGCGGGATGAACCTTCAGCGGTGAGTGCGTCATCGCAATCTCCAGTAACGTTGTTGGATCGAATCGAAACGAATCGGTATCAAAGGGTCGCGGCCAGCGTCGTGCCCTGGTGAATCGCGCGCTTCGCATCGAGTTCGGCAGCCTCGTCCGCGCCGCCGATCAGATGCACGCGGCATCCGGCGGCCTGCAGTTGCTCCGCCAGCTCGCGCGACGGCTCCTGCCCCGCGCAGATCACCACGTTGTCCACCGGCAGCGTCTGCTCGACGCCGTCGATCGTCACGTGGAAGCCGTCGTCGTCGATGCGCCGGTACGTGACCGACGACGACATCCCGACGCCGCGCGCCTTCAGCGCCGTGCGGTGAATCCATCCGGTGGTCTTGCCGAGCCCGTCGCCGACTTTCGACGCCTTGCGCTGCAGCAGATGCACGTGCCGCGCCGCCGGTTCGGGCCGCGCTTCGCCCAGGCCGCCCGCATTCGCATACGACCGGTCGACGCCCCATTCGCTGAAGAACCGGTCCGCATCGACCTGCTCGCCGCCGTCGCGATGAACGAGATACTCGGCGACGTCGAAGCCGATTCCGCCCGCGCCGACGATCGCGACGTGGCGACCGACGGCCTTGTCGTCGCGCAGCACGTCGAGATAGCCGAGCGCCTTCGGATGCCCGATGCCGTCGATCGGCGGCGTGCGCGGCACGATGCCCGTCGCGATCACCACTTCGTCGAATGCACCGTGCAACAGCATCTCGGCGGTCGCACGCGTATTGACGTGCAGCGCGATGTCGCGCAGTTCGATCTGCCGGCGGAAATAGCGCAGCGTCTCGTTGAACTCTTCCTTGCCGGGCACCTTCTTCGCGATATTGAACTGGCCGCCGATCTCGGCGCCGGCTTCGTACAGCGTGACCGCGTGACCGCGTTCGGCCGCCGTGACCGCGAAGCCGAGGCCCGCCGGCCCCGCGCCGACCACCGCGATCCGCTTGCGCCGCGGCGCCGGCTGGATCACGAGCTCGGTTTCATGACACGCACGCGGATTCACGAGACACGACGTGATCCGGCCGCTGAACGTATGGTCGAGGCATGCCTGGTTGCAGCCGATGCACGTGTTGATTTCGTCCGCGCGCCCTTCCCGCGCCTTGCGGACGAACTCGGCATCGGCGAGGAACGGCCGCGCCATCGACACCATGTCGCAATAGCCGTCGGCGAGCAATTGCTCGGCGACTTCCGGCGTGTTGATCCGGTTGGTCGCGACGAGCGGGATGCGGACCTTGCCCATCAGTTGCCGCGTCACCCACGCATACGCGGCGCGCGGCACCTTGGTCGCGATGGTCGGAATGCGCGCCTCGTGCCAGCCGATGCCGGTATTGAGGATCGTCGCGCCGGCCGCTTCGATCGCCTGCGCGAGCCGGATCACCTCGTCGAGCGTCGAGCCGCCTTCGACGAGATCGAGCATCGACAGCCGGTAGACGACGATGAAGTTCGCGCCGACACGCTCGCGCACGCGCCGCACGATCTCGACCGCGAAGCGGATGCGATTCTCGTACGCGCCGCCCCACGCATCGTCGCGATGGTTCGTGCGCGCGGCGATGAATTCGTTGATCAGGTAACCCTCGGACCCCATGATCTCGACGCCGTCGTAGCCCGCATGCTGCGCGAGCGCGGCACATCGCACGAAATCGGCGATCGTCTCGTCGACCTCGTCGCTCGTCAATGCGTGCGGCGTGAACCGGTTGATCGGCGCCTTCAGCGCGCTGGGCGCGGCGAGCGCCGGATGATACGCGTAGCGCCCGAAATGCAGGATCTGCAATGCGATCCTGCCGCCCTCCGCGTGCACCGCGCGCGTCACGACACGATGGCGTTCGGCTTCCGCTTCGGTCGTCAGCATCGCGCCGCCCGGCGCCGGACGGCCGCGCTCGTTCGGCGCGAATCCGCCCGTGACGATCAGGCCTGCCTCGCCCCGCGCACGCTCCGCATAGAACGCGGCCATCCGCTCGAAGCCGTTCGGCGCTTCCTCGAGGCCGACGTGCATCGACCCCATCAACACGCGATTCCTGAGCGACGTGAAGCCGAGTTCGAGCGGGGTCGTCAAATGCGGATAACGGGAGGTCATCGGGGCGTCTCCATCTTTTATGCAACAAGTTGCACGAATGGTAGCGCGTCGATTCCGTTTATGCAACATGTTGCATAAACGGCCCTCTGTCGCTTGTGCGGCGGCCCCGATATGGCAAGATGCGGTTCATTGCGCAGCCTCCTTCGATCCGACATGTCCCTGCCTCACGCGCTTCTTACCGCCCTCGCCGAACGCCCCGGTTCGGGGTCCGAGCTCGCCGACCGTTTCGATCGCTCGATCGGCTATTTCTGGCAGGCCACGCACCAGCAGATCTATCGCGAACTCGGGCGTCTCGAAGAGATGGGCTGGATCGAATCGCTGCCCGCCGAATCCGGTCGCGGCCGCAAGCGTGCGTACCGGATCCTGCCGGCCGGCAAGAAGGAATTGCGCCGCTGGATCGCCGAACCGGAAGATCCGACGCCGCTGCGCGAGGCATTGATGGTGCGCCTGCGCGCGGAAGCCGTGCTCGGGCCGGCCGGCCTCGAGGACGAGATCCGGCGGCGCATCGCGCTGCATCAGGAAAAGCTGGACTTGTATCTGCAGATCGAGGCGCGTGATTTTTTGGCGGCCGGCGATCCGGCGGCCGGCGATCCGACCGCTGACGATTCACGCACGAAGCGCCTGCAGCATCTGGTGCTGCAGGCCGGCATCGCCAACGAACGGTTCTGGGTCGAGTTTTCGCAGCACGCGCTCGACACGCTGCGTTTGCCCAAGGATTGAAGCGGCTGACGAATGGCGGGCGGCGTTTGCTTCAGCGCCGCTCGGCATCGTGCGCCAGACTAACCGGGCGCGACGCCTTCACACCAGATCGCACCGCACCCGCTCTCATGAAGCCCAGGCCGCGCGGCCTGCGTTGCAGCGCCGCGCGGCGAAGCCGGATCACGCATCCGGAAAAATCACCACCTTGCCTTTCACCTGCCGGTTCGCCATTCGCGCGATCGCGTCGGCCGCGCCGTCCAGCGGCACGCGTTCGGTGATCGCGGGCCGCACCTTGCCGGCCGCGAACCATTCGGCGAGCAGCCGCATGTTCGCTGCATGTTGCGCCGGATCGCGACGCACCGCATCACCCCAGAACACGCCGAGTATGTCGCGCTCCTTCAGCAGCGCGAGGTTCAGCGCGAGCTTCGGAATCTCGCCGGCCGCGAAGCCGACCACGAGGAACCGGCCGCGCCACGCGGTCGCACGCAGCGCCGCCTCGCTGTATGCGCCGCCGACCGGATCGTAGACGACGTCGGCGCCGCGCCCGCCGGTCAGTTCGTCGACGCGGCGGCGCAGGTCTTCGGTCGCATAGTCGATCGTCTCGTCGGCGCCCGCTTCGCGGCACAGCGCGAGCTTGTCCGCGCTCGACGCCGCCGCGATCACGCGCGCGCCGAGCGCTTTCGCGATCTCGATCGCGGCGATCCCGACGCCACCGGCCGCGCCCAGCACGAGCAACGTCTCGCCCGCCTGCAGGCGCGCACGCTGCTGCAACGCGTGCAGCGACGTGCCGTAGGCGAGCACGAGCGCCGCGCCCTGCTCGAACGTCATGCCCGGCGGCAGCGCGGCGAGCTGGTGCGCATCGGCCACGCACTGCTGCGCGAACCCGCCGTGGCCGGTGAACGCCATCACCGAATCGCCGGGCCGCCATGCAGTGACGCCCTCGCCGACCGCGTCGATCACGCCGGCGAACTCGGCGCCCGGCGAAAACGGCAGCGCCGGTTTCACCTGATACAGCCCCTGGACGATCAGCGCGTCGGGGAAGTTCAGCGACGCCGCCTTCACCTGGATCCGGACTTGCCCGGCAGCCGGTTCGGGAATCGCGACGTCCTCGATGCGCAAGCGGTCGATCGGGCCGAATGCGGTACACAACAGGGCTTTCATACGCTTCTTTCTCCTCGCGCGGCGTGGCCGGGCATCGGTACGGTATGCGGGATCCCCCCGCGCGGCCGGATCACGACGCGTATGCGATGCTCAACGGCATCGGCCACATCGTCAGTATTCCGGAAGGTCGTTGAAGGCACGGTCAGAACCACGCGTCGCGCATGTCGAGCGTCGTCGTGTCGACGCTCGACAGCAGATCGAGCTGCGCATCCACCTTCGGCAGTTCCCAGCGGAAAAAGTACCGGGCCGCCGCGCGCTTGCCGTCGTGGAAATCGCCGTCGCGCCCGTGCGCGGCGAGCGTCACGTCGAGCCACAGCCAGGCGACGACGAGATGGCCGAACGCTTCGAGATACACGCTCGCGTTCGCGAGCCGCGTCCGCGGATCGCCGATCGCGCTCAACCGATGCGTGACGTCGCCCAGCCGCGCCCAACGCCGCGCCAACGCATCGGCGTGCTCGCGCGTGCCGGCATCCAGCGCTCGCGCGCGTTCGACGGTCGCGCCAACGCGCGCATCGAGTACGCGCAGCGACGCGCCGTCGTCCTGCACGACCTTGCGGCCGAGCAGATCGAGCGCCTGGATGCCGTGCGTGCCTTCGTGAATCGGATTCAAACGATTGTCGCGATAAAGACGCTCGACCGCGTAGTCGCGCGTGTAGCCGTAGCCGCCGTGCACCTGGATCGCAAGATCGTTCGCGGCAAGACACCACTGCGACGGCCAGCTTTTCGCGATCGGTGTCAGGATATCGAGCAGCCGCGCGGCATCCGCGCGCACCGCCGCATCGTCGTGCGCACGCGCTTCGTCGACGCGTTTCGCGCAATACAGGATCAACGCGAGGCCGCCCTCGACATACGCCTTCTGCGCGAGCAGCATGCGCCGCACGTCCGGATGGTCGACGATCGGCGCCTGCGGCGCGGCCGCATCCTTGCCGGCCGGCCCGAGCGGGCGCCCTTGCGGACGGTTGCGCGCGTAGTCGAGCGCATGCAGATAGCCGGTGTAGCCGAGCGCCACCGCGCCCGCGCCGACTCCGATGCGCGCCTCGTTCATCATGTGGAACATGTAGGCCAGGCCATGATTCGGTTTGCCGATCAGATAACCGATCGCGCCCGTGCGCCCTTCCGGCCGATACCGCGTGCCTTCGCCGAAATTCAGTAGGCAGTTGGTCGTGCCGCGATAACCCATCTTGTGGTTCAGCCCGGCGAGCACGACGTCGTTGCGCTCGCCGCTCGCGCCGCCATCGGCGCCCGTCAGGAACTTCGGCACGATGAACAGCGAGATGCTGCGCGTGCCGGGCTGCAGCCGGCCGTGTTCGTCGGGGATCTTGGCGAGTACGAGATGGACGATGTTCTCGGCCAGTTCGTGCTCGCCGCCGGAAATCCACATCTTGTTGCCGGTCAGCCGGTAGCGCGGGCCGAGCGGCGAATCGCATTCGAAATCGGCGCGCGTCGCGATGTCGGACAGCGACGAGCCGGCCTGCGGTTCGGACAGGCACATCGTGCCAAGGAAGCGCCCTTCCAGCTCCGGGCGAGCGAACGCGTCGATCTGCGCGGCGCTGCCGTGCGCGACGAGCAGGTTCGCATTGGCGACGGTCAGGAACGGATACGCGGCCGTCGCGATGTTCGCGGCCTGGAAGAACAGGAACGACGCGGCTTCGACCAGTTTCGGCAAGCGCATGCCGCCGAGCGCTTCGTCGTGCCCCGCGGCGATCAGTCCGGCGTCCGCGAACGCGCGCACGGCCGGTTCGACTTCCGGGATCAGCGTCACGCGTTCACCGTCGAACCGCGGCTCCTCGCGATCGCCGCGCGCCGCGTGCGGTGCGAACAGGTCTTCCGCAATCCGCTCGCTGGTGTCGAGCACCGCGTCGAAGGTTTCGCGACTGTGCTCCGCGTAGCGCGGCAGCGCGACGAGCGCTTCGGCGTCGAGCCAGTCATACAGCAGGAACGCAAGATCGCGTCGCGACATCAACAGGCTCATCGTGCTGCCTCCCGGGGTGCCGGCCGTGTCGGCCGAATGAAGGGTTGCGTGGCTCCAAGTGCTGGCAGGAATTTAGCACGGTCGTTCGCAAACAACAACGATGCGCACGCCGGTCGGTCCACCTATACGGGAAGTCGGCCGGGCCGCACGATGCGGCCCGGCGCGGGACGGCTGTCGCGTCAGCCCGCCTGCGGTTTCGCGAGCTGATCGGCAACCGGCAGGCTGCGGATGCGGGTGCCGGTCGCCGCGAAGATCGCGTTGGTCAGCGCCGGCGCGACGGGCGGCAGGCCCGGTTCGCCAACGCCGCCGAGCGGCGTCGCGTAGTCGTCCGGCGCGACGAGATGCACGCGGATTTCGCGCGGCGCCTCGTTCATCCGCAGCACCTGGAAGCCGTTGAAATTACTCTGCTCGGGGTGCCCGTCCTTGAACGTGATCTCGCCATGCAGCGCGATGCCCAGCCCCATCACGACCGCGCCCTCGAGCTGCGAGCGCACCCGTTCCGGATTGACCTGCGGCCCGCAGTCGATCGCGATGTCGACGCGCGGCACCGAGATCCTGCCGTCCGCATCGACCTGCACCTCGCACACCGCCGCCGTGTACGACACGAAGCTGCGATGCGCGGCGATCCCGAGCCCGTGCCCCTTCGGCAGCTTGCGCCCCCAGCCGGCTTCGCGCGCGACCGTCTCGATCACGCGCCGCAGCCGGCCCGTATCGACCGGATACAGCGCGGGATCCTCGCCGTAGTTCACGTTTTTCACCGTGATGTGCGGCTCGAAACGCCGCGCGGGCCCGATCAGGTCGAGCAGGAAATCCTTCGGATCGCGGCCGGCCGCATGCGCGAGTTCCGACACGAAGCTCTGGATGCCGAACGCATGCGGAATGTTGTACACCGAGCGGAACCAGCCGATTCGCGTGTGCGCTTGCGCGGCCGGATTCTCGATCCGCACGTTCGGAATCGCGAACGGCAGATCCGCGATACCTTGCGCGAGTTCGCCCGGCTGCTCGTGCACGACGCCGGCGCGGAACGTCGACTGGATCGACGGCGCGACCGTGCGATGCTGCCACGCGACGACCTTCCCCGCCGCATCGATCCCGCCGTCGAACGCTTCGAGCGACACCGCGTGGAAGTAGTCGTGCGCGATGTCGTCCTCGCGCGTGAACGTCAGCTTCACGGGCGCGCCGGCCGCCTTCGACAGCAGCGCGGCTTCCACCACGTAATCGGGCTTCGACTTGCGGCCGAAGCCGCCGCCGAGCAACGTCACGTTGACCGTCACGCGCTCGGTCGGCACGCCGAGCGCCTTCGCGATCTCGTCGCGCGTGGTCTGCGGCGCCTGCGTGCAGGTCCACACTTCGCAGCGGCCGTCGGCCACCCGCGCCACCGCCGCGGGCGGCTCCATCGTCGCGTGTGCCAGATGCGGAACGTAGTACGTCGCGCGCACGCGCTTCGCGGCGCCGGCGAGTGCGGCCGCCGCATCGCCGTCGTTGCGGATCACGTCGCCCGGCTGCGCGGCGGCCGCTTCGAGCGTCTTGCGATACGCGGCCGAGTCGTAGCCCGCATGCGGGCCGCGCTTCCAGTCGATCTTCAACTGCGCGCGGGCCTGGATGGCCGTCCACGTATTGCGCGCAATGACGGCCACGCCGCCGAGCGGCTGGAAGCCGGACGGCAGCGGCGTCGACGCCAGTTGCACGACCTTGACGACACCCGGCAGCTTCTCGGCGGCCGATGCATCGAACGACGCGACCGTGTCGCCGTAGGCCGGCGGGCGCGCGACGACCGCATACAGCATGCCGTCGAGCCGCGTATCGATTCCGTACCGCGCGCGGCCGCCGACGATGTCGCGTCCGTCGATCAGCGCCGTCTTACCCTTGCCGATGTAGCGGAATTCTGCCGGCGCCTTCAACGCCACGCTTTTCGTATCGGGCACCGGCAGCGCGGCTGCCTTCGCAGCCAGTTCGCCGAAGCCCAGCTTGCGCCCGCGTTGCGTGTCGACGACCTCGTGCACCGCCACCTTCACGTGGCGCACATCGACGCCCCACGTCGCTGCCGCGGCCTGCGCGAGCATCTCGCGCGCGGCGGCCCCCGCACGGCGCAGCGCGGCGAAGCTCTGGCGCAGGCTGCGCGAACCGTCGGTGTTCTGGTTGCCGTAGCGCGGCTCGTCGCCGACCGCTTGCGCGACCTTCACGCGCGACCAGTCCGCGCCCAGCTCGTCGGCGACCACGAGCGCGACGCTCGTGCGTACGCCCTGGCCCATCTCGGAGCGGATGCAGGTCACCGTGACGGTGCCATCAGGTGCGATCGCAACGAACAGGTTCGGATCGTCGCGCAAGCCGTGCGGCATTCCCGCGCCGCCATATTGCGGATTCGCGCTGACGGGCGGCTGCACCGGCGCGGCCGCCTGCGCGAGCGACGGCACGCCGAACGCGAGCAGCAGCCCGCCCGAGGCGAAGCCGAGCAGCAGCGCGCGGCGGCTTTCGTTGTGGGCGGAGAGTTCGGGCGCACTCATGCGTCACCTCCGCGACGCACGGCCAGCCGGATCGCCGCGCGAATGCGCGTATAGGTGCCGCAGCGGCAGATGTTGCCGGACATCGCATCGTCGATGTCGGCGTCGGTCGGATGGGGATTCGTCTTCAGCAGCGACGCGGCCTGCATGATCTGCCCGGACTGGCAGTAGCCGCATTGCGCGACGTTCAGTTCCTGCCACGCCTGCTGCAACGGGTGCGTGAGATCGGTCGACAGCCCCTCGATCGTCGTCACGCGCCTGGACGCCGCCGCCGCGACCGGCGTGACGCACGCGCGGATCGCGACGCCGTCGAGATGCACGGTGCACGCACCGCATAGCGCCATCCCGCAGCCGAACTTGGTGCCGGTGTGGCCGAGCACATCGCGTAGATACCAGAGCAACGGCATGTCGGGATTGCCGTCGAAGTGCTGCTCGCTACCGTTGACGGTCAGCGTGATCATCGTTCACCTCCTGGTTGCGATGCCCGCCGGGCGGGCAACGAGTGGGGTTTCGAACGGCGCGGCGCACATTCCGAACGATCAGGCAGGCGTGGCGCCGTTTCGTCGACCGTGTCGCGTGCAGGCACGGTCGGGCGGATGCTGCGAACGATGCCGCCGGCCGGTTGCCTGCGCAACCTTTCCCCTTCGCGCCGGCCGGCGCGCGTCCGCATGGATCGCCGCCCGCATTATCGAACCATTTCGGATTCGACGTCGGATCGCGGCGATTCGGGCGTTTCAGGCAAGGGGGACAAGGCACGGCCGGGGACCGGGCGTGTCATTGGAGGGGCTTTCGAGTGCATCGGATGCGTGCGTTCCGGGTCGTGCATAGGCAAACATCCGGCCGACCTCGCGGCCGGACCGGATGCTTGATGTCTACGGCGGACGCGCCGCAACGTGCTACGGCACGAGCTTCCTCACGGCGAGCGCAGCGCCTGCAACCCGAGCGTGAGCGCGTTGAACGGCATCTCCACGGCGCCCATCGAGAAGCTGGTCGTCTTCGTGGGCACGCCGGCCGTACGCATCAGCGCGTGAACGATCCGCTCGCTCGCATGGCCGTCGCCGTACGGATTGCTCGCGCGCGACATTTCCTCGTACGCGCTCTCGCTGTCGAACAGACGCGACGCCTCCCACACGATCCGGTCCTGATCGGTGCCGACGAGCCGCGCGGTGCCGGCCTGAATCGCTTCGGGCCGCTCGGTCGTCTCGCGCGTGACGAGCACCGGCTTGCCGAGCGCCGGCCCTTCTTCTTGAATGCCGCCCGAATCCGTGATGATGAAATGCGCGCGCGACATCAGGAATACGAACGACAGGTATTCCTGCGGCTCGATCAGGTAGATGTTGGGCACGCCGCCGAGCCGCGCGCGCGCCGGCTCCTGCACGTTCGGGTTCAGGTGCAGCGGATAGACGAACTGCGCATCGCGATAGCGGTTCGCCAGCGTGCACAGCGCGTCGCAGAAGTGCCGGAACGGTTCGCCGAAACTTTCGCGGCGATGGCCGGTGATCAGCACGACACGCCGCGACGGTTCGAGAAACGGGAAGTATGCGGCGATCTTGTCCGACAGCGAGGCGGTGCGATCAAGCATGCGCTTGACCTCGTGCAATGCATCGATCACGGTGTTGCCGGTCAGCGAGACCGCCCCGCCCGGCACGCCCTCGCTCAGCAGGTTGTCGCGGGCCTGCCCGGTCGGTGCGAAATGCCACGACGACACCGCGTCGGTCACGCGGCGATTCAGCTCCTCCGGCCACGGCGACCAGATGTCGCCGCTGCGCAGGCCGGCCTCCACGTGACCGACCGGCAGATAGCGATAGAACGCGGCCAGGCTCACCGCGAGCGTGGTCGTCGTATCGCCGTGCACCAGCACGACGTCCGGCCGAAAATCGTCGAAGACGATGCCGATCGCCTGAAGAATCCCGGTCGTCACGTCGGTCAGCGTCTGGCCTTGCCGCATCAGGTTGAGATCGTAGTCGGGCTTGATGTCGAACAGCGTCAGCACCTGGTCGAGCATTTCCCGATGCTGCGCGGTCACGCACACCCGGGCGTCGACATCCGTCTGCGCCTTCAGCGCACGCACCAGCGGCGCCATCTTGATGGCCTCCGGCCGAGTCCCGAACACAAGCAAGATCTTCTTCATCGTTATCCTCGTTTAGCCGCTTCGCGCCCGGCGATCCCGCACGCGGCGCGAAGCATGTATTCGGGCGGCGCATCCCGTACTCGCACGCGATCGACATGCGGCGGTGTGGCGGGGCGAGCGCACCGCTTCGTCCGCGCGGTTCCGGCCACACGAATCGTCGTACTACGGGCATCCCGTTGCACTGGATCAATCACGTCATGAGTCGTTCCTCGCTGTGTCGAGCGTTACGTCCTCCCACACCAGCAATATTCAAACCAGCCGGCTCGCGTCGCGGCCCGCTTCGCTCCACGACCCTTGCCCGCGGACGGTGCGTGACGGAATGTTTCACAACTGCTACGGACACCCGCATCGCCGGATCGACGCGACAACGATAAACGCCCGGACGCGCGCGCGATCCGTCTGACGACGCCGTCCGACGAATCGCGCATGCATGTCGCGCGGCCGTGACGCAGCGGATCGCGTCGACCTTTCGACACGCGTTGCGTCGCCTCGCTTCGCCACTTTCGTCTGTGCAGTGCGCGGCCCGCACGCGGGCGTCGACCGCCGTCGCGCGCGCAGGATTTCGTCGACGCCCGACACCGCCTTGCATCACACGAATCGTGGAGCGGGAAATGTTGCGAATGTGTAACGCAGACCGGAAACCGGCAAATACATCGGAGTCCGGTCCATTCGTCTCATGTGAAAGCAGCGCGTCGCGACCGCCCGGCCGACACGCGCACGCCGAACGACATGCGACGGACCGGCATCGCAAGCCGCACCCGGGAAGGTGGTATCAGCCGGTTGGCCGGCCGGGGCGCCGCGCTCGATGCTCGACCGACCGTGCGGGGTCGGATGCCACGCGCGCATGCTGATTCGTCAGTGAATCAAAACACGCCGGCGCAGCGCATGCCGTATTCGTTTCCCTCGCGCGGCCCCTTGCTGCGCGCGGCATCGCGGCAGATGGCTCACGCCTTGCTTGATGTCGGACAGGTGCGTCCCGAAGCACTCGCATCGCAGCAGACAGACGGGGACGCCAAAGCAACGCAGCCGGGAGACGACGCGACGCATCCGTCCGGGGCAAGCCGAAACCGCCCCGTGCGACGAACGCGCCATCGCTTCCCATTGACGTCCGCGCGATCCACGGAGCGCCTTCAGCTCTCATCGGTCGTCGTTGCGGGCACGGGGATCGGGACATGAAGAAAACGCGGGCGGCGTCACTTTGCGAGCAAGGCATCCTGCTGCTGATCGTGCTTGCCTGCTCGCTGATCGTGCGCGACACCACCTCGCAGGCGATCGCCGAACCGGTCCGGTTCGGTGTGCCCGCCGCAACCGCCGCAACGGTCGCAACCACCGTGATCGCGATGGAGCGCACCGCGCTCGACCGCGTGACGCCCTCGCTCGTCGCGCCGGCCTCGCCCGATACGGACGCGTCGCTCGAGCCGCCGCCCGCCGCCACGCCGGACATCGCGTTCGATCCCGAACTGCTGCTGATACCGTGCGTAGCGTACCTGTGGCTGTTCACGCTGTTGACGTGCGCGTATGCCGCACGGCATTACGTATTCAGCCTCGACCGCCTGTTCAAGCCGCAGCACGCGCCCTACCGGACGATGACCCACGGCGATTGGCCGCGGCTCACGGTCTTCGTCGCCGCCCACAACGAGGAAACCGTCATCGTCGATTGCCTGATGGCGCTGCTGGCGACGACCTACCCGCGCGACCGGCTGACGATCATTCCGGTCAACGACCGCTCGACCGACAATACGCGCGCATTGATCGACGAAGTCCGCGCACTCGCGCCCGAGCTGATCCAGCCGTTTCACCGCGAGACCGGCAAGCCGGGCAAGGCAGCCGCGCTGAAAGATGCGCTGCGCTTCATCCGCGGCGACATCATGGTGGTATTCGACGCCGACTACCTGCCGCGCCCCGGGCTGCTGAAGGAGCTCGTCGCGCCGTTCTTCGACCCGGAAATCGGCGCGGTGATGGGCCGCGTCGTGCCGCAGAACGCCGACAGCAACCTGCTCGCGCGGCTGCTCGATCTCGAGCGCGCGGGCGGCTACCAGGTCAACCAGCAAGCCCGCAACAATCTCAACCTGGTGCCGCAATACGGCGGCACGGTCGGCGGCATCCGCAAGAGCGCGCTCGATGCCGTGGGTGGCTGGCGCGACGACACGCTCGCCGAAGATACCGACATGACCTACCGCCTGCTGTTGAGCGACTGGCGCACGGTCTATCTGAACCACGCCGAATGTTACGAGGAAGTGCCGGAGCGCTGGGCCGTCCGCGCGCGGCAACTGACGCGCTGGGCGAAGGGCCATAACCAGACGATGCTGCGCTATCTGGTTCCGGTGCTGCGCAACCCGCTGATCTCGCGACGCTGCCGGCTCGACGGCGCGCTGCTGCTCGGCGTGTTCACGATGCCCGCGCTGCTCGCGATCGCGTGGAGCGCCGCGCTCGCGCTCTACCTGTTCAACGGCGTCAACTCGACCGCGCTCGGCCTGCTGCTGTCGCTGTTCGCGCTGTTCTCGTTCAGCACCTTCGGCAACTTCGGCGTGTTCTTCGAGATCGTCGTCGCCGCGCGGCTCGACGGCCGTGCGACGCGGCTGCGGCTCGTGCCGGTCAACGTCGTCGGCTTTTGCGTGACGATCGCGGCGGTCGTCTCCGCGCTGTGGGGGCTCGCGCTCGACGCCGCGTTCCGCCGCGAACTGAAATGGGACAAGACCGAGCGTTTTCGCCGGCAGTTGAAACCGGAGCGATGAACGATGACGACCTTCAACGTAATGGTGCCGGTGGCCGGCGTGCTCAGCCTGCCGTTCCTGCCGATGCTGCATGAACTGATCCGGCGCAGCGACGTCGCGGCGCTGCCGATCGGCGACGGGCCGTTCGTCGACCAGGCGCTGCTCGCCGCACGCTGGCACGACGCGCTGCGCGCGCACGTGGCCGGCACGCCGCCGGCGGATGCATCCGCCGCGCCGCCGTGGCAAGCGCTCGGGCTGGCCGTCCAGCATGCGGATGCGATCGACGTCGCCCGCGACGCGCATCGCGACGACGTGCTCTACGCCGATCGTTCGATCACGCTCGACGACGGCGCGCGGGCCGCGTACGCGTTCGCCGACCAGCGCATCGACATTCGCGCCGGCGCGACGATCGGCACGCTCGCGCATGCGCCGCTGATCGACGTCGACGATGCGGTGCTGCGCGGCGTCGTGGTCGGCGACACGGTGCGCCTGCGCGGCGCCGGCGGCTTCACGTGCCTGTATGGCGAGCCGCTCGTCTTCGGCGCGGCGCCCGGCCCGCGGCCCGCGGACACACCGGCCGCCCCGCGCCGAGCGATCACGCTCGCCCGCCACTTCGCGTCGCTGCCGCATCGCTTCCTGCACGGCCGTTACCTGCTGCCGTGCGACGTTCGCCTGCCCGCGCACACGGTCGTGCAAGGCAACCTGATCGTCGAAGGGACGCTCGTCCTCGGCGAAGGCTGCGTGCTGCGCGGCAGCGTCAAGGCGCATCGCGTCGAACTCGAACGTCACGCGCTGCTGCACGGCGCGGTATTCGCGCGCGACGACGTGCTGCTCGCCCACGCGAGCTGCATCGACGGCGTCGTGTCGGCCGGCGGCCTGCTGCGACTGACGGGCGCGCGCATCGGCGTCGCCGGTCATCCGGTCAGCGCGTGCGCGCGCGACGTATCGATCGTCAATCATGCCTGCGTGCATGGCGATCTCGTCGCGTGGCGCAGCGGCTGGTTCCACACATCCCGTTAAGGAGCGCCTCATGTCCGATCGCCCCAGCCATCGCGGCCCGCGCGTGCCGGTTGCCACCCTCGCGATGCTGTGCGGCGTCGCCTTCGGCGCGCCCGCGGCGCTGGCGGAGCAGCCGGACGATGCCGCCGCCGCGCCCGCCGTGCAGCCGCCGCCGCCCACGACCGTCATCACGCCACGGATGCGCGACGAATCGATGTTCGTGCGCGTGGACGCCGAAGGCCTGCCGGACGGCGTGCCGCTCGCCGAGTTCACGCCCGAGGATACGAACCGGCCGCCGCTGCCCGATGCAGTCGTCACCCATGTGCAGGCGCCGCAGGAATCGCACACCGAACTGTCGCTCGGCTATTCCAGCGCACATCTGACGCACGGCTACGGCGACTGGTACGGCGTGCATCTGCGCGGCGTCTACCAGGACGGCAACCGCACCGTGCTCGGCGAACTGGCGCAACTGCACCGCTTCGGCGAGAACACGCAGCTCGGCGCGCTGACCTACGTGCAGAACTTCGGCCCCGACTGGTTCGGCGGGATCGGCTTTTCCGGCACCACGTCGGGCACGATCCTGCCGAGTGCCCGCGTCGACGCGTCGATCAACCGCAAGCTATTGCCCGACCGTTCGCTGGTCGTGTCGCTCGGCGCCGGCTACGCGTGGAACCGCAGCGGCCACCGCGACCAGCTCTATCACGCCGGCGTGATCTGGTACGCATTGCCCAAGTGGATTTTCGAGGCGGGCGCGAACTATACGGTCGATTCGCCGGGATCCGTGAAGGCGCCCGCCTACTACGGCGCCGTCACCTACGGCGAGGTCGGCAAGAGCGTGATCGTGCTGCGCGGCGGCGTCGGCCGCGAGGCGTATCAGGTCACCGGCTCAGGCTCGCAGATCGCGGATTTCCGCAGCCACGAGATCACCGCGAAATGGCGCTACTGGGTCACGCGCAAGTGGGGAACGCAACTTGAATTCGCGTACTACCACAACCCGTACTACTCACGAATCGGCGGCGAGTTCAGCGTCTTCTATCGCTGGTAAGCGGGCGGGCGCCATGCACACGCATCCCGTCCGTCCTCCCGTCGACCGTTCGCTGCGCACCCACGCGTACCCGCAGCGCTGGCTGTCGTCGATCGCGCTGGTGACGCCCGTGCTGTACGCGTCGCTCTGGTTCGGATTGCCGCTGGCGTGGCGCTACTGGCGCGCGGTGATGGCGTGGGGCGCGCGCCAGATCGATCCGGCGCTTCACGTGATCGTGATCGCTTATCCGGCCGACGCACCGCGCGTGCCGCTGCTGTCGATCGACGTCGCGGCCCGCATGCCGGGCGACACGCTGCTGGCCGCTACCGCCGCGCTCTGCATGATCGGCTTCGCCGCATCGTTCATCCGGCGCGCGCACTGGTTGCCCGTTGCATATCTGTTACGTATCGCGAGCTTCACCCAACTGCTGATCTGCGCGTACTTCTGGCTCGCGCCCGGCACGTTCCCGTACGTCCCGCAACTGCATCTGCGCGACATGTTCGTGCTGCACGGCGCGGCGATCGCGCTGATCCCGCTGGTCATGGCCGCGCTGTACTACCCGCTCGATTTCTCGTTGCTGCAAAAAGCCTGCGCGTCGCTGCTGGTGCTCGGCTACTTCGTGTTCGCGCTGCCGTTCGTGATGCTGCTGCACGCGACGATCGTCCATCACGGCTCGCTGCTGTTCTTGCCGTTCTGCTATTTCCTGCTCGGCGGGCCGCTGCTGATCGGCCTGCTGGTCACGCTCTATACCTACTGCGCGAGCTGGCCCGGCGCATTGACACGCGATCGCGATTCCGTCTGCCGATAGCGCGCCCGAACGCGCCGTATCAGCGATGAAACGAATCCGCCGGGTTTGCGACCGTGCCGCGCGACCCGCATCGCAAGAAGCCAGCAGGACCGGGCCTCCTGCGCCAATGGCACGTTGTTCGCTTCTTTCAATGCGTCGCATCGAGTCCTCTCACCGGCGAAGGCAGCGCGGCGCACCGGCGCATTGGCGCGGCCGGACCGCCTGACACGCATCGCTCGATACCCGACGAACCGGACAGCCGCACACACCTACGGGGCTGGAATGCTCGACCTGGCGGCACGCGTATCCCGGCTGCCGCCCGCCCCCATTCCTTGAGCGAGGAGCACACCATGTTGGCAAAGTCAGGCAAGTTCTTGCGGATCCTGTTCGCGCTGTTCGCGCTCGCGTTCGCATTCAGTCCGGGCGGCGTTCAGGCGGCCACCAACCAGCTTCTCCTGTTGGTGCCCGATACGCTGACGCTGCCCGATTCGCGCGTATCCGCATGGCTCGACAGTGCCCAGGAGGAAGGGCTGCAGATCAAGGTGATGACCGACAGCCAGTTCATGGCGGCCGGCGCGACGCTGTCGCAGTATCCGGGCCTGATCCTTCCCGATCAGGTGCATACGACGGCCTCCGACGCGCTCGTGACGGCGATTCAGAACTACACGCTGAACGGCGGCAAGGTGATGCTCGTCTACGATTTCGGCGTGCTGAATTCGGCCGGCTTCTACGTCAGCCCGAAATCGCGCTTCAGCAGCATGGCCGGCGTGGACTACGTCCTGTATGACCAATACGGCGGCAACATGATCGGTCTGGGCAACGTAACCGGCATGAGCAGCTGGCTGCGCACGCTCCAGGTGCCCCCCGGCAAGTCGATGGCGTGGACCACGACGTCGCCGACCACCACGACCGCGACTGCACTCGCATCGACGAGCACCTCGGGCACGACGACGAATTCGACATCGGGCACCGCGCAGTTCTTGGCCGCGAGCCCGTCGAACCCCGGCGGCCTTGCCAACTACAACCACGGCGCATGGTTCCAGTACACGACGCCATCCACCGGCAGCGGCGTGCTGAACCAGACGGCCCCGAAGCTGACCGGCACCGTGACCGGCAAGCTGAAGAAGACCACGACGTATACGGCCAATTCGCTGCTGAGCACGTCGACCGGCAAGACGGCCACCGCGCTCGCGTCGACGCTGGCCACCACCACCGACACGCTCGAAGGGATCTCCGGCTACGTGTACGGCTTCCTCACCTATCCGAGCTTCGTCACGCAGGGAACGTACACCGGCACGACGATCCTCACCTCGCCGACCTTCGGGCTGGTGTCCGGCTACAACGCGTACGGCAACGGCGGCGTGCTGTTCGTCAATCTGCCGCTCGCCTACCTCGACGGCCAGACCGACGGCATGCTGATTCACGGCTACCTGCATTATTTCGGCACGCAAATGCTGAACCTGCCGTCGCTGTCGCCGCTGCCGAAGGCGATGGCGGGGCTCGTGTTCAACTGGCACTTCTGCGCGGGCGACCAGATCCAGCCGGCGCTTCAGCTGAAGAATCTCGGCGTGTGGAATAACGGGCCGTTCTCGCTCGTGATCACGGCCGGCCCCGATGAAGCGGCCTTCGGCGACGGTGGCGGCATCAATCTCGCCAACAACCCGACCGCGCAGAATCTGCTCAAGTATTTCGTGAGCAAGGGCCATCGCGTCGGCAGCCACGGCGGCTGGATCCACGACTACTGGGGGGCGAATGCGAGCGAAACGAACGCGAGCACGTTCACGCAGTACCTGGTGATGAACCACCAGGCCGTCCAGGCAGCAACGGGCTTGCCCGATGTAGAGTACGCGGCGCCGGAAGGCAACACGCCGACGTGGTCGGTCAACTGGCTCGAAAGCAACGGCTTCAACGGCTATTACTTCACCGGCCACACCGGCTCGGCGCCGACCCGCGCATACCGCAACGGCGCACTGTTGAACCCGGGCCTGTGGGCTTACCCGGTGATGCCGTTCGGCAAGTACGCGACGTTCGAGGAATTCCAGCAGTACGCGGTGCCGACCGCCGACGTGAACAACTGGTATGCATCGCTGATGAACTTCGTCGTCGCGAACCGCACGAGCCGGCTGATCTATGCCCACCCGCTCGGCGCGTCGTCCTACACGTCGACGCTGTCCGCGATCTTCAATCAGGCCAACATGCTGAAGCTCACGGGTCAGTTCAAGTGGTACACGATGAGCGACATCACGATCTTCGATCGTGCACGCCTGAACGTCACGTGGTCGGCCACCGATACGGGCAGCGGCTGGGCGTTCTCCGCCAGCCACCCGACCAGCCTCGCGAACATGACGTGGCTGCTGCCGAAGAAAGCCTTCGGGCTGCCGTTGATCACGCAAGGCTTCGGCAGCGTCGTCATCACCGACTCGACGTACTGGCTCGTGACCGCGAACAGCGGGACCAGCCTCAAGTTCACCAGCGCCAAGGTGCACTGAGCCGCGACATCGACCCACCCGCCGGCGCGCGCCGCGGCCAACGCCGCGCCCGGCGGAATTTGCGCAGGACCACCGCGCAGGAGCCCCCCATCATGAACCGGCCCGCGCTTTTCCCGGCTGCCCGCGCACGCGCGGCGGCCATCGCCCGGCTATGCCGCTCGTGGTGCATCGCCTGCTGTGTCGCCGCCTGCGGCGTCGCACCGCACGCGAACGCCGCCGAACTCCAGCTCAGCGGACTCTACCAACGCCCCGACGGCGCGATCACCGTGCGTCTGAACGGCGCCGGCATCGATCCCTATTTCGCGGCAAAGGCCCTGCTCGGCGCCGCCGACGCGGGGCTCGACGCCCATCAGGCCGCGCTCGCATGGATCGCGTGGCTGCTGCCGCGCCAGCGTCCGGACGGCGGCTTCGATCGCTACTGCATCAAGAGCGGCCAGTACAGCGCCTGCGCGGAAGCCGACGCCGACGACGCGATGATGGCGACCTGGATCGAACTGCTCGCCCGCTTCGCGCCGCCCGACGGCCTGCCCGCCGCATGGGAACTCAGCCTGAATCGCGCCGGTGCGCATCTGGACACGCTGCTCGGCAAGCCCGCGGGCGTGTATCAGATCTCGTCGACGCTGCACGTCGCGCTGCTGATGGACAACGTCGAGGTACACAGCGCGTTCCAGGCGCTCGCCGCGTATTACGTGCGGCGTGGCGACTACACGCGCGCCGGCCCGTGGAGCCAGCGCGCCGACCGGCTCGCGTCCGCGATCCTGAAGGTGTTCTGGCGCGGCACGCAGTCCGGCTTTCGCGCGAGCACGCAGCGCATCAGCGACACGACCTTCTATCCGGCGAAAGTGGCGCAGATCTTTCCGCTCCTGTCGGGCATTCAGGTTCCGCAGCAATCGAACGATGCGATCTACGCGCAGTGGATGAAGAAGTACGGCAAGACCTGGCTGCAACTCGCCAGCTCCGATTATCCGTGGGGCTTGATCGCACTGGTCGCACTCAAGATGAACGACAGGAACACGGTCGCGTGCTGGCATGCGCTATCGGGCCCGTACCGGCACGGCGCACACTGGAACGTTCTGGAGGAAGCGCTTTACCTGGCATTCGAAAGCCGGATGGCCGACCCGGTCGCGCCCGCGAAATGCGGCTTCACGACGGCGGCGACAACGGAGACCGCGTCACGCTGATCCACGCGTGCGCACGGTCCGGGGGAATCTACAGGGAAGGAGACGTGTCATGTGTGGCATCGTCGGCGCGGTCGCGCAACGGGACATCGTCCCGATTCTGATCGAAGGTTTGCGCCGCCTTGAATATCGCGGCTACGATTCATGCGGCGTGGCGACGGTCGTCGACGGCCAGGCGCGGCGCGAACGCAGCATGTCGCGCGTCGCCGATCTCGACGCCCACGTGCGCAGTGCCGGCCTGGCCGGCAGCACCGGCATCGCGCACACGCGCTGGGCCACCCACGGCGCGCCGGCGACCTGCAACGCCCATCCGATCTTCTCGCGCGACGAAATCGCGCTCGTGCACAACGGCATCATCGAGAATCACGAAACGTTGCGCAAGCAACTATCCGGCGAACACTACGAATTCGACGGCCAGACCGACACCGAGGTGGTCGCGCACCTGATCCACAGCAAGTATCGCGGCGACCTGCTCGCCGCCGTCCGCGACGCGACCTCGCAACTGCACGGCGCCTATGCGATCGCGGTGTTCAGCAAGCACGAGCCGCAGCGGCTGATCGGCGCGCGGGCCGGCTCGCCGCTCGTCGTCGGCGTGAAGGACGGCGAATGCTTTCTCGCGTCCGACGCGCTCGCGCTCGCCGGCATCACCGACCGCTTCATCTTTCTCGAGGAAGGCGACATCGTCGAACTGACGCCGGGCGGCGTGCGCGTGCTCGATCGCACCGGCACGCCGATCGAACGCGCGATCCAGACCGTTCCGTCCGTGCAAGGCGTGGTCGAGCTCGGGCCGTACCGGCATTTCATGCAGAAGGAAATTTTCGAGCAGCCGCAGGCCGTGGCCGCGACGATACCCGATGCCGGACTGTTCGATCCGGCCGTATTCGGTCCCGACGCCGCGCGCGCATTCGAGCAGATCGACAACGTGCTGATCCTCGCATGCGGCACGAGCCACTACGCCGGCCTGACTGCACGCCGCTGGCTCGAGACGATCGCGCGCCTTCCCGCGCAGGTCGAGATCGCGAGCGAATACCGCTACAGCGACGCGCTCGCGATGCCCAATACGCTGGTGGTCAGCGTGTCGCAATCCGGCGAGACCGCCGACACGCTCGCCGCGCTCAAGTATGCGCAGGCGCTCGGCCATATCGACACGCTGGCGATCTGCAACGTGCCGACCAGCGCGATGATGCGCCAGACCGGCCTGCGCTTCCTGACGCGGGCCGGCCCGGAAATCGGCGTCGCGTCGACCAAGGCGTTCACGACGCAGCTCGTCGCGCTGTTCATTCTCGCCGTCACGCTCGGGCGGCTGCGCGGCTACGTCAACGATGCGCAACTCGCGCGCTATACGACGCAGTTGCGGCGCCTGCCGGGCGCGCTCGACGACGTGCTGGGGCTGGAGCCGCAGATCGCGCGCTGGGCGGCGGAATTCTCGCAGCATGAAAACGCGCTGTTTCTCGGGCGCGGGCTGCACTACCCGATCGCGCTCGAAGGCGCGTTGAAGCTGAAGGAGATTTCGTATATCCACGCGGAAGCGTATCCGGCCGGCGAGCTGAAACACGGGCCGCTGGCGCTCGTCACGCATACGATGCCCGTTGCGACGATTGCGCCGAACGATGCGCTGCTGGAAAAGCTCAAGTCGAACATGCAGGAAGTGCGTGCACGCGGCGGACAGCTTTATGTGTTCGCGGACGCCGATACGCGGATCGACAACGGCGAAGGCGTGTCGGTGCTGCGCATGCCGGATTACTACGGGTTGTTGTCGCCGATTCTGCACGTCGTGCCGTTGCAGTTGCTCGCCTATCACGCGGCGTGCCTGCGGGGCGCGGATATCGACAAGCCGAGGAACCTGGCGAAATCGGTGACGGTGGAGTGACGAGTGGTGCCGTGACGCACGCGGGCTCGTGAAGGTCGTCGACCGAGCGACCGGGCCCGCGCTGCACGCCGCATTCTCGATTCGTGCCTTGTCGAATCCCGAATACTTCGTACAATATTGAGAGCCCATGTCGTCCAGTCCACGGTGAAAAGGCCGGCCGGGCCGCCTTCGCCCCGAATCGGGTCGCCCCGTTCGGCAAACGACAACGCAAACCTACCGCGCAACGCAGGCCGAATCTCTCCGGGGGGCCGCCACGTGTCGACGCAAGCCAGGAAGCCGCTGATATCGCTCGTCGTGCCTTTTCACGACGAAGAAGAAACGATCGACGCATTCTTTGCCGAAACGCTGCCCGTTCTCGAATCGGTCGCGTCGGTGCGCTTCGAGATCGTCTGCGTCAACGACGGCAGCCGCGACGGCACGCTGGACCGGCTGCTCGCGGTCGCCGCCGGCGACCCGCGCATGCACGTCGTGGATCTCACACGCCGCTTCGGCAAGGAAGCGGCGCTCACCGCGGGCCTCGACGAAGCGGCCGGCGCGGCCGTGATCCTGATCGACGCCGACCTGCAGGACCCGCCCGCGCTGATTCCCGCGATGCTCGAACGCTGGCGCGCAGGCGCCGAGGTCGTCGCCGCGAAGCGCACCGACCGCCTGTGCGACCCGCTGATGCAGCGCGTGGCCGCCGCGCTCTACTACCGCGTGCACAACCGGCTCTCCGAAGTCGAGATGCCGGAGAACGTTGGCGATTTCCGGCTGATGGACCGCGAGGTCGTCGACGCGCTGCGTGCGTTGCCGGAACGGCGGCGCTTCATGAAAGGGCTGTTCGCGTGGGTCGGCTACCGTACCGAGATCGTCGAATACACGCGCGCGGCGCGTAGCGGCGGCCGCTCGAAATTCTCCGGATGGCGGCGCTGGAATTTCGCGCTGGAAGGCATCACGAGCTTCAGCACGGTGCCGCTGCGCGTGTGGACCTATATCGGCCTCACGTTCGCGATGCTGTCGCTCGCGTATGGCGCGTTCATCGTCGTGCGCACGCTGCTGTACGGCAATCCGGTGCACGGCTACCCGTCGCTGATTTCCGTCGTGCTGTTCGTCGGCGGCATCCAGCTGATCGGCATCGGCGTGATCGGCGAATACCTCGGCCGGATCTATCACGAATCGAAGCAACGCCCCGTCTATCTCGTGAGGCGGCACTACCGAGCCGAGCGCGATGCGGCCGCGCGACCGGCATCGAAGCTGCTGCCGTTTCCGCTCAAGCGCGCGCACGCGGCGCGGCGCCGGGCCGCGACGCCGGCGGCCGTGGGCATCGCCGCCCGCAAGACGTCGTTCAAGTAGCACCGGGCGCGTCAATTGGACATCCTCCGGCAATCGACACGCCCGGCCGAGCGGCCGGTCGTCGCGTGGCTCACGCCGCGACGCGTCGTCCTGTACAGCGCGATGGTGCTGATGTCGTACGCGGTGTTCATTGCGATCTGGACCGCGGTCGCGCGTCACGCGTCCGCCACCGGCGGCGTGACGCCGCGCCCGGGCGCCGACTTCTCGGTGTTCTGGTCCGCGTCGTACGTCATGCTGCACGGCGCGCCATCGCAGGCGTACGATTTCTCCGCATTCTCGCGGCTGATGACCGGGCTGTTCCCGCACCTGCCCCGCGACGTCTTTGCGCCGTGGCTGTACCCGCCCACCTATCTGCTGCTCGTGACGCCACTGGCGCTGCTGCCGTTCGCGCTCGGTTATCCGCTGTTCGTCGCGTTCGGCGTGTTGATGCTCGGCCTCGCCGCGTGGCGCGTATCCGGCCTCCGCGCGATTCCCGGCGCGGCGCGCGCCGTCGCATTCGCGCTGATCGCCGCGCCGTGCGTGTTCGTCACCGCGACGCTCGGGCAGAACGCGTTCCTGACCGCATCGTGTGCGGCGCTCGCCGTGTATTGGGCCGACCGGCGTCCGCTGTGGGCCGGCCTCTGCATCGCGCTGCTGTCGGTCAAGCCGCAGATGGCGCTGTTGTTTCCGTTCGTGCTGGTCGCCGTGCGCGCCTGGCGCACGATCATGTGGGCCGCGCTCGCGACGAGCGCATTCGTCGCGGCGAGCGTGCTCGTCTGCGGCGTCGCGTCGCTGCGCCTGTTCGTCGCGAGCGCCGGCCTCGTCCGTTCGATCATCCTCGAGCATGGCGTCGTGTTCTGGCTCGCGTCGCCGACGCCGTTCGCGGCGTTCCGCCTCGCGGGCGTGCCGCTCGGCGCCGCGTATGCCGCCCATGCCGGCATCGCCGCGATCGCGATCGCCGCCGCGTGCATCGTCTGGACGCAATCGCGCGACACCCGCGTGCGCGCGGCCGTCCTGGCGGTCGCGACGCTCGTGGCGAACCCGTACGTGTGGCACTACGAACTCGCGTGGCTCGCGATCGCGATCGCCTGCATGCTGTCGATCGGCTGGCGCGACGGCTGGCTGCGCGGCGAACAGGCCGCGATCGCGCTGATGTGGGCACTGCCGATCGCCGAATACCTGAACCCGTGGCTGCAACTGCCGCAAGTCGGCCCGGCCGTGACGCTCTTCGCACTGCTGATGCTGCTGCGCCGCGCACGGCACGACGCGCTTACCGCTTACAACGCGAGCCGCGGCGGTACGTACACGCCGTAATACGGCCCGACGCCCGTCGCGACGCCGGTCATCTTCACACCGGCGACGAAGTGCCCCTGGATGTACTTGTAGGTGCCGCCCAGCGACACGTCGATGCGGAATGCGGCGAACGCGACGATCGGCACGTAGGTGCTGCTCGACGTCTGCGTGACGACCGGCAGCACGACCGTCGTGCCGACCGGCACCGACGTATAGAGCGTCGCCTTCACGCCGGTCGCGAGATAGATGCTGTCGCCGATATTGAGCGTGGTCGGGTTGCCGGTCACCATCAGGCCGCTCATCGTCGTCGTGTCGGTCGCGGTCGACTGGAACGACGTCCACTGGCCGCCCATGCACAGCGTGCCGTACGTCTGCCCGTTCGTGATCGAAAACTCGTACGGCAAACCCGTCAGCGGATTGATCAGCGGCTGGTTGGTCGCCGCGTTCCAGTACTGGTTGTACACGCACTGGTCGATCGCGATCGGAAAGAGCCCGCCCGCCGCGACCCCGCCCGGCGCGGCGAGCACCGCGATCGCGGTCGCGCCGCCGGATGCGCCGGGGATGCCCAGCAGCCCGCCGAGCAGCAACGGAATCGAGCCGCCGTTGACCCCCGGCGCGCGCGATACGGTCACCTGCACGGCCGGCACGTCGTAGGGGCCAGGCGTGATCGTGGTCGGCTGCATCGACGCCGGTGTGCGCGTCACGTTCCAGTAGCCGGCCGTCACCGTGCCGGTCGCCAGCGGCGCGCCCGCCGCCGAATTCCGCGCGATCACACCGTTCGCCGCCGGCGCGGCCTGCGACCAGTTCAGTGCCCCGCCGGTCGGCGACATCATCGCATCGGCCGCCGCGAGCGCGGCCGCGTCCGCGGCATTCTGCAACTGATTGCGCACCGTGGCGATCCACGCGATGTCGATCGCGAGCGCGCCGAACGACAGCAGCGGAATCAGGAACATCAGGAAGAACAGCGCGACGGAGCCACGCTCGCGCGCCGCGCCGCTGGATGGCTTGTCGGCCGCGTCATTCATACAGCATCACCGAGCTGGCGGTGAGCGTCACCGGGCCGGTCAGCGCGCTGAATGCCGAACCGAGCACCATCCCGGCATACGTGTAGGTCACCGTGACCGTCAGCGCGGTGCCCGCCGTCGTGCCGTTCGCCTGCGTCACGGTCACGGTCGGCGTCGTCGGCGTGCCGCCGGTGATCAGGCTGTTCTGCGTATAGCTCAGCGCGACGTTCGCGATCTGCGTCGGGGTCAGCATCGGCACGCGCAGCACGACGCCGGCCCGCGCGGCTTCGCGGCTCGCGTTCGTGATCACGGCCTTGTCGCACAGCAGCAGGCTCACGTCGATGATGCCGATCAGCACCATCAGCAGGAACGGCAGCATCAAGACGAACTCGAGGGATACGACGCCGCGCGCGTGGCGGCCGCGCATCGCCGCGCGTGTCATTTTGCGGCCCCCGCGGCAGGTGGCATCGTATGCGGCTCGAGCGCGGCGCCCTTCAACGGCCGCGCCGCATCGGCCGCCGGGCGCGCCGCGAGCTGCGCACGCACCGCTTGGTACACGCGCAGATTGTCGGCCACCGCCGACGCCGGCAGATCCGCGGACAGCAGCTTCTTCGCCGAATCGGTGTTGCCGAGCACGCCATACGCGAACGCGAGATTCTGGCGCGCCTGCCACGGCGCATCGGGCAGCCCGGCCACGTCGAGCAGCACGTTCACGCCCTCGCGCGGACGATTGCTCAGCACGAGCGACAGCCCGAGGTCGACGCGCAGCCCCTGCGCGTCCGGATGGGCGCGCAGCGCGTCCCGGTACACGGCCTGCGCGTCCTCGTGGCGGCCCTGCAGGTCGAGCACCGTGCCGAGCCCTTCCGCCGCGAGCGGAAGGTTCGGTTGGGCGGCGAGCAAGGCGCGATAGCGTCCGGCGGCCTCGTCGAGCCGCCGCTGCCGCAACGCGACGCGTGCGAGCCCGACCTGCGGCCCGAGTTCCGCGGGCGCCTGCTGCCGCGCCTGCTCGTAGAGCACGCGAGCGCGCTCCAGATCGCCGGCGCGGTAGTTGACGTCGGCGAGCCCCAGTTGCGCCGCGAGCGAGTCGGGATGCCGGGCGAGCACCTTCCCGTACAGCGTCGACGCGAGATCGACGTTGCCGCCGGCCAGCGCGCTGTCGGCAATGCGCAATTCGGCCTGCGGGTCGTCGCTCTTGTGCGACAGCGCCGGCCGTGTCTGGATGCCCGGCGCGCAGCCACCGGCCAGCAGCGGCAGCACGGCCGCGAAAGCGAACGCGCGTGGGACGAAGCCTTTCATTTGAACACCTCGAGCAGACGGATGGCCGCCGGGCCTACCGCGATCAGGCCGACCGTCGGCAGGATGAACAGCATCATCGGCAGCGTGATCTTCGGCGCGAGCTTCGCGGCCTGTTCCTCGAGCGCGACGATCTGCTCGGTGCGCTCGCTACGCGACAGGGTGCGCAGCGCCTGCGTGATCGGCGTGCCGAATCGCTGCGACTGCGTGAGCGTCGTGGCGAGCGAGCGGGCCGACGGGAAATCGACGCGGAGCGCGAAATGCGCGAGCGCTTCGGACACGTTGCCGCTCAGCGTCAGCTCGTCCGCGCAGACCGTCAGCTCGTCGGCGAGCGGCGGGCAGATGCGCGCGAGTTCACGTGCGACGCGCCGCACGCCCGACACGAGGCTGTTGCCGGCCATCGTGCAGATCACGAGCAGGTCGAGCGCATCCGGAAAGCATGCGGCGATGATGCGGCGGCGGCGCCGGATCATCGCGCCGAGCACGTATTCCGGCACGATCACGCCGATCACGAACGCGGCGATCATCGCCACCGCGCGGATCACGAAGTATTCGCCGAAGCGCGGAATATACGGGCTGAACACGATCGCGACGCCGGCGAACAGCACACCGCAACTGAGCTTGATGCCGATCATCGACGACACCGCACGCCGTTCGCGAAAGCCCGCGCGCGTCAGTTGCAGCCCGAGCTTCGCGCGCTGCATCGGATCGAGCACGGGCAGCCGCTCGCCGAGCTGCGCGAGCCGTCGCGTCAGGTCGTGACGCACGTCGCCCGGCAGACGCCCGCCTGCCACCGACGGCGGCCGCTGTCCGGCGGCCTGCTGCACGCGCACGGCGATCCGCCGGCGCGTGCCGCCGCCCGGCGTCGCGAGCGCCGCCGCGACGCACGCGATCAGCAGCAGCAGTTCGAGGCCGTGGGCGGCCAGCATCGACATCGTCATCGCGCGGTATCCAGTTTCGAAATCTTGTGAATCGCCAGCAGGCCGATCGTCAGCAGCACCACCGCGGTCGTCAGCATCACGCGCCCGGCATGCGTGTCGAACAGCAGCATCACGTACGCGCGGTTCACGAGGAACAGCGCGCCGATCATCACGAACGGCACCGCCGAGATGATCTTCGTCGTGATCCGCCCTTCGGCCGTCAGCGCGCGCGTCTTCAGGCGGATGTCGCGACGCGTGCGGATGATGCTCGACAGCTCGTCGAGCGTCTCGCCGAGGCTGCCGCCGGTCTCGCGCTGCAGCAGCAGGTAGACGGTGAAGAACGAGAAGTCCGCGATCATCAGCCGGTCCGCCGCGTGCGTCAGCACGTCCTTCAGATCCGCACCGACGCGCAGGCTGTCGCCCATCGTGCGGAAGGTCGAGCGCACCGGCTCGGCCGCGCTGTCGCCGACCGTGCTGATCGCCTGCGTGACCGGAATGCCCGCGCGCACCGCCCGCACGATCAGGTCGATCGCATCGGGGACCCCCTCCAGAAAGCGCAGCCGGAAACGCTCGACCAGCATCCGGTAGCTCGCGCGCATCGCGATCAGCGGCAATCCGGCGTAAATCGCCGGATGCACGACGCTCGGCAGCGCGACGAGCTTCACCGCGACGATCCCGGCGATCGCGCCGGCGATCGTGCTCGCGATGACGATCCGCAGCCCGCGCTCGCCGCCGACCGCCCGCACCCGCGTCACGTAGCGCTGCACCCATGCGCGCATGCGGGTTTGCCGGCGCGGCAGGTTGAACAGCGCGACACCGGCCCCGGCGGCCTCGCCGGCGTCCCGGCCCGCGAGCGCGGGCGCCAGGCGCTGCAGCCGCGCGCGAATGCGCCGCTCCGGCGTATGGCGCGCACGCTCGAGCAACGCGGACAGCCCGAGACCCACCGCGAGGATCGCGACGAACGCGCCGAGCGTGAACAGGTCGGCGGCCCTCATTGCCGGAACGCCTCGGAAAGCGCGTCCTCGACGCCGTAGTACGCGGCCCGCGGCGCGAACGCGGGCCGCAGCGACGACGCCTCGAACACACCCCTCACCGCGTCGCGCGTCGTATCGCTTTCCTGGCGGAACGCGAACAGATCCTGCGTGATGACCACCTCGCCTTCCATCCCGACAATCTCGGTGATCCGCGTCACGCGGCGCACGCCGTCGCGCATCCGCTCGATCTGCACGAACAGGTGCACGGCGCTCGCGATCTGACGCCGGATCGACAACAGTTGCAGGTTCGCATTCGCCATCATGACCATGCTTTCGAGCCGGCTGATCGCGTCGCGCGGCGAGTTCGCGTGGATCGTCGTCATCGAGCCGTCGTGGCCCGTGTTCATCGCCTGCAGCACGTCGAACGCCTCCGCGCCGCGGATTTCGCCGAGGATGATGCGATCCGGCCGCATCCGCAGCGCGTTGCGCACGAGATCGCGCTGCGAGATGCCGCCGAGCCCTTCGGTATTGTCCGGGCGCGTTTCGAGGCTCACCACGTGCGGCTGCAGCAGTTGCAGCTCGGCCGCGTCCTCGATCGTCACGATGCGCTCGTGCTCCTCGATGTGCTGCGACAGCGCGTTGAGCAGCGTCGTCTTGCCCGACCCGGTGCCGCCCGAGATCACGATGTTCAGCCGGCATGCGCACGCGATCTTCAGGACCTGCAGCATCGCGTGCGAGATGTTGCCCTGATGCGCCATCCGCGCGAGCGTGATGTCGCGCTTCGCGAACTTGCGGATCGAGATCGACGCGCCGCGCATCGCGATCGGCGGCAGCACCACGTTCACGCGGCTGCCGTCGGCGAGCCGTGCATCAACCATCGGGCTGCTTTCGTCGACGCGGCGTCCGACCGCCGCCGCGATCCGCTGCGCGACGCTCGTCACGTGCGCGTTGTCGCGAAACTTCAGCGACGTGAGCTCGAGCCGGCCCGCGCGCTCGACGTACACCTGGTCGGGGCCGTTGACGAGGATGTCGGACACGGTGTCGTCGGCGAGCAGCGGCTCGATCGGCCCAACGCCGAACATGTCGTTCAGGATCGCGTCGACGATCAGCACCTGCTCGCCCGCGGTGATCTTCAGGCGCTCGCGCTCGACCGTATGCGCGGCCACCTGTTCGATGCCGGCGCGCACTTCGTCGCGCGTCTTCATCAGCGCGGCCGACATGTTCATCGACGCGAACACCGCGGTGCGGATCGCATCGAACTTGCCGGAACGAATCAGCGCCTCCTGCGTATCGGCCGTCGCCGCGCGCGCGGCTGCGGCCGAAGGTGCGGACGTGGACAGGGACGCCGGCACCGGGCTCGCGGCCGGCGCCGGCGCGGGCGCCTCGTCGCGCGGCGCGGCAGGCGACCCCGCCGGCGCGGGGTCCGGCGTCGGCTGCTTGCGGGTACCGAACGTCACGATCCCTTCCTCCATTTGACGAAGCGCGCATACCACGGCTCGGCGATAGCCATCGATTCGCCGGTGATGCCGTTCGCGAGCAGCCGGATCTCGTCCAGGAAACCGCGGCGTTTCGAGCCTTCGATCGGCTCGCCGAGGTTCTCCGCGATCGCGAGCGACTGCGCGTCGTGCGGCAGCTCGCGCAACCGCACGCCGCCGAACGCGTCCTCGAAATCGGTCGGCGCGACGCGCCCCTTGACCGGCTCGAGCGGATTGTTCAGCACCATCGACAGCATTCGTTCGCCCGGCATTTCCTTCACGAAACGCGCCAGCCGCGCGGTTTCGTACGCGGCGTGCACCGACCGATCGGCGACGATATAGACGAGATCGGATGCCGTCAGCGCATCCTCGAACAGCTTGCCGGCGCGAACGCCCACGTCGAACAGCACGTAATGGAAGCGGTCCTTCAGCATGTCGACGAGCTGCGCGATCGCATCGTCGCGCAGCAGCGCGTCCTCGCCGTACGCGAGTTCGGCCGACAGCATGTGCAGGCGGTCGCCCTTCGTGACGAACATGCGGTCGAACAGCGCGTCGTCGGGGCGCCGTTCCATGTTCAGCAACTCGATCAGCCCGTTGTTGCTCGACAGCCCGAGCATCGAGTTCGCGCCGCCGCCGTGCAGGTTCAGGTCGACGTAGGCGACGCGCCGCCGCTTCTCGCCCGCCAGGCAGCGCGCGAGGCTGACCGCGATCGTCGTCGTGCCGACGCCGCCGCGCGCGCCGACGAAGCTGACGATCTTGCCGGTGCGCCCCTGCACGACCGACTCCGTCATGGTCAGCGCGCGCCGCATCAGCTCGACGGTCAGCGGCTTCACGATGTAGTCCTGCACGCCGATGCCCAGCAGGTTGCGGAACAGCCCGACGTCGTTCTGCGTGCCGATCGCGACGACCCGCACCGACGGATCGCATACGTCCGCGAGCCGCATCAGGTCGGACACCGGCAGCACCGAATCCGACACGTCGACGATCAGCTGGCGCGGCGAGCGCTCGTGCTGCTGCAGCAGCCGGATCGCGTCGTCGCAGTTGCCCGGCTGCACGTGGGCGCGCGTGATCGACAGGTCCTGCGCGACGCGGCGGATCACATCCTCGCTGCCGGCATCGGACACGACCGCGATGAGGTCCGCCGCTCCGGCGGAGGCGGCTTGCTTGGCGTTCTGGCGGTCGAGGACGTTCATGGGCGGCATCGCGATCGCATCGGAAGTGGGTCAATGGCCGGGCGAGCCGGTCGTCGTCAGCGTCTTGCCCGGCGCGGGCTGCTTCACGCGATCCTCGACGTAGCGGCGCACCGCGTCGGCCGCGACTTGTGCATCGGCGCCGCCGTACGGCACGGGCGCGACGAGGTCTTCCGGCCGCGCGAGCATCGTCGCGAGATTCGTGTAGGTCGCGCAACCGAACGGCACGCCGGGACGCCCGAAGCCGGCGTCGACGAGATGCGACGGCTGCATCAGCTTCGCGCAGTCGGGCGGCACCGCACGGACGCCGTCGAAGCCGATCGCGCGCGCATCGGGCAGGTTGATCGGCGGCGGCGTCGACAGGCAGGCCGCGAGCGCCAGCGGCAACGGCGCGGTGAACAGGGTTCGGACTCGCATGCGTGCTCCTCCGGTCAGTACACGAAGCCCGCCGCGCCGACGAGACGCGGCGTGTCGCCGGTCAGCAGGTCAAGCCCGAGATTGCGCTGGATCGCGAACTCGAGGTCGCTGCTCGGCCGCGCGACGGTGTCGATCGCCTGCTCGAGCTGGCCGGGCCCGGTCGGCTGCACGATGTACGGCGTCACGATCACGACGACCTCGGTCTTGTTGTCCTGGAAGTTCTTCGACGAAAACAGCCGGCCGATGATCGGCAGCCGGCCGAGCCCCGGGATCTGCGATACGGTATTGGCCGTCTGGCTCTGCAACAGCCCGCCGATCGCGAAACTCTGCCCGCTCGACAGCTCGACCGTCGTCTCGACGCGCCGCACGGTGAGCCCCGGCACCGTGATGCCGCCGGTCGTCACGCTGTTGTTCGGGTCGACCTCGCTCACCTCCGGACGCACCTTCAGGCTGATCCGGTTGTCGGCGAGCACGGTCGGCGTGAAGTCGAGCGACACGCCGAACGGCTTGAACTCGACCGAGATCGCGCCGGTCGTGTTGCCGGCCTGCGCGACCGGAATCGGAATCTCGCCGCCCGCGAGGAAGCTCGCCGTCTGCCCGGACATCGCGGTGAGGTTCGGCTCCGCGAGCATCGTGATCAGCCCTTCCTGATCGAGCGCGTCGAGCACGACGTCGATCGACCAGCGCCCCGTATGGAAACCGCCCGCCACCGAGTACGCGCCGGTTGGCGACAGGTTGAACAGCCGGTTCGTCGGGTCGAACAGCGTGCGTCCGTTGAATAGCCCGCCGATGAAGTTGCCGGCCGCGCCGAGCGAGCTCCAGTTGATGCCGAGCTGCTGCGTGACGTTGCGGCTCACCTCCGTCACGCGCACGCGCAAGTTCACCTGGATCGGGCGCGACAGCGTGAGACGGTTGACGATCTTTTCCTTGTCGTTCACGTAAGGCGCGAGCGACTGCATCACGGCGTCCGCGTCGGCCGCGCTCGGCACCTTGCCCGACACCATCAGCGAGCCCGGCGCGCCGGACACCGACAGCTTCAATTGCGGAAAGCGGCTGTCGAGCACCGTCTGCAGCGACGCGGTGTCGACCTGCACGATCACGGTCCGGCGCAGGATCGGCCGATGATTCGCGCCGAGCGCGATCAGCGTGGTCGTACCGGCCTTCTTGCCGAACACGAACACGGTGCGCGGCGACGGCACCTGGATGTCCGCGATGCTCGGGTCCGCGACGAACATCGCGGTCGCGGGTTCCGGCAGCGACAGCATCTCGCCCTTGCCCGTCGCGATCGACAACGCCGCGCCGGCGTCCGCCGCCTGCGTGCGCTGCGCGAACGCGACGCCCGGCGCGACGAGCGCGGCCAGGCACCAGAAAGCGATCCAACGAACCATGCGCACCATGCGTGTTCCCGTCAAATGCCGGCCGCCGGGCGGCCGGTTCCGAATCGACATCTCGTCATCGCGTCACTGCGCGCCCGCCGCCCGCGGCACTTGCGCCGCCGTGTCGGCGGCCGCATTGCCCACCGCCGGTGCGGCCGGTGCAACCGGCGTGCCCGGCGTGCTCGGCCAGCCGGACGGCAGCGGCGGAACGCCCGGCATGCCGACGCCACCGCCACCGCCGCTACCGCCACGCGAGCCGTCGTCCACCGACGAGCCGCGATAGATCACGACCGTGTTGCCCTGCGGTGCGGGCCGCATGCCCGTGTCGGTCTTCGCCGACGGCGCGCGCGTCGCGTCGCGGAACGCGCGCGATACGTCGCCGGCCCACACCGGCGGCGTATCGGGCTCCTGCTCGTCGCCGCCCGCCGCCTGGCGGCGGTCGCTTGTCGCGAAGCTGCGCAGCGCGAGCGACAGCGAGCCAAGGCGTGTCGCGACTAGCACGACCTGCGCGGTGCGCGGCGCGACCTCGAGCGTGACTGTGCGCGCACGCACCGGCGCGTCGGGTGCGCTCGCGGCCGCCTTCGCGCGCTGGAATTCCGAGCCGACCGCGAGCACGCGCGCGCGGCGCACGACCGTCTCGGCTTCGAACGTGCCGGGCGCCGTCGCGGAGCCGCCGATCTGCTGCGTGAGCACGACGTCGACGAAGTCGCCCGGCTGGATCAGCCCCGCGTTGCCCGACACGTCGTCGACCGGCACCGAGATCGCGCGCATGCCGGGTTGCAGCGCCGCCGCGAGAAAATCCGGCGCGCCGGCCGGGATCACGTTGTCCGCGCGAATCGGCGCACCGGCGTCCACGCGGTTGCGCAGCAGCGCGCCCTTGAGGTCCGCCCCCGGCTGGGATTCGACGAAGGCACCGGCCGGCACCTGCGCGAGCGGCATGCGCTTCCACGCGAGATCGTTGTCGCGCAGCAGCAGCCCTTCGGGCAGATCGGCCGCCGCGACGCGCACGTTGACGTCGCTTGCCGCGCCGGACGCCGACGGCGTCGACGCGGCGACATAGAGCTGGCGCAGGAGGAACGCACCGATGGCGGCAGCAATGATCAGCACGGCCATTCTCAGAGGTTTGGGCATGGCGGCGTGCGTCCCCGCTAGGTGAGCGAAACCGCGTGAGGAAACGGCGCCCAGACGGCCAGTGCGCCGCCGAGCGAGAGCGCGATGCCGTACGGCACGCCGCGCGTGTCGATTGCAGGCGACGGCGCGATGCGGCGACGCTGCCACGCAACGGCCGCGAGCATGGCCAGGCCGCATGCGAGGCCACTCGCCGCGACGATCGTCAACACCGGGAATGCGAGCGCCGGGCCGGCCCACAGAAAGACGGCCGCCGCCAGTTTCACGTCGCCGCCGCCGATCCAGCCGGCGTGACGCAGTCCGGCGAACAGCAGCAGCATCGCCGCGGCGGTCGCGACGTGAGCGGCGAGCTGCGCGAGCCCTTCACGCGCGAGCGCGGCCGCGACGAAATACAGCATCGCGAACGCGAGCACCGTGCGGTTGGACAGGCGCCGCGTGCGCACGTCCTGCAGCACGAGCGACATCAGCACGAGCGTCGCCGCCGACTGTACGAGATGGAGCATCGGAGAGCCGTCCGTCGGCGCGCCCCGGCTGGATACGTCGTACCGCTGCGGATCCGTGTGTTCGTCGGCGGCGCGCGGGTTCAGGAAGATCAGATCAGCGCCGTGACCTTGTTCATCAGCGATGTGAACACGGCAGGCAGGCCCCCGGTGTTGCTGCTCAGTATCACCCCGACCGCCGCCAGCGCGACGACGACGATGCCGGCGAGCACCGCATATTCGAGCGAGCTGACGCCGCGTTCATCACGCAGCAGGGATTTGACGTAGTGCAGCATGACAACCTCCGTGTGACGGGGTCGTTGATCGACCGTTGAATGTAAAGACGCGGCGTTGCTTCGGCGGCGTTCACTGCGTTTCGCCCATTCACGACTCATGCGGCAGGCCTGTCGACGGGCCGTTCGCATCCCCCGAATCCTTTCGATCGCTGCTGCGCGAGTTCGGCGGCAATGGAATCCGCCATTACCCGCGCTCGCTTGTTGCCTGCCCGCCTCGGTACGATGCGGATCAAGCCGTTCGTCTAGGGTATAGACAATTTTTTTAGCGTTTTCAAATAATTTAGCGTCGAAATGTATTTATGGAAATGCCTGTTCACACGTGAATCGAGATCCCGGAAGTCGGCGTATTGTCGCGGCTCCGCACCATGTGATCACTATCCACGTTAATAGTCTTACGACGTCGGGCGGAACGATTTTCCGAATCGCGTACAATTTACGCTTGTGTTCAATTTTTTATTGCCGGACAGCCCTCTTTATTGACCGGATATCGCATTCGGTAGCCGCCCGGCGTCGCGCGAAACGCGTTTGGCGATGGAAGGCGGCGGCCGACCGCACGGGATCGCGTTTCCGGTATTTCGATACGGCTGTCAATGCGTCGCTTTGTTGCGTAAATCGGAGATGCACAAGCACGGCGGGTCGATCATCTAACCGCTGATTGCTGGCGACCCGGGAACGCATGGAGCCGTGTTAGCTGCAAGTACGCGCTGCTCCGCGCTGTCGCGGCCCGAAGACCGCCGCAGACCTGATTCGCCCCAACGACCGAGGGGCCTAATATTGGTAAATTCGAGATATCGTCGCTCAGCCATGCCGCGGAATCGGGACGAATCTTGCAGACTGCCAATTTGTTCGAGTTTTCTTCGGGATGCTCGACAAAGCCCTTCCCGTTGGTCCCGAATCGCTCGACTGGGCAAGCCTGTCACACCGTACATGCGCGAGAACTGCAATGCGATCAATTGCCGTAGAGGCTCGAACGACCCGTCGGAGTATCTGGCTCGCGACGTTGCTGATCCTTGGGCTGAATATTGGCGGTTATAGCGCCGGGTGGTACCACTACAACGAGGTTCTCGCGGAGGGCTTTCGCCTATGGAGACCGGGCGGCGACGGGGACGTGGGTCTTTACGTGCGCGGCGCCATGGCGGCCGATTATTCGCTCATCAGAGCGCCCTCCGTTACAGACTGGCCGATGGTCGCCGTCTATATCTGTGTCGTGGCCTTGTTGCTTTGGGGCATTTGGCGTTCCCCAATCGCGCTCGTTCGCTGGGAACTGGGAGGCGTCGCCGCGTTTTTCGGCGCACTGGTTGTCATCGGTTACGGTATCGATCCGATCACGACGCGTCTGACCATCGGCGGGCAGAATCATTTGATCGTCCAAGGCACCCGGCAGGTCTCCGCTGGACACCCCGTCGAACTCTGTTCGATACGAAACATCTGGATAGAATCGCACACTGGCAGGAACAGCCATTACATCGTAGAGGCCGGCATTTTTCCTGCCGAGGCGGCAGCCCGACCGGATGCAAACGAGCTGGTCATTTTCGACACCGCGACCTCGGCCCGAGCCTTCGCCAACGACCTTAATGAAGCGCGTCAGGCGAATTGCCGCAAGTAGGCGTTTCCTGCCCCATCCGCCCGCCCCCATTTCGCTCGGAACGGCTGGAACTGACGACGCGGCAGGTTCGCCGGCTGGTGGCTCGCTGTGGGAACACGGCGCGGCGGGTCGGAAGCGTGACGATTGCGGCAACTGGACGAAGAAAATCAGCGGCTCAAGCGGCTGTGGGCCGACCAGGCGCCGGACATCCAGGTTCTGAAGGACGTTCTCGGACAAAAGCGAGTTCGCCCGCGCAGCGTCGAGAAGTTGTGCAGCAGGTGATTGAACAGCACGACTATTCGAAGTGCCGGGCGTGCGCGCTCATTCGCCTGAATCGCCGAACCTCGGCGCTCTGATCCAGTTCCGCCTGCCGAACTTCAGTTTCCAGGCGTAAAGGCTGTAGGTCGTGATGCCCAGCCGCTGCGCCACATCCGCCACCGAATGACCCTGTTTCGGTTACCTGATTGACTTCCTCGATCTTGAACTCGTTCGTGTACCGCTTGCCGCTCCTCCCGACCTCCTCGGTTGCCGTAAAGGCTGGCCGGTCCAGAACCGGCCGCGGCTACTAGTCGACCTTGAAGATAGAGACTGCCGCTTTCAGGCTTGCCGCCTGGTCGGCCATCGACTGGGCCGCAGCCGTAGCTTGCTCGACCAAAGCGGCATTCTGCTGGGTCACCTCGTCCATTTGGGTAACGGCGACATTGATTTGCTCGATTCCCGTGGTCTGCTCGCCAGAGGCGGAAGCGATTTCGCCCATGATGTCCGTGACACGTTTCACCGATCGGACGATCTCCTCCATTGTCGCTCCAGCGTTCGAAACCAGATTCGAACCTGCTGCGACGTGAGATACCGAGGTTCCGATGAGCTCCTTGATTTCCTTCGCCGCGACCGCACTTCGTTGTGCCAAGGTTCGGACTTCACCCGCGACAACTGCGAAGCCTCGTCCCTGCTCGCCCGCACGCGCTGCTTCGACCGCTGCGTTGAGCGCAAGGATATTGGTCTGAAACGCGATGCCTTCGATGACCGAGATGATCTCGGCCACCTTGTGCGAGCTGGATGCGATGTCTTCCATCGTGCTGACCACCTGCTTCACGGCGTCTCCCCCCGACGAAGCGGTTTGTGAAGCCGCCGCCGCCAAAGTGCTTCCTTGACGAGCATTGTCCGTGTTTTGCCTCACCGTCGAGGTGAGTTCCTCCATGCTCGCAGCCGTTTCTTCGAGCGAGGCAGCCTGCTCTTCCGTGCGCTGAGATAGATCGACATTGCCCTGCGCCACCTCCGCAGCGGCGACGGAAATGGACTCCGCGGACGCCTTGATGCCCTGAACGATCGAGGTGAGCTTGGCGCGCATCGCCTCGAGTGACGCCATCAAACTCGATGAGTCACCGCGCGCCAGCGGCAGATCGACCATGAGGTTTCCGCCGGCGATCTGCGCCGCGGCATGTTGAGCCACGGAGGGCTCTCCACCCAACTGACGCAGGATACTGCGAGCAATGAGGATGGTTGTCGCGATGGCAACAAGCAGTGATCCGCCAACGATTGCCGAGATCAGCGCGCGAACGCTCGCGTACATCGCAGTCGCATCTTGCTGCGCCTGCTCGTTAAGCTGATCTTCGAAATTTGCCAGCTCTACTGCGCGTGCAAGCCATACCCGCTGCACGGGTCTCGCATTCTGCAAGAGTTCCTTCGTTGCCCCGGCCGCGTCGTTGTTCAGGCCGAGCTCTGCTGCTTTTCTTAATGGAGGCAGTGCTGCTGCCTCGTCTTGCTTGAGGGCAGCGATGAGCGTCCGTTCCCGTTCCGTCGTTCCGGCCTCATCGGCGAACATACGCGATAGTTTCTGGTAGGCGTCTGCGTAAATCTGCTCCTGTTTTTTGATGCGGTCGCCCTCCAGTGCCATATCACGCTGGTCGGTAAGCAACGCCAGATTCCGCACGGCGATCGCGCGATCCTGTATCGATGAGCGTAGTTGGTTGGCCAACCGTGCTTCCGTATTGTTTATTCGCGCAATGGCGTCAAGTTGGTTGTTCAATTGCCACAGTCCGTAAAACGCGGTCACGGCGATTGCCACCAGCAGGGCCGTCAATAACCCGAATCCGATAGTCAGGCGGCTAGATACTTTCATATTTCTCATAGAGGTTCCCGGGGCGATGATGAATGGTCCATACAAGTTGTTTACGACAAAATTCAAACTCGCTGAAGGGAACTCGTGACCGACGGCAGTGGGAACCCCGTGCTCCGTCGCGTGGGACCGCCGATGACCGTCATCGTCGATTTGCGTGCGGCTCCGGACGCCCAATCGATGCCGCGGGGCGCACAGCAGAAAATGCCGGAGCTATCCGTACAAACACCGCTTGCGTACTTTTAGGAGAGGAAATAGAAGGCGCATGCGGAATTCCCGCCCTGTAACATCCTTCGCTGTCCGACAAGCTTGGATCGAGCAAGGACCGGAGCCCGACCTGGAGCGCCCGATGAATACGCTCGCCGAACCAGCTGTCACTGTAGTGGTCAACTAATCCCGGACACTGCGTTAAGTTTTTCTTCCGCAACCGCCGGCGCCAGTCCGTCATTGAACTGATGCGGCCGTATCCAGTTGTACCGGTGTGCCTCCTGCGCCGAAATGTAGCCCACTGACGGTAGCCATTCGGTCTTGAAGCTGCGGAACAACCTCTCCATCGGGGAGTTATCCCAACAATTTCCTGGACGGCTCATGCTTTGCTGTATCCGATAGCGCCAGAGGTGCTGACGGAATTTCCGGCTTGCATATTGGCCGCCTTGATCCGAGTGAAACAGCAAGCCTTGCGGTCGGCCACGTTGCTCATAGGCCATCTCCAACGCCTGCACGACCAGATCGGCATCAGGGCGTGTCGAAAACGCCCAGCCAGCAACCCGACGCGTGAACAGGGCGAGTACTACGGCCAGATAATGCCAACGTCCCTGCGCCCAGACATACGTGATGTCACCACACCGCACCTGATTCGGCGTACCAACCTCGAATTCGCGATTGAGATGGCTGCGATCAAGAAGCTGTACCCGGGTGCGCTGCACGGCGTGGATTTTCTCGTTGGTCAGCCTGTCGATCAAAACACAGGTGAGCTTATAGGCCTGCCGTGGATCGCTGCGTGGAAGCGGCCGGAACCGCAGCCAGATGACGAATTGATTCACAAAGAATTTGCAGCGAACGAGGCTGAATTTCGTGCAATCGTCATCCGTGAGCAGCGGGGCGCGTGCCTTCGCGACTCCGATACTCGAACTGCGGTCCCGCCTGACGCTCCACGGTCGGTGCAAGAACAAGCAGCCCAGTGGGTGGAGTACCGCCAGAAGTTGCGCGACATACCGACCCAGCCCGGATTTCCGTTTGACATAGTGTGGCCGGAGCCGCCGCACCCGACTTAAACGTGTTAGTCCCCGAGCGGTCGGCAATGGTCGCTAGGCTACAATCGGCCCGACGTGAGTCGAACCTGTCGACTGGCCAGCGACAGAAACAATGAATCTCAATAATCGTAGACCGTGAAGCTTTCCCGAATCCCCGAGCTTGATTTGCTTCGGTTCATCGCCGCCCTTGCTGTCGTGTTTTTTCACTATGCATTCCGGGGCTATGCTGCCGATGACCTGACCACCATGCACTATCCGCCGATGGAACCGCTCGCTCGATACGGTTTCCTCGGTGTGCATCTGTTTTTTATGATCAGCGGCTTTGTCATCCTCATGACGGCCGGCGACGCGAGCATCAAAAAATTCATCGCGTCGCGCGCAGCGCGCTTGCTGCCGGCGTTTTGGGTTTGTTGCACGGTCACCTTCCTTGTGACGCTCGCAATTGGTGGAGACCGCTTCACGGCGACGTGGCCGCAATACGTCGTGAATATGTTGACGCTCGGTGGCGGTTTCGGCGCGGACCCGATCGACGGTGCGTACTGGTCGCTCGGCACAGAATTGCGGTTCTATCGGTTGGTCGCGATCGTGCTGATCATCGGCCAGATCGGTCGATCAGAGCGATGGTTGTTCGGTTGGCTAGTTTCCACCGTGCTCGTCGAGGCGTTCCCGTTCATCAAGCTCAAGACCTTCTTGGTGACGGATTACGCAGGTTTCTTCATTGCCGGTGCAGCGTGCTTCCTCATCCGGGCACACGGCCTATCGCGATCGCGGATCACGCTCGTATGTGCAGCCTGGGCGCTATCGCTATATCAGGAACTTCAGCTCTTGCCGTACTTCAGCGAGCATTTCGGGCCGGATCTGAATCCAGTGATCGTGGCGGTTGTGATGACATCGTTTTTTGTGGTGCTGCTCATTCTCGCGCTTCGCCGGACGCCGATTTTAACGAGTCGACGATGGGTCTGGTTCGGTGCAGTCAGCTACCCGCTTTACTTGATCCACCAGAACGTTGGTTACATGCTTTTCAACATCGTCGGCAGCGCGATCGACCGCAACATCTTGTTCTGGACGGTCATAGCGACGGCAATCGGCTTTTCGCTGTTATTGCATGTTGGCGTGGAAAAGCCTGTCGCCGGAGCGCTCAAGCGGAAGTTAGTGTATTGGCTTGAAGCAGTGCAAAACTACGGGGCAGCGCTGCGTAGGCGCGCCCGACAGTAATCGACGCTCGACTCGATGGTCGCCCGTTACCGTAGGACCGTTGGAAGATATTGATGTCGAGAAAGAGCGTGGCGACGTGCCTGGTGCTGTGAACACCCGAGCCGCCCCGCAACCGCAGTCGATGCCCGCGAATCCGGCAAGGCCACGCTACCCGTGCAGAGGCGGCGTAAGGCTATCTCGCCGGGATCGAGAAGGTAGCAATTGGAATCGTCAGCACCGGTCATCCCCTGGCTCAGTGGTAAGCGCCGGCTGGCCGATAAACTCATCCCGCTGTTTCCGCCGCACGGATGCTATGTCGAGGCGTTCTGCGGTGGCGCTACGCTGTACTTCCTCCGACCTGTGCCGGCACCCGTCGAGGTCATCAATGACGTCAACGGCGAGCTGGTCAACCTGTACCGTGTCGTCCAGCACCATCTCGAAGAGTTCGTGCGCCAGTTCAAATGGGCGATCGGCAGCCGGCAGGCATTCATGGCAACAGATGACGCGACCGGAAACCCTGACGGACATCCAGCGTGCTGCCCGGTTCTTCTACCTACAGCACCATGCTTTCGGTGGGAAGGTGGCCGGCCAGACGTTCGGGACCGCTACGACCGCGCCGTCGGTCAACCTGTTGCGGATCGAGGTGCAGCTCTCAGCGGCCCATCTACGTCTGGCTGGAACGCATGTCGAAAACCTGCCTTGGCGCGAGTGCGTGGAACGGTACGATCGGCCGTACACCTTCATCTACCTGGCCCCGCCGTACTGGCAGACAAGAAGGCTACGGGGTGCCGTTCGATTTTGGGGAGTATGAGGCGATGGCCGCGCTGATGCGCAAGGCGCGCGGCAAGGTCATGGTGTCGATCAACGACCATCCGGGCATCCGGAGGGCGTTTGATGGCTTCCACATGCTTGAGCTGGACATTCGCTACTCGGTCGCCAACAGACACGGGCGGCCGCATACAAGCGGCGAGCTGGTGATTACGAACTGGGAGCCTGGGGTGATGGGTGGCCTGTTTTAGTGCCAACTCGACCGCAAAGGCCGTTTACGCGCGTGGTGACCCTAGCCTGACCCTAGCCCACAAAACTGTCCCATTTGAAAGTAGAAAATTCCAGCATGACGTTGTCATCAAGACCAGGAGGTCATGCCGTGAAGAAGAGCAAGTTCACCGAAGAGCAGATCGCATATGCGTTGAAGCAGGCCGAGCTGGGCACACCAGTCGCGGAGGTCTGCCGCAAGATGGGGATCAGCGACGCGACGTTCTACAACTGGCGGACGAAATATGGCGGGCTGTCGCCCTCGGAGCTGCGTCGGCTGAAACAACTTGAGGAAGAGAACGCCAAGCTCAAGCGGCTCGTGGCCGATCTGTCGCTGGACAAGGCCATGCTGCAGGACGTGCTGTCAAAAAAAATCTGAAGCCTTCTCGGCGCCGTGAGCTTGTCACGGACTTGATGCAGCGTTTCGGCGCAAGCCAGCGACAGACCTGCGCATTGTTGCAGCTGTCCCGTACGGTCTACCGCTACGAGTCGGGCGCGCGGGATCAAAGCGTACTGGAAATGCGCATCAAGGAGATCACGGAAGTGCGGGTGCATTACGGTGCACCCCGCGTGTACATGATGCTTCGCCGGGAAGGCTGGAGAGACAACCACAAGAGAGTAGAACGCGTGTATCGCGAACCGGGCCTTTCGTTGCGCCATAAGCGACCTCGACGGAACAAGTCGGCTCGCCGCCGCCAGCCGAAGCAGTCAGTAAGCGCAATCAACGAAATCTGGAGTATGGATTTCGTCGCGGACGCGCTGTTTGATGGTCGACGCTTGCGCACGCTCACGATCGTGGACAACTACACGCGGGAGTGCTTGGCGATTGAAGTTGACGGATCGTTGCGTGGCGAGCACGTTGTCGCTGCGCTGACTCGGCTCGCGCATCATCGTCCGCTTCCCCGCTATATCAAGGCAGACAACAGCAGCGAGTTCATTTCGAAGGCGCTCGACAAATGGGCGTACGAAAATGGCGCGGAGATTGACTTCTCGCGTCCTGGCAAGCCGACCGACAATGCGAAGCATGAATCCTTCAACGGGCGCTTTCGGGAGGAGTGCCTCAACGCACACTGGTTCTTGTCGCTGGAAGACGCCAGACGCAAAATCGAAGTCTGGCGCGGGTACTATAACGAGGCGCGTCCTCACTCTGCGCTGCAGTGGATGACACCGGCGGAATTCGCCCGCCAGTGCACCGATCGGGCCGGTTCGGCCCGCCCCGAAGAGCCGGAATTTTCCAGCTGAGACTGGGACGGAAATTGGGCTAGCCTCACGTCGAGCCGGAACCGTTCTCTCCTGATCTCATATGCCTCGCAATCAAGCCGAGGTTAGGGAAGCAACTCCAGAGCTGCACTCCATCCCTGAATCGTTTCATCGAACTTCGACGCATCACACAAGACATTGCCTTGCTCCGAGAGAGCATCTAACTCATCTTGGATTTTCTTGGGAAGTCTGACCATCTTTATTCTCTTCCTGTCGATACACGCTTCGCGAATTCGAGACACTTCTTATCCTCACCGGAAAATGGCCCATTTCCAAATTGCTCATACAGCGGCACAAAGAACTCCGCAGATTTATCTAGATCACTGGCTTCGAAATACACCGTTCCGCTGAGAAATCCGATTATCAGATCCGGGCCGGTTCCGAAACCGTACGCCCTCCTCACTTCCGCCAACCAGTGAACAGCCTTATCAAACTGCTTAGTATCTCGATAAAAAACGACGAATCCGCATGCCATCGACTGCGCGAGGTCGTACTGCTCTCTAGGCTCGGGCAAAATCTCCCACGCTTTTATGAAACTTACCTCAGCGTCAGCAATTTCACCCTTCTTCCATGCCTCCCGACCAGCGGCGCCGTAAGCGTATATGTCTTTGATCAAGTTTTCCGAGAGTTCCATGACCCCAACCTTACGAAACGACGCACAACCTCGATGTCACCGGGGACGAGAATTCTCGAATAGCCTCATGTGACGGACTGCATCAATCCAATAGGTCGAACTCTTCATCGACGTTAGGCTTTTACGTCTCAATTGATAAGCCACAGAGCCCAATATACCACCGCGACCTATGCTGGTGGAGTGCCGAGATGTCCCACTCACTCCTCCTCTAAGCCACTCAAATCCACTGGCTTAGAGACGGTTTCAAAAAGAGCCCGTGGGCCTGTTAACTTTCGCGGCGAGCTGTTAACCTCAGGCATCGGAACAACCGAGGCCGAGGAGATGGGCAAGCCGATCATCGACGACGAATTGTGGACACTGATCGAGCCGTTACTGCCGCCATCCAAGCCGCGGCGCGAGAAGAACCCGGGCCGCCTGCCTGTTTCGAATCGCGCCGCGCTGACCGGCATCTTGTTCGTTCTCGAGACCGGACTACGCTGGCGCGACCTGCCTGCCGAGATGGGTTGCGGCTCGGGCGTGACATGTTGGCGGCGGCTGCGCGACTGGCAGGCGGCCGGCGTGTGGGACCGCTTGCACGAGTTGCTGCTCGCGAAGCTGCG
>NZ_JBYQCG010000006.1:0-2171 GCF_057837105.1 Burkholderia sp. APQ4-4ca | reverse complement strand
CTTCGTCGAACCGGAACACGGCAGCCTCCCGAGCATCTGGATCACCGTGGCCAGCTCATCGACACTCGCCTCGCCAAGATCGAATTCGACACCATTCGACAGGCGCACATGTAACGAGAGCGCCATCGACGACGTGTCCGGTGGCAGTACAGGGGAAACGGCCGGCACTGCCGATGGCGCAGTGACGACAGGAACAAATGCCTGCGCTTCACCCACCGGAACACGACGTGCTGAACCCGGGATGTCGATCGATACGCCGTCGATCACCAGCGGGTCCGGCCTCGTCGGGGTTTGCAGCGTATGCTGCTGATGGCGCGAGATCCAGCGACGCAACTGGTTCGGATTGACGTCATGGTCCATGGCCGCCCGGGCGATCGATACCCCCGGCCTCAGGCAAAACTCGACCAGCTCCCGCACGGCATCTTCATCAAATTCCCGCCGGCCATCCCGTCTGCGGCCAACCACCAGTCTGCTTCGAAGGTCCTGTTTCTCTGTCATCACGGTCTGAGTGCATGTGTCCACGCGGACACTTAGCATCTGACCTTCTGCCTACCATTGGTAGGGCGTCGTTTATTGACGGCTTACAATCAAGTCCCCTGGAGCGGTGAAATCGGAGCCGTGTCAGCCTAATCACTAGAAGCGATGAGTTGTTCCTGACGCATCCGACGACCCGCCGAGTCGATACATCGTTCAGTTTCCGATTTGCTAAAAGCCATGACAGTGCAAGAACCGAAGGTTCAGCGTACCGCGGAGCCGTTGTACGACAAAGATTTGCCAACGACCCCGTGTATTACGCTCGATAACGTGATCAGTTTGATCGCAAGGCATGGCGTTGAAATCCCGGAAGGCGAGGCCAAGCAGATTGAAGATTTTGTCGCAAGACGGATCAGTAGCTTGCCGATGGCTCGGTTCAACCGTGGATTGCCCCTGACCCCGGTAATGGAATTTCTTTATCGTCGCTGGTTTGCCGCGACTCGCCTGCATTGGGAACTGATGGAGCACGCAGAGCGAAGCCCGAAGTGGAGAAACTGGAGCGTGACTGGGCAGCCCGTTCGTCTAGACGTCGAAGGTAGAACGCGGGCTATGGCCATGCTGGAGCGCATGATTGCTTATAACCAGGATCGATTCAATGATTTTCTGTCTGGACGAAAATCGCTTACCCAACAGTCGGTTATTGACGACTCTGCGGCGTTTGACGCTGCAGATCGGAAGTGGTTGAGCTGTCTTGGTTTTGAGACAGAGGAAATACTCGGATTCTTCCGTGCGGCCCCGGCCGCAAATGAAGTGGTGGATCAGCCATCCGAATCGGATCCAAGCCTGACGGATAAATCTATCCCCAATGTCGAGGTAAGCGTCACTCGGGAGATGGTGGCTGGCGACGTGGGGGTGGCCGAGGTGATTCGAAAGTCTTCGCGACTGAAGCAACGGCGAAACGAACTGGACGATCCAATTGATAAGGCCGTTGCATCCACGGGCTCTTATAACACCTCAACAGTCTGGCAGGCTCTAAGAGAACTCGCTCTGAATGAAGAGCGGCCTTTCACTGGACAGACGGATCACGACGGCGCTTTGCTGTATTCGAAAGACCGGTATTCGACAGACAAGAAGGCCTGTAGATCGTCAACTACTTTGGCCGGTCGAGCGTCAATTACCTTGGCCGGTTGGATGGGGTAATTGTCGTTAGTCAGGTTTCTGTAATTGTCGTTTCCTCCTGTTCGGTTTCGGGTAATTGTCGCCGCCGCGGACGCTTGTTGTCGCTGGCATTGCGACGGCGGTAGCTTTCGACGTTCAGTTCAAAGATGGTGGAGTGATGCACCAGCCGGTCAATCGCGGCGACCGTCATCGACGGATCGGGGAACACGTCGTTCCAGCCCGAGAACGGCTGATTGGCCGTGATCAGCAGACTGCGACGCTCGTACCGCTCGGCAATCAGCTCGAACAGCACGCTCGTTTCGGCCTGGTCCTTGCGCACGTACGATAGGTCATCGAGGATGATCAGGTCGAAGCGGTCCAGCTTGCCGAGCATCGAGGGCAGTTGGAGATTTTGGCGAGCGGCCTGCAGCTTCTGCACGAGCTCGCTGGTGCGCGTGAACAGCACGCGGTAGCCGGCGTCGATGAGGGCATGGCCGATGGCGGAACCGAGATGCGTCTTGCCTCCGCCCGGTGGCCCG
>NZ_JBYQCG010000005.1:2157-6555 GCF_057837105.1 Burkholderia sp. APQ4-4ca | reverse complement strand
CGACCGCGGATACGACTCCGAGCGACATCGAAAAGCGTTGCGCAATCGTGGTATCGAACCGGTGATTGCCAAGCGTCGTACCGAACACGGCAGCGGCCTTGGAAAATATCGCTGGGTCGTTGAACGCACGCATGCTTGGCTGCATCACTTCCGTCGCCTCCGTATTCGTTTCGAACGCCGTGCCGATATTCACGGCGCGTTCCTCAAACTCGGTTGCTGCCTGATCTGCTGGAATACGCTCCGACGCGCCGAGCAGTCTTTATGAAACCGTCTCTAAATAAGGATTGCAAATGGATAGCTTCCAGAGGGAAATTCCGAAGAGCCGTGTCTCGATCACGCTGGATTTGCATACGGGCGGGGCCCAGAAGAAGGTCGAGCTGCCGTTGAAGCTGCTCGTTGCCGGCGACTTCAGCGCGGGCCGCGAACAGGCGCCCCTGGCCGAGCGCAAGAAGGTCAATATCGACAAGAACAACTTCGACGCGGTCCTGGCCGACCATGCACCGGATCTCGAGATTGCCGCGGAGAACACCCTGGCCGGCGACGGCTCCGAACTGCCGGTGAATCTTTCGTTTCGCTCGATGAAGGATTTCGAGCCCGAGCAGGTTGCTCGCCAGATTCCCGAACTGCAAGCGATGCTGGCGATGCGAAATCTGCTGCGCGACCTCAAGTCGAATCTGCTCGACAACGGCATGTTCCGTCGCGAGTTCGAGAAGATCCTGAAGGACAAGCGCCTGTCCGACAAGCTGCGCGGCGAACTGGGACAAATCGCCACCGCCACCCTGCAACAGGAAGGCCATGCGTGAGCGCGGCCGGCCCAAGACGGCCGTCACCGCCTCCCGCAACCACGCAGCCATACCAAACGTGACTGAGAGAAACATGAACCAGAATGAATCGCGCCAGGGCGCCACGGAAACCATCGCGCTCGACAACGACAGCGTCTACGCCGCGCTGTGCAACAAGATCAACCTGAAGCCGGTCGCCGAGGCTCGGCCGCTCGAAGCGTTTCGCGACAACGACGCATTGTCGGAAGCATCGGCCGACGAACGGGTCGCACGCGGCATGGACGCGCTGCTCAACCTGATCGCGAAGGAAAGCAAGCCGGTCGATCGACTCGACAAGTCGCTGCTCGATTTCTACATCGGGCAGCTTGACCGGCAGATCAGCCGCCAGCTCGACGCGGTCATGCATGCGCCGGATTTCCAGGCGCTCGAAGGTCGCTGGCGCGGGCTGAAGATGCTCGTGTCGCGCACGGACTTTCGCAAGAACGCCCGCATCGAGGTGCTGGATGTATCGAAGGATGCGCTGCAGCGCGACTTCGAAGATTCGCCGGAACTGATCCAGAGCGGCCTGTATCGTCTCACGTATATCGAGGAGTACGACACGCCGGGCGGCCAGCCGATCAGTGCAATGATCAGCGATTTCGAATTCGCGAACTCGCCGATTGATGTCGCGCTGCTGCGCAATATTTCGAAGGTTGCGGCTGCCGCGCATATGCCGTTCATCGGCTCGGTGGGCGCAGCATTCTTCGGCAAGAAGTCGATGGAAGAAGTGGCATCCATCCAGGATATCGGCAACTACTTCGATCGTGCCGAGTACATCAAGTGGAAGAGTTTCCGCGACACCGACGATGCACGTTACGTCGGCCTGACGATGCCCCGCGTGCTCGGCCGTTTGCCGTATGGAAAGGACACGACGCCGGTGCGTGCGTTCAACTACGAAGAAGCGGTGAAGGGCCAGGACCACGACAAGTATCTGTGGGTCAACGCGTCGTTCGCGTTCGCGGCCAACATGGTGCGCAGCTTCGTCAGCAATGGCTGGTGCGTGCAGATTCGCGGCCCACAGGCGGGCGGCAAGGTGGAAGACCTGCCGGTTCACCTGTATGACCTCGGCACCGGCGTGCAGCCGAAGATTCCGACCGAAGTGCTGATCCCGGAAACACGCGAGTTCGAGTTCGCGAATCTCGGCTTCATTCCGCTGTCGTTCTACAAGAATCACGACTTCGCATGCTTCTTCTCGGCCAGCTCGACGCAAAAGCCGGCGCTGTACGAGACGAAGGAGGCGACGGCCAATAGCCGTATCAATGCGCGCTTGCCGTACATCTTCCTGCTGTCGCGCATCGCGCACTACCTGAAGCTGATTCAGCGCGAGAACATCGGCACGACCAAGGATCGGCGTCTGCTCGAGCTCGAGCTGAACAACTGGATCAAGGGGCTCGTGACCGAGATGAAGGATCCGGGCGACGAACTGCAGGCGTCGCACCCGCTGCGCGAGGCGAAGGTGACGGTCGAGGACATCGACGACAACCCGGGCTTCTTCCGCATCAAGCTGTTCATCATCCCGCACTTCCAGGTCGAGGGCATGGACATCGGGCTGTCGCTCGTGTCGCAGATGCCGAAGGCCAAGGGCTGATCCGCCGTTTCATGCATGACCCGTCGGGACGCTGATGGCTGTCCCGGCGGCGCCGTTGTGTTCGTGCACCTGAGAGAAAATCCATGTCGATGATCCTGCCGTCGCAGGCTTATGAATTGAAGCTGGCGCCTCATCCGGCGCCGACGTCCGTGCTGCGGTTTACGGGCCGGGACGCCGTGAGCGAGCTGTACCGCTACGACGTCGAATTCACGAGCCCGATGGCCGGTATCCCGATGGATCAAGTTATTGGCCGTCCTGCAAAATTCATCGTCGCGCCGGTCGATCCGAATTTCGACTACCTGCGCAGGATGTTTGGCGAGAACGCCGGCCAATTCAGCACGATGGCGCCGGCGTATACGATCCACGGCGTCATCACGCAGTTCGACGAGTTCGGCAGTTCGGCCGATCAGACCCACTATCGCGTGCGGCTCGAGCCGAAGCTCGCAGACTTGAACCGGGGTGTCACGAGCAGGTTGTTCCAGAAGCAGTCCGTCGAGGAGATCGTGACCGACACGCTGCGTCATTACGGCTACCGGGCCGGGGTCGATTTCCTGTTTCAGTTGCGCGGCGAATACAAGCGGCGCGAGTACGTTACCCAATATCACGAAACGACATTCGCCTTCATTCAGCGCCTTTGCGCGGAAGAAGGACTCTGGTTCCGCTGGGAGCAGAAGAAGGATCACGCCGTGATCGTGTTTGGCGATGATCTGGATGCTTACGCGCGGAAGCAACGCACCGTGTCGTACCGGAGAGACTCGGGGCTCGAAAGTTCCGGCGCGGACGCGATCAAAACGCTCGAGAAGCGGACCCGGCGCGTGCCCGAAGCCGTGCGTTTGCATGACTATAATCATCGGCAGGCCGGTGTGTCGCTGCTGGTCGAGGAAAACGCCGCGCGCGACGACACGACGACGAGCGGTGTTGATTACCGCTGGGGTGAGCATTACGAGACGCCGGAAGAGGGTAAGAGCGTGGCCCGCCGACGCCACGACGCGCATCTCGCCGCGCAGATCACGTTCAAGGGCACCGGTAATCCGTTCTGGCTCGAAGCCGGTGAAGTCATGCGGATCGAGCCGAACCCGGCCGACGCGAAGCATGGGGTCTTCGTTACTGCTGTGGAGTCGCAGGGTGGCCGCGATCAGTCGTATTGGATGACGTTCGAGGGGATTCCGTCCGGTCGTGTGTGGCGCACGTCCATCGATGCGATCAAGCGACCGGCGATCGACGGGATTCTGCCCGCGCGCATTACCTCTCCCGGGGATTACAAGTACGCGTATCTGACCGAACAGGGCTGGTATGTGATCAAGCTGCCGTTCGATCTCGATGAGTGGAGTCCGGGTGGGACAAGCCGGCCGGTGCGGTTTGCGAAGCCGTATAGCGGTGATGACTATGGGCATCATTTTCCGCTGATCGATGGGGCGGAGGTGGCCGTTGTTTTCACGCAAGGTCATCCGGATCGGCCGGTGATTATCGGGGCGATGCATGACAGCCTGCATCCGGATCTCGTCACCAGTCGGAACCATACCCGGAATCTGATCCGCACCGCCGCGCGGAATGAAATGCGGATGGAGGATAAGGAGGGTGTCGAGCATATTCATCTGACGACACCGTTTCAGACCAGTGAGCTCAACCTTGGGCACATGGTCGATGGTGAGTGCAAGGAGCGCGGACAGGGCGCGGAGTTGCGCACCGACGGCCCGGCGGCGATTCGGGGATCGAAGGGCGTGTTGGTTAGCGCGGAAGGACAGCCGAACGCCGCAGGCCCGCAGCTCGCGATGCAGGACGCCGACGCGACGCTTGAGCAGGCCGAACAGATCCTGAGTGCACTCAACGACTCGGCGAACGCGGCAAAGGCGCTACAGGCCGACATCGATCAACAGCGCGTGTTGATCCAGCAAACGCTCCAACGGCTTCAGAAGCCGGTCCTCGTCGCAACCGCTCCCGACGGCGTCGGGCTCGTCAGCGGGCAGCAGATGCAGCTTGCCGCCCGCA
>NZ_JBYQCG010000005.1:0-2137 GCF_057837105.1 Burkholderia sp. APQ4-4ca | reverse complement strand
CGGAGTTGCGCACCGACGGCCCGGCGGCGATTCGGGGATCGAAGGGCGTGTTGGTTAGCGCGGAAGGACAGCCGAACGCCGCAGGCCCGCAGCTCGCGATGCAGGACGCCGACGCGACGCTTGAGCAGGCCGAACAGATCCTGAGTGCACTCAACGACTCGGCGAACGCGGCAAAGGCGCTACAGGCCGACATCGATCAACAGCGCGTGTTGATCCAGCAAAAGCTCCAACGGCTTCAGAAGCCGGTCCTCGTCGCAACCGCTCCCGACGGCGTCGGGCTCGTCAGCGGGCAGCAGATGCAGCTTGCCGCCCGCAAGCAGATGTTTGTGACCGCCGGCGACGGGCTCGACATCGGCGTGATGAAGCGTATCGCAGTGGCGGCCGGTGAGGCGATCTCGCTTTTTGCAGCGAAGCTCGGGATTCGCATCTTCGCAGCGAAAGGCAAGGTCCAGCTGCAGGCGCAGTCCGACGCGATGGAATTGATGTCGATGCAGGACATGACAGCGAGCTCATCGGATGGCGAAGTGATCATCACCGGTCGCAAAGGCGTCACGCTCGGCGATGGGGCCGGCGCCTACATCAAGCTCTCGGGCGGCAAGATCATTCTCGGCAGTCCCGCTGGAGAAATCGAACTCAAGGGGAATCTGACCGTCGTCGACCCTGACGGCGGCAGTTTCAAATTCCCGACATGGGCTGCGGCACCCGTCAACGACGTGAAGCACGCAATGAACTTCGGATTCTCCGAATAACGGACAACCATGGCAACTCAACCCAAACCGAAGACGCCGCAATCACCTACGCCGGCTCCGGCCAAGATAAAACCGCTGCCGTTCGCCTTTCCGTTTCTTCGAAAGGGACGGGGCAAGTCCGAGGCTTCCGCGCAATTTACCGATGAGCACGAGATCTACCGTCTCCTGGCCGAACGCGAGCCATCAGGCGCGTATCTCGTGAGCCGCAAGGGCATGTGGCATGGTGGCATCCACGTCACCGAGGCAGGCGCCGGGCAATCGTTGGATATCGACGCGGGCCTGCGCTGCATTGCCGACGGCACGCTGATTGCATTTCGCGCCAACAAGACCTATCCAGTCAGCGAATTCGGCAAGGCCGGGAGCGAGACGCCCGTTCAGGCGCCTTACAGCACGGGCTTCGCGCTGGTGCGGCATACGATGGAGTTTCCGCGTGATGCGAAGCTGACGTTTTACAGCCTGTACATGCACCTGATGTCGTGGGAGGACTACGCAAACTTCCCGAAGCGGAGCAAGCCGTCGTACTGGCCACGGCAATGGCAGGTCACGCAGTACGCGCAGGACCAGCCGTCGCCGGGTCGTAACGGGCAGGTTCCCGATGAGTCGCAACAGGGGCTGCGGGTTCGAAAAAGCTATCCGCGCGGCGAAATCATTGGCCTCCTGCCGCAGGGTGCGAGCGTCAGCATCGGCAAGCAGGAAAAGGGTTGGGGGCAAGTGACGGATATGTGCGACGCATCGCTGTTTGCCCCCGAAGCTGGCAGCTATGTCGAGCCGGCCGACGCCGTTGGTGGCTGGGTTTTTATCGGCCAGGAAAACGGTGGACCAACCGTCGAGGAGGTCATGCAGGATTTGGTGTTCGACCGAGTAATCGTCACGACAGAACAGACGATTCGGCCGGGCGATCCGCAAGGAGCCGGAGGCGGAATACCGATCAAGGCTGGCGACCTGATCGGCCATCTTGGCCGCTACGATTCGCTGAACGAATGCATGTCCGGTACCCGGATGGCGCACATCGAAGTGTTCTGCGACGACGGCATTCAGTTGTTCCTGGAGCAGGGGCGCGCGTGGGTCAACCAGCACGGTCCGCAAAAAGAGGACTGGACGGCGCTGGGCCTGCCGTCGGAGCCGACGATCCTGCGGATTGCGCCGGGCACGGTGCTTTACCAACGCACCAAAGGTGACAAGTTCGTCCCGGGCGATGACCCGCAGTCGCGAAAGACGGACGCCGTTCAAGTGTATTCGCTCGCCGAGCTGGCACGTGATTCGAATCGGCGAGTTCCCGAGAAGCATCCGAATCCCAATCCGGGTTACCCGGTGAACTGGTGGCACGTCGAGGGGGTGAATGCGCTAGGTCAGCCGATCGACGGTTGGGTGTGCGACTTCAACTTCCC
>NZ_JBYQCG010000004.1:5747-34522 GCF_057837105.1 Burkholderia sp. APQ4-4ca | reverse complement strand
TGGCCGACGCGAAGGCGATCGATGCGGCGATCGCCGCGGCCGTCGACGCCACCAAGCCGATGCGCGAGATGCCGGCCTACAAGCGGCAGGCCGTGCTCGATCATTGCGTCGCGCGGTTTCGCGAGCGTTTCGACGAGCTGGCCGAGGCGCTGTGCATCGAGGCCGGCAAGCCGATCAACGATTCGAAGGGCGAAGTCACGCGGCTGATCGATACGTTCCGCGTCGCGTCCGAGGAATCGGTGCGCATCGACGGCGAGATCGTCAACCTCGAGATCTCCGCGCGAGCGCAGGGCTACACGGGCTACACGAAGCGCGTGCCGATCGGCCCGTGCTCGTTCATCTCGCCGTTCAACTTCCCGCTGAACCTCGCCGCGCACAAGGTCGCGCCCGCGCTCGCGGCCGGCTGTCCATTCGTGCTGAAGCCCGCGAGCCGCACGCCGATCGGCGCGCTGATCATCGGCGAGGTGCTCGCGGAAACCGACCTGCCGAAGGGCGCGTTCTCGGTGCTGCCCGCGCATCGCGACGGCGCCGACCTGTTCACGACCGACGAGCGCTTCAAGCTGCTGTCGTTCACCGGTTCGCCGGCCGTCGGCTGGGCGCTGAAGGAGAAGGCCGGCAAGAAGAAAGTCGTGCTGGAGCTCGGCGGCAACGCGGCCGCGATCGTCGATGCGGACCAGCGCGACCGGCTCGACTACGTGGTCGAGCGGCTCGCGTTCGGCGCGTACTACCAGTCGGGCCAGAGCTGCATCGGCGTGCAGCGGATCCTCGTGCATGCCGACCTTTACGACGCGCTGCGCGAGAAGCTGATCGCGAAGACGCGTTCGCTGAAAATGGGCGATCCGAAGGATCCGTCGACGTTCGTCGGCCCGATGATCTCCGAATCCGAGTCGCGCCGGCTGTCGGGCTGGATGGACGCGGCCGTCGCGGCGGGCGCGAAGATCGTCGCGGGCGGCAAGGTCGACGGCGCGATGTTCGAGGCGACGCTGCTGGAAAACGTCGGGCGCGAGCAGGACCTGTACCGGAAGGAGGCGTTCGGCCCGGTCGCGATCCTCGAGAAGTTCGACCGCTTCGACGACGCGCTCGCGCGCGTGAACGACAGCGACTTCGGGCTGCAGGCCGGCGTGTTCACCGATTCGCTCACGCACGCGCACCGCGCATGGGACGAGCTGGAAGTCGGCGGCGTCGTGATCAACGACGTGCCGTCGTTCCGCGTCGACAACATGCCGTATGGCGGCGTGAAGGATTCCGGTCTCGGCCGCGAAGGCATCCGCTATGCGATCGAGGACATGACCGAGCCGCGGCTGATGGTCGTGCGGCGCCGGTAACGCGCGGCAGGCGGCGCGGCGCGGGGCCGCGACGGCACGCGGGCGGGCGATCGGGCCGGCCCGCGTGCCGTTTTTCATGGCGGCGCACGGCGTGGCACGGCGCCGCGCGTGTACCGCGTGGCAGGCCGCCTGAAACACGCTCGACTACGGGCCTTGCGTCGTGATGTAATCGCGCGAAACTGCCGACCGGGGTACGACGCCGGAACGCGCGAATTCATTCTTCACGAGGTCGATTCATGTCCCCCGTCTCGGCATTCAAGCTGGTTCTGTTGTCATTCCTCGCGATCGTCGCGCTCGAATGCATCGCCAAACGGCTGCGGCTGCCGCCCGCGGCCGCGTTGCTGATCGGCGGCATCGGCATCGCATTCATCCCCGGCCTGCCGCCGGTCGACCTCGATCCCGAGCTGGTGCTGCTGGTGTTCCTGCCGCCGCTGCTGATGGATGGGGCGTACTTCTCCGTGTGGGAAGAATTCAAGCGCAACGTCGGCGGCATCCTGATGCTGGCGATCGGCGCGGTCGTGTTCACGACGTTCGCGGTCGGCTTCGCCGTCCACTGGGTGGTGCCGGCGCTGCCGTGGGCCGCGTGCTTCGCGCTTGGCGCGATCGTGTCGCCGCCCGATGCGGTCGCCGCGAAGGCCGTGCTCGAACGGGTCGCGCTGCCGCGCCGGTTGATGGTGCTGCTCGAAGGCGAGAGCCTGCTGAACGACGCGGCCGGCCTGGTGCTGTTCCGCTTCGCGGTCGCGGCCGCGCTCACGGGCGCGTTCAGCCTCGAGCATGCGGTCGTGCGCTTCGCGGAACTCGGGCTCGGCGGCGTGGTGGTCGGCTTCGTGGTCGGCAAGCTCGTCGTGTGGTTCCTGAAGCTGCTCGACGACGACTATCTCGTGATCACCGTCGCGGTGATCACCGGCTGGATCGCGTACATCGCGGGCGAAATGGTCGAGGTGTCGGGCGTGATCTCGACCGTCACGGCCGGCATGATCATCGGCTGGCATCAGCACGAGGTGTTCACGGCGGCCGTGCGCACGCGCGGCACCGCGTTCTGGCAGGTCATCGTGTTCCTGCTCGAGGCGATGGTGTTCGTGCTGATCGGGTTGTCGCTGCGCGGCGCGATCCACCGGCTCGGCGGCTTCGAGCAGGTGCTCGGCACGATGGTGCCGCCGGTGCTCGCGGTGCTGGCGGCGGTGATCCTGTCGCGCTTCGTGTGGATCTACGCGGTCGAGGCGCTGAAGTGGCCGGTGCGTGGCCTCGTGCGGCGCGGCGACGCGCCCGACTGGAAGGCCGCGACGATCATGAGCTGGGCCGGGATGCGCGGCGTGGTGACGCTCGCGATCGCGCTGTCGCTGCCCGAGGCGCTGCCCGGCCGCGACGTGATCCTCGTCGCGTCGTTCGCGGTGATCCTCGTCACCGTGCTGCTGCAGGGCACGACGATCGGGCCGCTGATCCGGCTGCTGCGCCTGCCGCAGCGCGACGAGCGCGCCGCGCATCACCTGACCGAGCCGCAGACGTGGGCGTACGTCGAGGCCGCGCAGCTCGCGGCGATCCAGCCGCTCGTGCGCGACGAGCACGGCGTCGTGATCCATCCGCGTCTGCTCGAGCAATACACGTATCGCGCCGAGCTGACCGAACGGTCGAAGAACGAGCCCGCGTATCCGGCGGAAGTGCGTATGGCGCACTACGACGTGGTGCTGGCCGCGATCCGGGCCGGGCGCGCCGAACTGTTGCGCCTGCATCGGTCGGGGCGCATCCACGACGAGATGCTGCACACGCTCGAGCGCGACCTCGATCTGCAGGAAGTGTCCGCGCAGCACGCGCGCGGGTAAGCGGGCGCACGGGCCGGCGTCCTGCCGGCCCTGACACGCGCGGGTCGGGCACCCGCCGCGCGATTTTTCTTCACCCGCCTGCCGTTTGCGGCCCTTCGCATCCGACCCCAATACATTCGCCGATACGATCCGCCACCAGTCTTGCAGCGCATGCAAACCTCATCGCGCCGGTCTCGCAAACGTTATCGTCCTTCGAATCCGGAAATGATCCGATTTATCTGATTCCGTCTCTTTCTGCATATTTGGCAAAACTAAACCGGAAGGAGATAGATGCTGTGTTCTAATTTCATTTAGAATCAGCCGGTTAAGTTTATTGAGAGAAAGAATGCGGAGGTAATGTGGGCCGCCGACGGGGAAATAAGCGGCGTACAAAGCCCCGCAAGGCAGGGCCGACAGGCTAAATCGGCGGAATCAGGCGGTTTTTTCAACCTGCCAATATAAGATGGTGTCCAAGTCGGATAAACAACTCCTATGAAAGAATCGATTGGAGATTCGGCGTTTGAAACTGTATTTATGAAAGAATCGAGCAGTGATAATGCCTCGGATTGCCTCGAATCGGGCTTATCGGTCCTGCTGGTCGACGACCAGCCGTTCGTCGGCGAGGTGATCCGTCGCGCGCTGCGCAGCGAGCACGACATCGACCTGCACGTGTGCACCGACGCGCACCGGGCGATGGCGGTCGCGCGCGACGTGAAGCCGACGGTCATCCTGCAGGATCTCGTGATGCCGGAGATCGACGGCCTCGATCTCGTGCGCGCCTGGCGCGCGGACCCCCGCACCGCACGCGTGCCGATCATCGTGCTGTCCGCGAAGGAGGAGCCGATCGTCAAGCGCGAGGCGTTCATCGCCGGCGCGAACGACTATCTGGTGAAGCTTCCCGACGCGATGGAGTTGACCGCGCGCATCCGCTATCACTCGAATTCGTACCTGATGTCGCGGCAACGCGACGAGGCGCTCGATTTCCTGTCGCACGACATGCGTTCGCCGCAGACGTCGATCCTCGCGCTGCTGGACGTCTACCGGGCCGAGCACGGCGACATGCCGGCGATCATGGAGCGCATCGCCGGCCATGCACGGCGCGCGCTCGCGCTCGCCGACGGCTTCATCCACTTGACCCGTGCGCAGTCCGAACGGCGCGCGCACGAGGTCGTGAGTCTCAACGAGATCGTGCTCGACGCCGTCGACCAGCTGTGGGAGAAGGCGGCCGGGCTCGGCTGCCGGGTGAGCGCGTGCGTGCCCGATACCGCGTGCGTGACGATGGGCGACCGCATGATGCTGACGCGCGCGGTCGCGAACCTGATCGACAACGGGCTGAAGTATGGGCCGGCCGGGATGGACGTACATTGCACGCTGAGCGGCGAGGACGGCGCCTGGCTGATCGGCGTCGAGGATGCCGGCGCCGGCATCGCGCCGGAGCAGCGCACGGCCGCGACCGAGTCGTTCGTGCAGCTCGAATCCGCGCACGGCGCGGCGCGCAGCGGGTTCGGCCTCGGCCTCGCGTTCGTCCGCGCGACGGCGGCGCGGCATCGCGGCCAGATCCTGATGCGCAATACGGCGCGCGGCTTCATGGTCGCGCTCCGGCTGCCGGCGCAAGCGGAGCGATGATGTCGCGGCGCGGCCTGCCGGCGTCGCGCCGCCCGCGGGACCCCGATGCGCTCGTGGCGCGCCAACCGGCGCGCCAGGCGGGCGCGGATTTTTCAACGCTGAATTTAGAAAGCCCATAACGAACATGGCCACCTTGACGCCCCGCGCGACCAACGAAAGCCTGCATCCGACGATCGGCGCTGCCCGGCTGACGCTCGGCAATCGCATTCTGCTCAGCTTCGGCGTGCTGTTCGTGCTGATGCTGGCGACCGCCGGCGTGTCGTATGAGCGCCTGCGCGCGATCAACGCCGAAGCCGTCAGCATCGAGCGCGACTCGGTGCCCGGCGTCTACCTTGCGTCGTCGCTGCGCGGCGCGGTCAACGAGTCGTTCACGCTGCTGCAGCGCGGGGTCTTCGTCGACACCGAGTCCGACGCCGCGCAGCGCGATCTCGCGAAGATCGCCGACGCGCTGAAGGAAATCGAGTCGCTGTCGGTGGACTACCAGAACACGACGTTCCGCGACGACGACCGGCAGCGCTTCGCGGCGTTCCGCGGCGCCTACGATCACTACGTGCCGTTGCTCAACGAAGCGGTGCAGAACAGCCGCGCATCGCACGGCGAGGCGGTCGCCGCGTACGCGAAGACGCTGCCCGCGTGGACCGAGGTCGTGCGCAACGCGAACGTGCTGGTGCAGGAGAACCGCAAGTTCGCCGAGCAGTCCGCGAGGATGATCCGCGAATCCGTGCAGGACACCGAGATCGTGCTCGCGACCGCGCTGGCGTTCATGCTGCTGTCCGCGCTCGGGTTCGGCTACATGTTGTACCGCTCGGTCACCGTGCCGATGGCGCGGCTCGTCGAGGTGCACGACGTGATGCGCACCGGCAACCTGACCCATCGCCTCGATCTGCGCCGCCGCGACGAATTCGGCACGCTCGAGACCGGTTTCAACCGGATGGCCGACGAGCTGACCGAGCTGGTTTCGCGCGCGCAGCAGTCGTCGCTGCAGGTGACGACGTCGGTGGCCGAGATCGCGGCGACGTCGCGCGAGCAGCAGGCGACCGCCAACGAGACCGCGGCGACGACGACCGAGATCGGCGCGACCTCGCGCGAGATCTTCGCGACGTCGCGCGACCTGCTGCGCACGATGAACGAGGTGGCCGGCGTGGCCGAGCAGTCGGCGACGCTCGCGGGCGTGAGCCAGAGCGGGCTCACGCGGATGGGCGAGACGATGCGCAGCGTGATGGACGCGGCCGGCTCGGTGAACGCGAAGCTCGCGATCCTCAACGAGAAGGCGCTGAACATCAACCAGGTGGTCGCAACGATCACCAAGGTGGCCGATCAGACCAACCTGCTGTCGCTGAACGCGGCGATCGAGGCCGAGAAGGCCGGCGAGTACGGCCGCGGCTTCGCGGTCGTCGCGACCGAGATCCGCCGCCTGGCGGATCAGACGGCCGTCGCGACCTACGACATCGAGCAGACGGTGAAGGAGATCCAGTCGGCCGTGTCGGCGGGCGTGATGGGGATGGACAAGTTCTCCGAGGAAGTGCGCCGCGGGATGCTCGACGTGCAGCAGGTGGGCGGGCAGCTGTCGCAGATCATCGCCGAGGTGCAGACGCTCGCGCCGCGTTTCCAGATGGTCAACGAAGGGATGCAGACGCAGGCGAACGGCGCCGAGCAGATCACGCAGGCGCTGTCGCAACTGTCGGAAGCCGCGCAGCAGACGGCCGAGTCGCTGCGCCAGTCGTCGCAGGCGATCGACGACCTGACGCTCGTCGCGAACCAGTTGCGCACCAGCGTGTCGCGCTTCAAGGTCGACGCGTGACGCGCGCCGATCCGCAGCACGGCGCCCACGCGCTGTTCCTGATGTTCGAGCTCGACGGCGAGCGTTATGCGCTCGACGCGGCCGGCATCGACGAGGTGCTGCCGCTCGCCGTCATGAAGGCGGTGCCCGGCGCGCCCGACTGGATCGCCGGGCTGCTGATGCGCGGTGGCCAGCCGGTGCCGGTGATCGACGTGCCGATGCTGGCGCTCGGGCGGCGCGCGCAGGCGCTGCGCTCGACGCGGCTCGTGATGGTCCGCCATCGCTCCGGTCACGCCGATGGCGAGCGCACGATCGGCCTGATCGTCGAGCGGGCGACGCAGACGATGCGGATCGATCGCGCGGCGTTCCGCGCCAGCGGCGTTTCTACCGCGCGCACGCGCTGGCTCGGGCGGGTCGCGAACACGCCCGACGGCGTCGTGCAGCAGCTGTCGGTGCCCGACCTGATCGACGACGTGGCACGCCTGTATCTGTTCGACGGCCCGGCGGGCCACGGAGAGGAGTTCGCATGAACGCGTCCGAAGCGCGCTTTCGCGACTGGTTGCTGCGCGAGACCGGCATCGACACCGATTCGCTCGGCAACGATTTCCTGATGCGGGCGCTGACGGATCGCGTGCATGCGTGGCAGGCGGACGGCGAGCGCGTGCCGTCGGCCGCGCGCCCGCCCGTCACGCCGGAAGCGCTCGATGCGTACTGGCAGCAGCTCAACGCGTCGGCCGACGAACGGCGCGCGCTGATCGAGTTGTTCGTCGTCCCGGAAACGTGGTTCTTCCGCGACCGCGAAGCCTTCGCGACGCTCGCGCGGCAGGCCGCCGAACGGCTCGCCGCGATGCCCGGCCGCGTGATCCGCGTGCTGAGCGCGCCGTGCTCGACGGGCGAGGAGCCGTATTCGGCGGCGATGGCGTTGCTGGATGCGGGGCTCCCGCCGGGCAGCTTCGCGATCGACGCGATCGACCTCAGCGCGCGCGCGATCGAACAGGCCCGGCTCGGTTGTTACGGGCGCAATGCGTTCCGCGGGACGGCGACGGAGTTCCGTACGCGGTATTTCACGCCGACCCGTGACGGCTGGCTGCTCGACGAGCGCGTGCGCGCGTGCGTGCAGTTCAGTCACGCGAACCTCGTCGAACCGGCGGCCGACAACGGCATTCGCTACGACTTCGTGTTCTGCCGCAACGTGCTGATCTATTTCGACCGCGATGCGCAGGACCGCGTGATCCGCTCGCTCGACGCGCGTCTTGCCGACGACGGCATGTTGTTCGTCGGGCCGGCGGAGACGGGCGTCGCGATGCGGCACGGGATGCGCTCGGCGCGCGTGCCGCTGGCGTTCGCGTTTCGTCGCGAGCCGGCCGGCGCGGCGGCCGATGCAGGGGCGGCCCGGCCGGTTGCGCCGCTGTCCGCGGCGGCGCAGGACCGGCGCACGGAGCGCTTCACGCTCGCACCGCTCGCCGCGCCGCGCCCGGTGGTGGCCGTCGCGCCGCCGGGCTGGCTCGGCGACGTGCGCCAGCCGCTCGCGGCGGCGCAGCCCGTGCGGGCCGCCGCAGTCGACGCACGGGCCTCTCCGGCGGCGGCGACCGCCGTGGCGGCCGCACCGGCCTACGACGGCATCGCGCCGGCGATCGACGCTGCGCCGACGCTGGAGGATGCGCAGGCCCTGGCGAACGCTGGCGCGTTCGACGCGGCCGAGCGCGTGCTCGCGCAGTTCTCGGCGCGTGTCGGCCCGCATGCCGATGCGTTCTACCTGAACGGACTGATCGCCGATGCGCGCGGGCACGCCGCGGAAGCGAGCGACTTTTACCGCAAGGCGCTGTACCTGCGCCCCACGCATCACGAGGCGCTGACGCATCTCGCGACGCTGCTCGACGTCGGCGGCGATCGCGCGGGCGCGCAATGGCTGCTCGAACGCGCCCGGCGTTCGGCCGGCTGACACGACGACGGGAAATGGGACCGACACCGCGATGACCAGAGGAACCCTTGACGTCCTCCTCCGCTTAAAGGCGGAAGATTCCCACACCTGGCGATGCACGTCCGCATCGGAGAATGTTCAGCGCAGCGTTGGTATCTCGATCATGCTCGACACCACAGTCACTGCAGGTCCACTCTCTTATTCTCAGCCCCGCGATACCTTTCGGCCGCGTCGTGCTGTCTTTCGACCCGCACGACGAACAGGACTGGGTCGAACCGCTTTCGTCGACTTCATCGAACGTGACTCCGTGCGCCATCGCTTTGTAACGGAGCTTGTTTCGGAAGGACGACCAGGACGCGTCGTAGACGCTCTTCGCCATCCTGGTTCTGGCGAGTTTTGCGGCCGACACGTTGCCGACCGCGATGTAATCGAAGCGCCGCACCAGATCGAGCGCGAGCTTGTGTTGGAAATCGGCACGGGCGTTCGTCACTTTGGCGTGCAACTTCGCGATATGCCGCCTGTGTTTTCGCGCCCGTTGCGCTTTCGCGAGTTTCTCGGCCGCGCATCGACCGAACCGATCGTTAGGCAGCTTCTCGCCGGTCGAAAGTGTGGCGAAGTCTTTCAAGCCGAGATCGATGCCGACACCGGAACGGATAGGTCGGGCCAGCACATCGGGCATCTCGATCACGATGTTGAGAAACCAGTTGCCGCGTGCATCCTGCGCGAAGTTGGTTCCATCCTTGATCTTGCCTTCGGGAAGCGGTCGGCTGTTGAACACGCGGAAGGTGTTGCCGGCGAAACGAAACGCGTCGCCCTCGCGCTTCAAGTCACGCCCCTTCAGCGGCACCCAGCCCAGCGATTTCCTGCCGCGATAGCGCAGGTAGGGCCGACGGTGCTGGCTGCGCGACTTCGCGTATTGCTCGCACGCCGCGTTGATCGTGCCGGAATGAATACCAAGTTCCTTGCTACTCCCGGTCGTCAGCACGTTCAGGTCAAACCCGGTCGGCCACTTCTTGCTCCACTTGAGCGCGTGCTTCTGCGTGTCGTTGCAGAAGTTCCAGACGTAGTTCACCGCACGGCTCTGCTTGTTGAGCAGTCCGTTGAGCGACTTCACCCGGTAGCGGTAGACAAGGATCATGCCGGTGATCCTAACTCGTGGAAGAAGCTGCCTGTCAACAGCACGCCTTTCCTTCCCGCCATCAATGGCGGGGTCTCTCGGAGAAAATTCTGATGAACCGTGCCGCTGCCACTGACGACGCGACGCTCGACGTCGACGATTGCTGGAACCGGATCGGCACGCGCGGCGACCGCTCGTGCGAGCGGCTGAACGACTGCCTGCGCTGCCTGAACTGCCCGGTCTACGCGTCGCACGCGGCGAAGCTGCTCGAGCGTCCGCTCGACGTGGCCGAGATGGCGGACGTCACGCGCCGGATGAGCGCGTTCGGCACGGCGCGTGCGGGCGACGACGACGGCGATACGCACCATGCGGCGCTTGCGTTTCGGGTGGCCGACGAATGGCTTGCGCTGCCGATCGGCGTGCTGCGCGAGATCGCCGGCACGCGCCCGATCCATTCGCTGCCGTATCGCCGCCATTCGGCCGTGCGCGGCGTGGTCAACATCCGCGGCACGCTGCGCATCGCGATCTCGATCGGCGCGCTGCTCGGCCTCGATGCCGGCAACGCCCGCCGCGGTAGCGACGACGGCCGTTTCACGCGGCTGCTGGTGGCCGCGCACCAGGGCGAGCCGGTGGTGTTTCCGGTCGACGAAGTCGAGGGCGTGCTGCGCTTCGGCACGTCCGACTGGGTGCCGGTGCCCGCGACGGTCGGGCGCGCGAGCGCCGGCCTGTCGCGCGGCGTGCTGTCGTGGCGCGGCAAGTCGGTGGGCCTGCTCGACGACGATCGTCTGTTCGACGCCGTGACACGGAGCATGCGATGAGCGGCGATGACGACCTGAGCCACCTGTCGCTGCTCGAGCTGTATCGCGAGGAGACGCGCACGCAGACCCAGGCGCTGTCGGAGCGGCTGCTCGCGCTCGAATCGGGCGAGCCCGATTCCGTCGCGCTCGAAGCGTGCATGCGCGCCGCGCATTCGCTGAAGGGCGCCGCGCGGATCGTCGGCGTGCCGCTCGGCGTGGAGATCGCCGGGCGGATGGAGGAGTGCTTCGTCGCCGCGCAGGCCGGCACGATCGCGCTGACGGCCACGCACGTCGACGTGCTGCTGGCCGGCGTCGATTTGCTGGTGCGCGTCGGCGATCCGCAGGGGCAGCCCGTGTCGCAGGCCGAGATCGACGTGTTCGCGGCGGCGCTCACGGGCGCCGACGGCGCGCAGACGATGCAGGCGCCGGCCGCGGTGCCGCCGCCGGTGCCGCCGTCGTTCGTGCCGTATCGCGATCATGACGGCGCCGCGAACGAGCCGGTCGGCGCGGGTGCCGCGGTGCCGCCGCTCGCCGTGTCGGGCACGGTGCCCGATCCGGTCCAGGCCGGCCGCGTGGCGGGCGCCGGCGCGATGCGCCGCGTGCGCGCCGATACGCTGAACCGGCTGCTGAGCCTGTCCGGCGAATCGCTGGTCGAATCGCGCTGGCTCAAGCCGTTCGCCGAATCGATGCTGCGCGTGAAACGCGCGCAGCGCGACGCGGCCCGTTCGCTCGACCTGATGGTCGAGCAGTTCGCCGACGATCTCGACGCCGGCATGCTCGCGTCGATGAACGAAGTGCGGCACATGCTCAACGACCTGCAGCGCTCGCTCGCCGAGCGCATGGACGAATTCGACCGCTTCGAGCGGCGCAGCACGCATATCGCCGAGCAGTTGTACGACGAGGCGCTGCAGTGCCGGATGCGGCCGTTCGGCGACGCGACGCGCGCGTATCCGCGCATCGTTCGCGATCTCGCGCGCTCGCTCGGCAAGCAGGTGCGTTTCTCGATCGTCGGCGAAGGCACGCAGGTCGATCGCGACATCCTCGACCTGCTCGACGCGCCGCTCGGCCACCTGCTGCGCAACGCGATCGACCACGGCGTCGATTCGCCCGATGCGCGGCGGGCGCGCGGCAAGCCGGCCGAGGCGAGCGTCACGCTCGAGGCGCGCCACAGCGCCGGCTCGCTGCTCGTCAGCGTGATCGACGACGGGCCGGGCGTCGACATGGACGCGCTGCGCGCGGCCGTCGTGCGCCAGCGCCTGACCGACGACGAGACGGCCGCGCGGCTGTCCGACCCCGAATTGCTCGAATTCCTGCTGCTGCCGGGCTTCTCGATGCGCGATGCGGTGACCGACGTATCGGGGCGCGGCGTCGGCCTCGATGCGGTGCAGGAGATGGTGCGCGGCGTGCGCGGCGCGGTGCGGATCTTCAACGAGCCGGGCGCCGGCATGCGCTTCGTGCTGCAGTTGCCGCTCACGCTGTCGGTGATCCGCAGCCTGCTCGTCGAGGTCGGCGGCGAGCCGTATGCGTTCCCGCTCGCGCATGTGCGCCGCACGCTCGAACTCTCGCACGACGACATCGACGTGCTCGAAGGGCAGCCGCATTTTCCGTTCGACGGCCGGCGCGCGGGCCTCGTCGCCGCGCACCAGTTGCTCGACGCGGGCGAACCCGACGTGGCCCGCGCCAGTACGGCGGTCGTGGTCGTCGGCGCCGAACCCGAGCTGTACGGCGTCGCGGTCGACCGCTTCCTCGGCGAACGGATGCTCGTCGTGCAGCCGCTCGACAGCCGCCTGCACAAGATCCAGAACATCGCGGCCGGCGCGTTGCTCGAGAACGGCGACCCGGTGCTGATCGTCGACGTCGAGGACCTGATCCGATCGGTCGACAAGCTCGTGCGCGGCGGCCAGCTCGCACGGGTCACGCGCGATCCGCAGCATGCGCTGGCCGACCGGCGCCGCCGCGTGCTCGTCGTCGACGATTCGCTGACGGTGCGCGAGCTCGAACGCAAGCTGCTGGAAAAGCGTGGCTACGACGTGACGGTCGCGGTCGACGGGATGGAAGGGTGGAACGCGGTGCGCAGCGATGCGTTCGATCTCGTCGTGACCGACGTCGACATGCCGCGCATGGACGGAATCGAACTCGTCACGCTGATCAAGAGCGATCCGATGCTCAAGCGCGTGCCGGTGATGATCGTGTCGTACAAGGATCGCGACGAGGATCGCCGCCGCGGGCTCGACGCCGGCGCCGACTACTACCTCGCGAAGAGCAGCTTCCACGACGAAGCGCTGCTCGATGCCGTGCACGACCTGATCGGGGACGCACGGGGATGAACATCGGCATCGTCAACGACCTGCCGCTGGCCGTGGAGGCGCTGCGCCGCGTGATCGCGCTGCGCGCGGACCATCGCGTGCTGTGGGTGGCGACCGATGGCGACGAGGCGGTGGATTTCTGCGTCGCGCAGCCGCCCGACGTCGTGCTGATGGATCTCGTGATGCCTAAGGTCGACGGCGTCGCCGCGACGCGCCGGATCATGGCGCGCGCGCCGTGCGCGATCCTGATCGTGACCGCGAGCGTCAGCGCGAACACGTCGTCGGTGTACGAGGCAATGGGCGCCGGCGCGCTCGACGCGGTCGATACGCCGACGCTCGCGCTCGGGCTGTCGACCAACGCGTCGCCGCAGGCGCTGCTCGCGAAGATCGACCAGATCGGCCGGCTGCTCGAAAGCCGCACCGCGGCGCTCGTGCCGCCGGAGCCCGCGCCCGCGCGCGGACAGCCGACGCTCGTCGCGATCGGTGCGTCGGCGGGCGGGCCGACCGCGCTCACCGCGCTGCTGCGCGCGCTGCCGGCCGATTTCCCGGCCGCGATCGTGATCGTCCAGCACGTCGACCAGGCCTTCGCGTACGGGATGGCCGAATGGCTCGACGGCTATACGCGGCTGCCGGTGCGCGTCGCGCGGCAGGGCACTGTGCCGGAAGCCGGCACGGTGCTGCTCGCGGCGACCAACGATCACCTGATGCTGTCGCCGCGCGGCGTGCTCGGCTATACGCGGCATCCGGTCGAAACGCCGTACCGGCCGTCGATCGATGTGTTCTTCAACAGCGTCGCGGACGGCTGGCAGGGCGACGCGCTCGGCGTGCTGCTGACGGGCATGGGGCGCGACGGCGCGCTCGGCCTGAAGGCGATGCGGGCGAAGGGCTGCTACACGATCGCGCAGGATGAAGCGACCAGCGCCGTGTACGGGATGCCGAAGGCGGCCGCGGCGGTCGGCGCGGCAGCGGCGATCCTGCCGCTCGAGCAGATCGCGCCGCAGTTGATCGCGCGGATCGCGCTCGCGCCGCGCGACTGACCGCGCCTCGGGCAGGGGCCGGCGCTGCGTGGCGTGCCGGCGCCGCATTGCGTGCGTGGCGCGGCGTCGCGTACAATTGCGGCCTGCGGAGATGGCATGCCTCCCTGCGGTCGTTCCCGGCGCGTCGCGCGCGGGTGCGGCCCTCAACCGCCGGTTTGCCCGGCTGATGATGCCTGCGTGTTCCTGGGTCGTCAGGAGGTCGCAGGCCGTCCATCCGGTATTCTGCCGCCCAGGTTTTGATGTTCCGTCGAATCTGGAAATCATGTTTTTCACCACTTCTGCCGATCTTTTCGCAACCGTGCGCTACGTGTGCCGCTGGCTCGCGCTTTCCGCGCTGCTCGGCGTGCTCGCCGGCACGGCTTCCGCGCTGTTCCTGATCGCGCTCGACCGGGCGACCGGTACGCGCGTCGCGCATCCGTGGCTGCTGTGGGGGCTGCCGGCCGCCGGTTTCGCGACCGGCTGGATCTACCATCGCTTCGGCCAGTCGGTCGCGCGCGGCAACAACCTGCTGATCGACGAGATTCACGACCCGAAGGCGCTCGTGCCGAAGCGGATGGCGCCGCTCGTGCTCGTCGCGACCGTCGTCACGCACCTGTTCGGCGGATCGGCCGGCCGCGAGGGCACGGCCGTGCAGATGGGCGGCGCGCTCGCCGATCGCGTCACGCACGTGCTCCGTCTCGATCGCGAGCATCGCCGCGTGTTGCTGATGGGCGGCATCGCGGCCGGTTTCTCGTCGGTGTTCGGCACGCCGCTCGCGGGCGCCGTGTTCGGGCTCGAGGTGCTGGCGATCGGGCGCCTGCGCTACGACGCGCTGCTGACTTGCGTCGCGTCGGCGATCGTCGCGGACGTCGTGTGCCGCGCGTGGGGCGTCCATCACACGGCCTATGCGATTCCGTTCGTGCCGGCCGTATCGGCGACCGGGCTGGCCGTGACGGTCGTCGCGGGCATCGCGTTCGGCGTGGTCGGGCGGCTGTTCGCGTTCGCGACGCATGCGCTGACCGCGTGGTTTCGCCGCGTGATCCGCCATGCGCCGCTGCAGCCGGTGCTCGGTGGCCTGCTGGTTGCGGTGGCCGCGACCGTGCTGAACGTGCCGCAGTATCTCGGCCTCGGCATCCCGACGATCGAAGCGGCGTTTCACGGCCCGCTGCCGCCTTACGATTTCGCGGGCAAGTTCGCGTTCACCGTCGTCACGCTCGCGTCCGGGTTCAAGGGCGGCGAGGTGACGCCGCTGTTCTACATCGGCGCGACGCTCGGCAACGCGCTCGGCCAGGTGCTGGCGCTGCCGGTGCCCGTGCTCGCGGGGCTCGGCTTCGTCGCGGTGTTCGCGGGTGCGGCGAACACGCCGATCGCGTCGACGATCATGGCGATCGAACTGTTCGGTGCGGATATCGGCGTGTATGCGATCGTCGCCTGTGTCGTCGCGTATCTGTTTTCCGGGCACGCGGGGATTTATCGCGCGCAGCGCGTGGCGGTGGGGAAGGGCGCGCGGGTGGAGGCGGAGTGAGCCGGGGGCGGTCGATGTGGTTCGATCGCGGCGGCGCGACGCGATACCCGGGATGCAAGCAACGACCGACGGAGACCCGATGACGCTGGACGACTTTCTGAACGAAGCGAAGCAGCTTGCGCGGCCGTGCCGTCAGTACCGCTTCGCGGACGATGGTGAACCCGTCGCCGGGTACTGGCACGGTATCGGTGACGGCGTGTTGTGCATGTCCGTCGAGCACGACGGCAGCTGGTTGAACGTGTATCTCGACGAAAGCGGCACGTCGGGCCACGTGGAGACCTCCACGCAACCTGTCCGCTCCGACCACCCGCTGTGCCGATCCGACGCGATGTCGCTGCCGCCGGTCGGCGCGGTGTTCCGCTTCGGTTCCGCCGCGATCGGCGCGTACCTCGACGCACACGGCTGGCAGCGCGACTGGGGATTCAACGGCAACTTCAAGGGCGCGGCCGCGCACGACTACGAGCGCGCATGGATGGCGCAATGCCCGCTCTACACAGGCGACGTGGTGGCCGTCGCGGGCGGCTGGAACATGCCATGGCCCGACGACGACTGGCATGAACTGATCGATCTCGAACTCGTCCTGTGGACGTTCGAGGAATCGGAGCCGTGGGTCGAGGTGTTCTTCGACGGAAGCCGGTACTCGGTGATCCAGCGTATCACCTAGCACGCGGGCATCGCGCTTACTGCTTCGGCAGCCGCGCGACATTGCGCGCGAGCAGTTCCTCGATATCGATACCTTTTTCCGCGAGCAGCGCGGTGACGACGCCGTTCAATTCGCCGAGCGTTTCCTTGACCGACTCGCGAATCGTATCCACGACGACCTGCGTGCTGCGCTCGATCTCGATGTTGACCTTGTCGTTGACGCCCTTCGCATCGAACGTGGTCGCGCGGCGCGTTTCCGGAATCAGCCAGACGTCGAACCAGCCTTCGTCGCGATTGACGTCCGACACGGTGAGGCTGCAGCCGTTGATCGCGATGTAGCCTTTCGCGAACACATAGCGCTTGAACTCGGCCGGCACGCCGATGCGGATCATCCGGTTGTGCTCGGACGACGCGATGTGCGCGATGGTCCCCGTGAAATCGACATGACCGGACAGCGGATGCCCGCCGATTTCCGCGCCGTCCTTCGCGGCCCGCTCGACGTTGACGCGTGCGCCGGTCGCGAGGTCGGCCAGCGTGGTGATTCGCAGGCTCGGCAGCATCACGTCGAAGTCGATCAGCACCGGCGAATGGATGGTCGTCACGGTCAGGCACACGCCGTCGACCGACACGCTCGCGCCGATCTCGATATCGTCGGTGAACCGTTCGGGGAATGCGATGCTGAACGTTCTCAGCTCGCCGTGATCCTTGATGGCGTCGATGGTGCCAACGCCCTGAACAATGCCTGTGAACATGATCGATCCCTCGTCGCAAATTTCCTGGCCGACATGATAAGTGATCCCGCTGCCGGGCACGCCGCGGCATGCGGGTGCACACCGGCGCGCACCGGCCACGGATACAAAAAAGGCCGTGCGCGTGGCACGGCCTCGACCCAAATTAGCGGGTTCCGCTGGTTGGCCGACGCGGCCCGGCGACGATGACCGCGCCGCCGGACCGCATCGTGATGCGCTTGCATCAAACCTTCGCCGGCTCTCCCAGCGCGCCGGCATCGCGATCCGCCAGACGTCGCGGCGAATCGGCGAGCCCCTTCGCGAGCTCCAGCGCCTGCCGCTCGAACAGCCGGCGATAGATGCCGCCGTCGATGCGGATCAGCGCGTCGTGGTTGCCTTCCTCGATCACCTTGCCGCGATCGAGCACCAGCAGCCGGTCGAGCGCGCGCACGGTCGACAGCCGGTGCGCGACGACGAGCGTCGTGCGGCCGACCATCAGCCGCTCCATCGCCTGCTGGATCAGCAGCTCGCTTTCGCTGTCGAGGCTCGACGTCGCTTCGTCGAGGATCAGGATCGGCGCATCGGCGAGGAATGCGCGCGCGATCGCGACGCGCTGGCGCTCGCCGCCCGACAGCTTGATCCCGCGTTCGCCGACGAGCGTGTCATAGCCGTCCGGCAGCGCGGCGATGAAGTCGTGCGCGCTCGCCAGACGCGCGGCGCGCTCGATGTCGGCGCGGCTCGCGTCGGGGCGCGCATACGCGATGTTCTCCGCGAGCGTGCGGTGGAACAGCACGGGCTCCTGCTGGACGATCGCGATCTGGCTGCGCAGCGAATCCTGCCGCACTTGCGCGATGTCCTGGCCGTCGATCGTGATGCGGCCGCCCGATACGTCGTACAGGCGCTGGATCAGCTTGATGAACGTCGTCTTGCCCGAGCCCGAATGGCCGACGAGGCCCACGCGTTCGCCGGGCGCGATCCGCATCGAGAAATCGTCGTACAGCGGCACCGGATGGTTGCCGTAGCGGAACGTCACGTGTTCGAAGCGGATCTCGCCTTGCCCGATCCGGATCGCCGGTGCGCCGGGGCGATCGTCGATGCCGAGCGGCTGACGTTCGAGCGCGACGAGTTCTTCCATGTCGTTCACCGAGCGCTGCAGGTTGCGGATGTGCATGCCGACGTCGCGCAGGTAACCCTGCAGCATGAAGAACATCGTCAGCGCGAACGCGATGTCGCCGACGCTCGCCTCGTCGTTCATCCACAGCCGCAGCGCGACGCCGATCATCGCGGCCTGCATCGCGACGAGCATCGCACCCTGCAGCCCGCCGTTGAACGTGCCGCGCACCCACGTGCGGCGCGTGCGCTGCCGCCACTTGCCGATCACGCGCGCGAGCCGCGCTTCCTCGCGCGTTTCCGCGCCGAACGCCTTGACGACCGCGTTGCAGCTCACGGCGTCGGCGAGCGCGCCGCCCATGCGCGTATCCCACAGGTTGCCGAGGCGGGCGGCCGGCGCGACGATGCCGAGCGATACCGCGACCGTCACCGCGATGTACAGCAGCGAACCCGCGCCGACGACGAGCCCCATCACCGGCCAGTGCGTGCCGAGCAGCACGGTCGCGCCGACCAGCATCGCGACCGACGGCAGCAGCGCGATCAGCACGGTGTCGTTGAGCAGGTCGAGCGCCCAGATTCCGCGCGTGATCTTGCGCACGGTCGAACCCGCGAAGCTGTTCGCGTGCCAGTCGGTCGAGAAGCGCTGCACGCGGTGGAACGACGCGGCGGCGATCTCGCTCATCATCTTCAGCGTGAGCGTGATGATGTTCAGGTAGACGCCCTGGCGCAGCACCGTCGCGCCGATGCCGAGCGCGGCGAGCGTGCCGAACGCGACGAGAGCCGAATGCCACGCGGCGGCGCGGTCGGTCAGGCCGGTCGACAGCGCGTCGACGAGGCGGCCGGCGAACAGCGGCGTGAGGACGTCGGCGAGCGCGGCGAGCAGCGCGAGGCTCGCGACCGTGGCGATGCGCGCCGGCTGCTTGCGCCAGTAACGGATGGTGAAGCCGAAGACGGCCTGGAATGCGTGGCCGCCCAGATGGGAGGTTTTTCTGGTCATGTATCGTTGCCCGGCGCATCGCGCGACGGGACTTTCCGGTTCGGAGAACGTCGAAAACGCAACAGCCGGGCCGCGCGACACACGCGGGGCGGAGCGAAACGGGCTGTCGGGAAGAGCGCGGCTGACGGGTTAGCGGAAAACTCGGGAGCCGGCGCGGACGGCGGGCTGGATCAGCTGCGCCGTGGGACCACGTTCGGGAAGGTTGCTGGCATTCGGAACATCTGCACCTCCCTGAAGTGAACGGTTGAATGAAAGGACGCCGAAAAGACGTGCAGCGATTCTATCAGGACAGTCGCGCGCGCCGCAATGTCCGACGAATGCGGCGTTGCTGCGTCGATACGGTTAGTATTCAGGGTTTTGGCCCCTTTTCGCGTACGTTGCGCGAGGGCGGGCACGGAGCCGGTGCGCGCATCGATTACACTTCCGCGTCCGCGGCGCGCGACGACGCGCGGCCGCCCGGCTTCACTCCGAACCATTCCCGAGGAAACGATGAGCGACGTTCAGCAAGGCATCCTGGCTCCGATCGATACGGCAGCCCGATACCTCACTTTCACGATGTCGAACGACGGCAATGTCGCCGCGGCGCTGGCCGCGCTGCGCGAGATCGTCGACGGACGCGACACGGTGGTCGGTTTCGGACGCGCGCTGGCCGCCTATCTCGGACACCCGGTGCCGGGCCTGACCGACTATCCGGCGTTCTCGGTGAACGACCGCACGCTGCCGGCGACGCCGGCCGACGTGTGGGTCTGGCTGCGCTCGGACGACCGCGGCGAGATCGTGCTGCGCGCGCGGGCGATCGAACGCGCGCTCGCGCCGGCGTTCGCGCTGCAGGAGGCCGTCGACGGCTTCCGCTATTCGAACGATCGCGACCTGTCCGGCTACGAGGACGGCACCGAGAATCCGGAAGGCGACGACGCGGTGGCCGCGGCGATCGTCGCGGGGCAGGGCGCCGGGCTCGACGGATCGAGCTTCGTCGCGGTGCAGCAGTGGGTGCACGACTTCGACCGGATGGAGCGTATTCCGTCGGGCGAGATGGATCACATCGTCGGGCGCCGCCGTTCGGACAACGAGGAACTCGACGACGCGCCCGAATTCGCGCACGTGAAGCGCACCGCGCAGGAAAGCTTCGCGCCCGAGGCGTTCATGCTGCGCCGTTCGTCGCCGTGGTCGGACACGCGCCGGGCGGGCCTGTACTTCGTCGCGTTCGGCTGCTCGTTCCGCGCGTTCGACGTGCAGATGCGCCGGATGAGCGGCGCGGAAGACGGGATCGTCGACGGGCTGTTCCGCTTCACGCGGCCGCTGACGGGCGCGTATTTCTGGTGCCCGCCGATGAAGGACGGCAAGCTGGACCTCGCCGCGCTCGGACTGTAAACGCCGGCCAGGATCGACGAACGGGCGGGCCGCGCTGGATGCGCGGCCCGCCCGTTTCGTTTTTCAAGCTTTCGAGCGGCAGTGCGACGGTGCCCGCCGCTGCGTCAGTTCAACGTCGTGTCGATCCGCGTGCCGCGCTTGATGAACTGCGTCACCGGGGTTTTCTCGCAGATTTCCGCGAGACGCTGGCGTTGCGCGTCGTCGAGCGGGCCGTCGAGCGTCACGACGCGGCGCACGTATTGCACGCCTTCGCGATCGGCATGCAGCTCGGTGCGCACCGCGATGCGCGCGGCCGGCCACGTCTTGCGCTGCATGTACATGCGCAGCGTCGCGGCCGTGCATTGCGCGAGCCCGGCCAGCACGAACTCGTACGGCGCCGGCCCGCGATCCTGGCCGCCTTCGCGCGGCGCTTCGTCGCCGGTCAACGCGTGCGTGCCGGCGTGCAACTGGACGACGTAGTCGGGCGCGTCGGCATCGAGGACGGCGGCGGCGTGGATGAGCGACATGGCAGGTCTCCGGTAAGCGAATAAAGGAAAGCGGGCGCCGCGTGGCGGCGTGCAGCCGCCAGCATACCGTTCCCGCCGCGCGGGCGTGCGCGGCGTGCTACGCGTGGACGATGCCGGCGCTGCTGCGCACGAGCGCGGCGATGCGTTCGCGCACCCACTGATGCGCGCGGTCGGTGTCGCGCGACTCGTGCCAGTACGCGAGCAGCGGGAACGGCTTGAGCCGCAGCGGCAACGGCCGCACGGCGATCGGCAGCAGCGCGGCCATGCGCAGCGCATAGGTGTGCGGCAACGTGACGAGCAGGTTGCCGGCCGCGGCGATCTGGCAGGCGGCGAAATAGTGCTGGCAGGTGAGCCGGATGTCGCGAAAGCGCCCGTCGTTGCCGAGCAGGACGTCGAGCGATTGCGGCTCGCCGAGCGACGACACGGCGATATGCTTCGCCGCGAAATAGTCGCCGCGTCGCAGCGGGTCGCGCGCCAGAGGATGATCGCGGCGCAGCGCGACGACGAGCGAATCGTCGAGCAGATGTTCGGTGGCGATGCGCGGGCCGGTCTGCACGCGGCGATCGACGACGAGATCGAGGTTGCCCGACGCGAGCTCGCGTTCGATGTCCGGCACCGCGATGCGGCGGCTGACGAGCCGCAGGCCGGGCGCTTCGTCGGCGAACGCGGCGACGATGCGCGGCAATGCGATGGATTCGAGCACGTCGCGGATGCCGACCGCGATGCTCAGGTCGAGCGTCGCGGGATCGAGCGCGGACGGATCGCGCGCGGTGCCTTGCAGCCCTTTCAGGTGTAACTGCACGTCCGCGATGATCGATCGCGTGCGCTCGGTCGGCACGACGCGGTTGCCCTGGCGCACGAACAGCGGATCGTCGAAATGCGCGCGCAGCCGGTTGAGCGCATGCGTGACGGCCGGTTGCGTCAGATGCAGCGCACGGGCGGCCGCGCCGATGCCGCCGTGCACGTAGACGGCGTCGAGCACGCGAAACAGGTTCAGGTCGAGACGATGATCGGCGGGCACGGAGCGCGGGCGGCGTGGTGAAGGACGGACCGATTCTAAAGGATGCGCAGGCAGCGGATGCGCGGGTTGGCATACGCGGCGATCGCGTGCGTTCGATGCATGTCGATACCGTTCGCGCCGATACGCGAGCGTCCGTTTTGCCGATGTGCGACGCAATTGAGCACGCACCTTGTTCAGCATGACGGCCGCAATAATCGGCCGCATCGCATACGCGATTCTGCGGCGGCATACCAGCGGCGCGTAGCAGCCTGTAGTAATCCGCCATCATGCTGTCCCCGTCGGCCATTTCGCGCCAAAGGCGCTACCCGTTCGGCTAAGATGCCGTCGCTTCATATTTCGGGATAGCCGTCCTGTCGCACGCATTCAAACCAAATATAAGCCTGACAGTTCGACGGTATTAGAAGAAGTCGAACAAGTCGGGGGCTTGGCCAGTGAATGCAGCAGATCAGCGGTGGGTCATTATCTATTTGAGTACGGGGTTTTCGTTGGCCCAGGCCGCGCGTCTTGGCGAGGCCTTCAACCTGGCGAATCGCCTGCATGGATACGGCGTGGATTATCAGCTCAAGTACGTATCCGAAAGCGGGGGACTGTTGCAGTCGTCGTCCGGCGTGAGAATCGCGACCGATCCGTTCGGAGACGAACACAGTCGCCGTGCGTGCGCGTTCTTTCATCTTCATGGCGAGCGCGCGGCCGTCAATTGGGACGACGCATTGCAGCAGCGCCTGGCCGACGTTCGCCAGCATGCGCGCTGGATCGTCGATGCGATGGACCTGCCCGCGCTTGCCGCCGCGCGGCGGCCGTCGTCGTCGATCGACGTGCGGCCCGGCAGGGCGCGGCGCCGCGCGCCCACGACGATCGAATCGCGGGCCGGCGAGGCCGACGTGTTTGCCGCCGCGCTCGACATGTTTCGCGCCGACCTCGGCGACGGCGCCGCGCAGGAGATCGCCAGCAACATGATGCGGCCGGTCGAGCAGCGCTATGTTCAGTCGATGTGGGCATTCCGCGAACTCAGCGCGAGCCCGTCGATCCGGATGTCCGCGCAGCGGTTGCGCGCGCAGAGCGTGAACCGCATCTCGATCGCCAACGCCGCGCAGGCGGCCGCGATGAGCGAGCGCAATTTCCTGCGACGCTTCAAGAAGGAAATCGGCGTGACGCCGACCGAGTTCGTCCAGCACGTGCGGCTCGAACGGGCGTGCCACATGCTGATCCATACGACGCTGCCGGCCGACAAGGTCGCGCGGCGCACCGGGTTCGGCAGCGGCGAGCGGCTCGCGAAGCTGTTTCGCCAGCGCCTGTTGATGTCGCCGACGGAATTTCGTGTCGCCGAGCGGGAAAGAATCCTCGCGCACGGCGCGGCGTCGTCCAATCCGGATGACGGAACTGCCGCCGCGTGTTGCGACGGCGACGGGGCGAATTGCGACGCGTGCGCGGCGGCGCGCGAGAAAACGGGACGGATACCCGTAGAATCGTCGTGTCGCGACCTCGATTCCCGGTTTCCATGTCCTTCCTCCCCACTACCGCCACCGCCCCTTTCTGCCCGTCGGAAGTAAAGGGCAGCATCACGGTCGACGCCACCGCGCCGCGCTGGCAGAAGCTCAAGCGTTTCTTCGGCCCCGGCCTGCTGGTCGCGATCGGCTACATGGATCCCGGCAACTGGGCGACCGATATCCAGGCGGGCTCGCAGTTCGGCTATTCGCTGCTGTGGGTCGTCGCGTTCTCGAGCCTCGCGGCGATCTTCCTGCAGATGCTCGCGGCGCGGCTCGGCCTCGTCGCGGGCAAGGATCTCGCGCAGGCCAGCTACGACCGCTACGGCCGGTTCGGCCGCGTCGTGCAGTGGATCACCGCCGAAGTGTCGATCATCGCGTGCGACATCGCGGAAGTGCTCGGCTGCGCGCTCGCGTTCAAGCTGCTGCTCGGCGTGCCGCTCGCGTGGGGCGTCGTGCTCACCGCGCTCGACACGGTGATCGTGCTCGGCCTGCAGGGCAAGGGGGTCCGGCAGATCGAGGCGATCGTGCTCGGGCTGATCGCGACGATGGCGTTCTGCTTCGTCGCGCAGGTGGCGATCACGCCGCCCGTCTGGCACGCGGTGGTGGGCGGCCTCGTGCCGGGCGACCCGGGCCACGACCGCAAGGACGCGATCGTGCTCGCGCTCGGCATCGTCGGCGCGACGATCATGCCGCACAACCTGTACCTGCATTCGTCGGTCGTGCAGACGCGGCATGTGGTCGGCGGCGCGCGCGGCGTGATCCGCGACACGCTGGCGCTCGTGCGCATCGATACCTGCGTGTCGCTGTTCGTCGCGATGCTCGTCAACGCGGCGATCCTCGTCGTCGCGGGCGCCGCGTTTCATGCGACGGGCCAGCACAACGTGACCGACATCGAACAGGCGTACCGGCTGATCACGCCGATCGCCGGCGGCGCGGCCGCGCTGTTGTTCGGCATCGCGCTGCTCGCATCGGGGCAGAGCTCGACGCTGACCGGCACGATCGCCGGCCAGGTCATCATGGACGGTTTCCTGCATACGAAGATCCCGTGCTACCAGCGCCGGCTGATCACGCGCGGGCTCGCGCTCGTGCCGGCGCTGATCGGTGTGCTGTGGCTCGGCGACGGCTCGGTCGGGCGACTGCTCGTCTGGAGCCAGGTGCTCCTGAGCCTGCAGTTGCCGTTCGCGATGTGGCCGCTGATCCGCTCGGTCAGCGACCGCAATACGATGGGCGAACACGCGATCGGCCGCGGGATGCAGGTGGCCGCGTGGGCGCTGTTCGCCGTGATCACCGGCACGAACCTGCTGCTGATTACCGGTGTCGCGGGTTGATACAGCCTGTCACAGGCTGACACAGGCGTGCGGCGCGCATGCGGTAAACTGCCGCCTTTGGATCGACCCCGAAGTCCGTTATGTGGAGTGAAATCAGCAATATCGGCGATGCCGCGCTGACCTTGCCGATCGCGCTGACCTGCGCGGCATGGCTCGTGCTGACCGACTGGCGCCTCGCCGCCCGCTGGGGCGTGCTGCTGGCCGCCGGCATGGGGCTCGTCGGCGCGACGAAGATCCTGTACGCCGGATGCGGCGTCGAGCTTCCGCAATTCGATTTCCGCGTGATCAGCGGCCATACGATGCTGTCGACGTCCGTGTGGACGGTCGCGCTGTCGATGCTGTGGCAGGCGTTCCGGCCGGGCAAGGCGCCCGGCATCGCGGCCGGGCTGGCCGTCGGCGCGATCACGGCCGTCGCGCGCGTGTTCGATCATTCGCACACCGTGCCGGAAGTCGTCGTCGGCTGGATGCTCGGCGCGCTGGTCGCGCTGGCGTTCCTGCGCGGCTACGACGGCGCGCGGCAGCGCGCGTTTTCGCCGCGCGTCGCGGCGGCGTGCCTGCTGCTGGTGTCGGGCATCGCGTACGGGCACCGTGCGCCATTCCAGCAGATGATCGACACGCATTCGCCGCAGCTCTGCGCGTTCGTGCGCGCGCCGTCGGGCGACCGGTTCTGACCGGTGCCGAAGGCGGCCCTTTGGCGCCGCCTTCCTGCCGCTGGCGTTCGTCCGGCGTTTTCCCGGGTTTTCCGGCGGGTCGCACGATGCCGCGCCGGTTCATTTTTCCGACTGCTTCCCCCCGGTTTCCCCGGTCGTGCGGAACGCAACGCCCGGTATCCCGAAAATCCGCCCGCTGGCCAGTTCCCCGGTCGGCCCGCTTGGGCTCGGGCATCGGCGCCGGTACGCGCCGGTCATGAACGATGTCTATGACCGGGCATAACGAATATTCATTTCATCGATTGGCGGCATTCGCGTACGCTGGCTGTCGTTCAACCGCGAACAGCCTGCCCGGCCGGGCAGGCATGCGTCGCGTTCATCGCGTTCATCTCGATATACTCGCGGAAACCGTGCGGCGCGTCGTCACGTCGGCGCACCGGCCACCGGCGCACGTCGACCGGCAGCGGTCCTGAAAGCACGGAAAGCCCGGACACCTCGTCGCGGCAACATTCCGCGACGACGATTCAGACAGGAGCAGGCACATGACAATCGTTTCTCCGCGCCTCGCCGGCAAGTGCGCATACATCACGGGCGCCGCGGGCGGTCTCGGCCGCGCGATCGCGCGGCGGATGGTCGAGCAGGGCGCGCACGTGTTCGTGACCGACATCGCCGAAGCGGCGGTGCTCGACGCGCTCGCGCAGGAACTCAACGCGGGCCGCGCGACGCCGGTCGCATTCGCCGCGACCCAGGACGTGCGCGACGAAGCGCGCTGGCAGACGCTGCTCGCACAGGCGACCGATGCGATGGGCGGGCTGTCGGTGCTCGTCAACAACGCGGGCGTCGGCTCGATCGGCTCGCCCGCGCAAATCGAGCTGGACGAATGGCGGCGCGTGATGGCGATCAACGTCGAGAGCATCGTGCTCGGCTGCAAGCATGCGCTGTCGTATCTGGCCGAGAGCCATCCCGCGTCGATCATCAACATCTCGTCGGTCGCGGCGTTCAAGGTCGAGCCGGATTTCACCGCGTACAACGCGTCGAAGGCGGCGGTCGCGTCGTTGACGAAGTCGGTTGCGATCGATTGCGCGCGCCGCGAGATCGACGTGCGCTGCAATTCGATTCACCCGGCGTTCATCCGCACGGGGATCGTCGAGCCGCTGTTCCAGTCGCTCGGCGAACGCGACGCGACGCGCAAGCTCGCGCGCGGCATTCCGCTGCGCCGGCTCGGCGAGCCTGACGACGTCGCGCATGCGGCCGTGTATCTCGCGTCCGACGAGAGCCGCTTCGTGACGGCCGCCGAACTCGTGATCGACGGCGGCATGTGCGCGGTCTGACGCGCATCCCGAACCACAACGATTGGAGGAGAACATCATGTCGACACCCGTGAATCGCCAACTGCTGCTGAAGACGCGCCCGGAAGGGCGGGTCGGCCGCGAACATTTTTCGCTCGTCGAGACGCCGGTGCCGGCGCTCGCCGACGGCGAGGTGCTCGTGCGCGTGCTGTATCTGTCGATGGACCCGACCAACCGCGTATGGATGAGCGACGTGCCGCAGTACCTGCCGCCCGTCGCGATCGGCGAGGTGATGCGCGCGCTCGGCATCGGCCGCGTGGTTGCGTCGCGCAACGCGGCGTTCGCGGAAGGCGATCTCGTGCAGGGGCTCGTCGGCTGGCAGGACTACGCGGTCGTGTCGGTCGAGCAGGCCGCGCAGCTCGTGAAGCTGCCCGCGCAGTCGGGCCTGCCGCTGCCGACGCTGCTCGGCGCGTGCGGGATGAGCGGGTTGACCGCGTACTACGGGCTGACCGACATCGCGCCGGTGCAGCCGGGCGAAACGCTCGTCGTGTCGGCGGCGGCCGGCTCGGTTGGCTCGATCGCCGGGCAGATCGGCAAGATCCACGGCGCACGGGTGGTCGGCATCGCGGGCGGCGCGGACAAGTGCCGCTACTTGACCGAGACGCTCGGCTTCGACGCGGCCGTCGACTACAAGGCCGACGATTTTCGCCAGCAACTGAAGGCGGCGACGCCGGACGGCGTGCACGTGAACTTCGAGAACGTTGGCGGCGAGGTGATGCGCGCGGTGCTGTCGCGGATGGTGATCGGCGGGCGCGTCGCGCTGTGCGGCGTGATCTCGAGCTACAACAGCGGCCGCGCGGCCGACGACGTCGGCGTGCTGATCTCGAAGCGGCTGACGATGCGCGGCTTCCTGATCCTCGACTACCGCAAGAGCCGCGAAGCCGTGCAGACGCTTTCCGACTGGCTGCGCGACGGCCGGCTCAAGGCCGAGGAAACCGTGGCCGACGGGCTCGAAAACGCGCCGGACGTGCTGAACCGGCTGTTCGACGGCGACCATCGCGGCAAGCTCGTGCTGCGTGTCGATTCGGATGCGTGAGCCGCAGCGCTCGCACGCGCTGAGTCAGCGCTTCCGATAAATTCGAATTCGTCTGATTGCTGCTTGGGTCCTGATCCGTTAGTGTCCGGCGGAGTATTCCGCCGACATTTGGGAGGGCCTATTGACAGCGAGCATGGCTATCGTCAACGCAACCGCGCGCGCGGGCGTCAACATCCACCAGTTCTACAGCCTCGACATCAAGGGCAATCCCGCTGCCGCGCTGGCGGACATCTACGAGTTCGAGGGCGCGCGCGGGATTGGTGAGCCGACAAAGTTCACCATCCAGTTCACCCATCCCCGCCATGACCTGTCGCGCGGCGAGTTTCTGAACAGGATCGGCACGTTCGTGATCCAGCCTCCGCCGCGCGACCGCTGGAGGCAGCCGGAAGACGCGCGGCGCGTGCAGGGTGTCGTGACGGGATTCGCGCTGAAGGATACCCATCGCGACCAGTCCCTCTACGAGATTGTGCTGGAGTCTCGACTGGCCTTGCTTCGTCATGCACCGAAGTGCCGGTTCTTCTTGGACATGACCGTTCCCGAGATCATCGAACAGATTCTCCGGGAACACGCGTTCAACAAAATTTTTGCCGGCTTTGAATTCACGTTGCACCGTACCTACCGCAAACGCAGCTTCGTGATGCAGTGGGGTGAGGACGACCTCGCGTTCATCACAAGACTGTGCCGCCGTTCGGGCATCTGGTTCGTATGCGAAGCGGGCGAGCGCTGCGAACAGGTGCGCTTCGGCGACGACTATGCACACTACCGACGCGATCCCGACCGCCTGACGGTTGCCTACCGGCCGCACAGCGGGCTGGAATCCAGCGGCATCGAATCCGTCAATGAACTGCAGATGAGCGCAAGGACGCTGCCGGAGACTTATACGGTCCGCACGTTCAGCACGGAGGCGCAGCTTTCCGAACCGATCGAGGCAGTCAGCCCGATCCGTGAGGACCGCACCACCTATGGCGACGCGTATACGTGGGGCACGCCGAACCAGAGCGTGGACGAGGCGAAGGAGGAAGCGCTGCTTCGGCGCGAGGCCGCGCTGGCCGAACAGGTCGAGTATCGCGGCGAGTGCGACATGCTGGACCTCACGCCCGGGTCGGTGTTGAAGTTGTCGAACCGGAAGCTGCCCGATGCGAAGCACGGTTTGCTGGTGGTCCGGATGGCATGTCGCGCGTCGCGCAAGCAGGCGTATCGCGTGAAATTCGACGCGATTCCATCCGACCGTCAATACCGGCTGCCGTTGAAGACGGAGACGTGGCCGAAGATTCACGGCGTCATCACGGGGACCATCTCGGGTGGCTGGAAAGACCCTTACCTGGACGGGCAGGGCGA
>NZ_JBYQCG010000004.1:2850-5727 GCF_057837105.1 Burkholderia sp. APQ4-4ca | reverse complement strand
TGGCGACGCGTATACGTGGGGCACGCCGAACCAGAGCGTGGACGAGGCGAAGGAGGAAGCGCTGCTTCGGCGCGAGGCCGCGCTGGCCGAACAGGTCGAGTATCGCGGCGAGTGCGACATGCTGGACCTCACGCCCGGGTCGGTGTTGAAGTTGTCGAACCGGAAGCTGCCCGATGCGAAGCACGGTGTGCTGGTGGTCCGGATGGCATGTCGCGCGTCGCGCAAGCAGGCGTATCGCGTGAAATTCGACGCGATTCCATCCGACCGTCAATACCGGCTGCCGTTGAAGACGGAGACGTGGCCGAAGATTCACGGCGTCATCACGGGGACCATCTCGGGTGGCTGGAAAGACCCTTACCTGGACGGGCAGGGCGAATATATCGTTCACCTTCATCTGGACCGCGACACGCGGATGCCGGGTCTGCGAAGCTGCCCGATGCGTCTTGCCAAGCCATTCGCAGGACCGAATCAAACTGGCTTTCATTTTGGACTGGTCGAAGGCACCGTTGTTGGCGTGAGCTTCCTGTGGGGCTGCGTCGATTTGCCGTTCATCAGCCACGTGCTCCATACCGCGCAGCACACGGACCCGATCGTCTCGGGCGTTCCGTGGGGCACGCGCAATACCCTGCGGACCCGGTCGAACAACACCCTGGAGATGGACGACCGGGACGGTCGCGAACACATCAAGTTGGCGACCGAGCATGGCAAGACGCAACTGAATCTCGGCCACACCGTCGACCGTGACCAAAAGCCGCGTGGCGAAGGCTTCGAACTGCGCACGGACAATCGCGGACACGTGCGAGCGGGTGGCGGCATGTTCGTGTCGGCGGATCGGCAGGAGAAGGCGCGAGGGGAGCAGGCGGACATGCGTTCCGCGACCAACCAGTTCCAGTTGACGCAGGCGCATGCGAATGGGTTGGCGGAGGCTGCGCGGGTGGCGAAAGCCGAGATCGCGGACTTGAAGGCCGAAAACGCGTGGCTCAAAGATGAACTGGCGGGCCTGAAAAAGTCGGTCATCGCGCTGTCCGCGCCGGCCGGCATTGGCGTGGCGACTCCCGACCGCGTGATGGTGTCGGCGGGCAAGGACGTGAGCATCGCCACGTCGTCGCGATTCAACGTGAATGCGATTCGGAATGTCGCCATCGCCGCAGGCGACGTGTTGTCGCTGTTCGCGCACCGGATGGGCATTCGCCTGTTCGCCGCACGCGGCAAGGTTCAGATTCAGGCGCAGTCGGACGCGATGGAACTGGTAGCACAACGGAACATGCAATTGAGCAGCGCGGCGGGCACGCTGACGGCGAGCGCGGCCAATGGCGTTGTGCTCAGTGGCGGCGGCACGGCTTACGTCAAGGTGCAGGGCGATAACGTCGAGATTGGCGGTGCGGGAAGCCTGATTCTGAAGATCGTCGAGATTCAGAAGGAAGGTCCGGGCGCGCTGTCGTTGCCGTTGCCGAAGTTCGATCAAACCACGATGGCGAATGACGAGCGGTTCATCCTGAGCGACGGCGTGACCGGACGACCCATGAAGAACAAGCCGTACAAGATCCAACTGGCGGACGGTCGAATCGTGGAGGGCGTGACGAGCGCGAAGGGGGAAACATCGTTGACGCCGAACGACATCGCACAGGGAATCAAGCTGATGCTGTCGAAGAACAACGACAACGGAGCTCGAGCAAATGGATGATTCAGTTAATCGGTCGGGCGATACGGCGAACACGCCGACCGAAACACAGCCGGAGCACTATCGGCATGAGGACGCAACCCGCATCGTGCCGATGCAGCGCGATCACCTGGGCCGGCCGTTCTGGGAATCGTACCTGACACCGACGGGCTATCAGGTGCGAGCCGAGGCGCGGATTCCCCCGCATTTGCCCGGTGTCGTCATCTTCGTGCACGGCGTGAATTCCGAGGGGGAGTGGTATGAGGCTGCAGAGCAGGCGTTGTGTCAAGGGCTCAATGAACGGCTAAATCGGAGTGATCTGAAGGCAAATGCCTACAGCACGACAGATGGTGAATGTCCTGTCCCTAGGCATATCGCTAAGGGAGATCAAGGTAACTCGCCCGTGATCCGCTTCTATTGGGGCTACCGGGCGCAGAAAGGTCAGGAGAAGAACTGGCGGATCGCGTTGCGCGATCAGCAGGGTTCCGATTTTTGGGCGCCGGAATGTACGCCACACAAGGTTGAGGACCACCGCCAAAACACGCCGTGGTATTGGGGCGGCGGGCCATTCCAGAACGGCACCAACAACCTCCAGCAGCTTTGGAGTGGAAAAGGCTTCACGCGCACGATCTACGGCTTCGACTTGCAACGGCTCAACACGGAAGTGGAACGGCAGTTGCAGGATGCGCCACCGCGCGACTATTACGCGCACGCCGCACAGCGTTTGGCAAACCTGATCGACGAAATTCGAACCGAGTGCCCGCGCGACACGGTGACTGTGATGTCGCATAGTCAGGGCACCATGATTGCGATGGCTGCGACGGCCCTATGCAAGACTCGCGCGCCCGACGCATTGTTCGTGATGAACTCGCCTTTCGCGATGGATGACAAGGCAACGGATGCGTTGACTTGCGGGAGCGAGCGACCGACCGCGCAGGCGCGCGTCAACACGTTCCGCCAGATCGCGAATCGCATCAAGCGGGACAAGCGGGTCTTCACCGAACAAATGATGGAGCAATTGCACGTCGGTGCAACGCAGGACATGAATTTCTGGCGGCCGGACGTGAAGCTGCATTACGGCGTGCCGGAGCGCGACAATCACGGCCGCTTATACGTCTATTTCACGCCGCATGATCGGGTGATGGGTATCACGACGTTGCAAAGCATTGGCTGGCAAGGCATCGGCGATGAACTGCTGACGGAACTGGGCGATACCG
>NZ_JBYQCG010000004.1:0-2830 GCF_057837105.1 Burkholderia sp. APQ4-4ca | reverse complement strand
GGCAACGGATGCGTTGACTTGCGGGAGCGAGCGACCGACCGCGCAGGCGCGCGTCAACACGTTCCGCCAGATCGCGAATCGCATCAAGCGGGACAAGCGGGTCTTCACCGAACAAATGATGGAGCAATTGCACGTCGGTGCAACGCAGGACATGAATTTCTGGCGGCCGGACGTGAAGCTGCATTACGGCGTGCCGGAGCGCGACAATCACGGCCGCTTATACGTCTATTTCACGCCGCATGATCGGGTGATGGGTATCACGACGTTGCAAAGCATTGGCTGGCAAGGCATCGGCGATGAACTGCTGACGGAACTGGGCGATACCGTCAAGCAGCGGATGCTGGCGCGTGAAATGGCGGTGGGTGATGAATCAGGCGTTCGGCCATTCGGAACGTTGCCGCCGACCCCGGAGGACAAGTTGGTCCCTGGTGCGAAAACGACGGACTTCTGGAATGGCAATCGCGGGCCGGCTGGTGGGGTATTCGGTCTGACAAACCTGTGGGCGGTGCCGAAGCCAAACCAGACCGTCACGATCAATGCGGAGCAGGTACCGAATCCGCTGACGGCGGAAGAGATGCGGGATTTTGAAGAGTCGCGCAAAGTCGCGCCGGAGTGGGGAAAGTTTGTTCGCGATCCGCTTGACCCGGAAAAGGGAAGGTATCTGGATCCCACCTTTCCCAACTTTGCCTCGATGTATGAACGCGAAGAATACAAAACACGCGAAGACGTGTATGCCAACAGCGGGCGCATGCGTTCACTCGAAACACAAGAGGAACTCCAGGAGCGGATCAACAATTACCGTCCCGAGCCGACCAATCACAGCACGCTTCCGTCGCATGCGGAGTTCATGAAACGGGTCGTGGCCTGGGACTTGCCGATTGGTTTTTGTGATGCTGCCGAGGACTGGGATTTCTGGGCTCGACTGATCAAGAAGGCTGACTGGACGCGAGGCTACGATCCGTACTTTACGGACGGTGTTCTCAAGGCTGTCGAAAAGCCGGACATGATCGACTGGAGCACAGTGGCGGAAGAAAAGAGCCGCGCCGACGCAAAACGAATCGAATGGGGGAATTCCAATGGTGCGTAACTTCGTCATTGTCGCGCTGCTGTTGCTGATGCAGGCCTGTAGTGCACCGCGCCCGTATTCGTTTAACCTCGCGGACTTTCTGAGCGCCAAGGAACTGCCTTACGACTCGTCACCCCAAGTCATTTACCGACTTGACGATCACCGGTTCGTGACGCTGGAGCGGTATCGTGATTGCTATCACGGCGAGACGTTCTATAACGATACGAAGGCGAACATTCGCAAGAAGATCGGAATTGGTTTGTTCGAGGATTTTCAAGGACGAATAGTCAACGCCGATCAGACAGGGATGAATATCGTACTGCCTCTTGCACTTCCACCTCGAATTTCATGCGGAGATCGAGGTTGTACCGTTCCGCTGTGGTACTCGACGGATGGCGGAGCGACTTTCCATCTTTTGACCTACATGCCTCATAGCTTCAGGCCGTTCGAGGATTCGAAGGACTATACGGTGGCGGTCACGAGCGACACGCTGTTTATAGCCAAGAAATTCCAGTACAGAAGCGATCGCCCTGAATACGATCTAAACGTTCGACAATATACGCTTGCCCAGTTTGCTGATCGGAGCAATCCTTATCAACCAATCGTTGAGTCGGACAGTGCATGGGCATCCAAGAAAAAGCTGATGCCGGACGGACTTCGCACTCCCTCCGGTCAAGACCGCATCACGTGCGATTCATCAATCAAGCCGACCAACCCGGATGCGCCGCTGGTGCGCTAATGTGCATCTCCGTCGCTGCAAGGAACGACATCATGAAAAATCCCGTTTATGAAAATTCCTATGGTGCGTAATCTCGTCATTGTCGGGCTGATGCTGATGATGCAGGCCTGTAGTACACAAAAGCCATATTCGTTTAACCTCGCGGACTTTCTGAGCGCCAAGGAACTGCCTTACGACTCGCCACCCCAAATCATTTACCGACTTGACAATTACCGGTTCGTGACGCTGGAGCGGTATCGTGATTGCTATCACGGCGAGACCTTCTACAACGATACGAAAGCAGGTATCCGCAGGAAGCTTGGGCGGGGTACCGTCGAGAATTTCCAGGGGCGAATCATCAATGCCGACTCGACTGGAATGAATCTCGTGTTTCCATCCGCAGTCGCGCCTTATACAGTTTGTGGCGACCGAGGATGCAACCCCGTCATGGCGTACTCAACGGATGGCGGCAACACGTTTCATGGGATGGTGTATGCGAGGCACATCTATAAGAGACGGTTTCAAAAAGAGCCCGTGGGCCTGTTAACTTTCGCGGCGAGCTGTTAACCTCAGGCATCGGAACAACCGAGGCCGAGGAGATGGGCAAGCCGATCATCGACGACGAATTGTGGACACTGATCGAGCCGTTACTGCCGCCATCCAAGCCGCGGCGCGAGAAGAACCCGGGCCGCCTGCCTGTTTCGAATCGCGCCGCGCTGACCGGCATCTTGTTCGTTCTCGAGACCGGACTACGCTGGCGCGACCTGCCTGCCGAGATGGGTTGCGGCTCGGGCGTGACATGTTGGCGGCGGCTGCGCGACTGGCAGGCGGCCGGCGTGTGGGACCGCTTGCACGAGTTGCTGCTCGCGAAGCTGCGAGCAGCAGACCAGATCGACTTTTCGCGAGCCGCTGTCGATTCGTCATCGATTCGCGCCGTTGGGGCGGGCCAAAAACTGGGCCAAACCCTACCGATCGCGCTCGACCCGGTTCGAAGCACCACATCGTCACCGATGCCAACGGCACGCCGCTTGCCGCGATCCTGACCA
>NZ_JBYQCG010000003.1:6236-59697 GCF_057837105.1 Burkholderia sp. APQ4-4ca | reverse complement strand
GACAGCGTCGTGAATCCGGGCCTCGAAACCAAGGCAAAGCCGGTCGTCGCGTTCCTGAAGAAATTCCAGTGGAAGCCGGGTGAGATCGACAGCGTGATGCTGGCGATCCAGAACGGCTCGAAGCCGGAAGCGGCCGCGGATGCGTGGATTGCGGCGCATGCCGACCGCGTGAATTCGTGGACGGAAGGCGCGCAGTAAGCATCTCGACCTACGTCGCGCGAGTCACGTCGCGCGAGTCGTCATAAAAATACGCCGGGAATGGATTGCAGGAATCCGAAATAATCAGGATTCCATGCGGCCATATCCCGGTTTTCTTTTGCTGATTCTGCAAAAAAGCCCGTAAATTGCTACACTACGGCCCTCGTGCAGAATCACCACTGCTTTGCATCGGACCAGAGTAAGCGCTAAAGCGCTCACGCTGAGCGAGAGGAGGAATTGGATGAGTCAAGCAGGACTGCGTGCGAATCGCACCAGTGACGTCGAGGCAACCATCTCACATGATTCGACGGGCCACACGCTGCATCGTGGCCTGACCTGGAAAGACGCTTTTTGGGTAACGAGCGGCGTGCCGGCAGGCGTGCTGTTCACGATCGGCGGCGTATGCGCGACGATCGGCCAGCCCGCGTGGGCGATCTGGATCGCCGCGATCACGATGGGGCTGGTTCAAAGCGCGACTTATGCGGAAATATCCGGGCTATTTCCCCATAAATCGGGCGGCGCGTCGGTGTATGGCGCGATTGGCTGGGTCCGTTACAGCAAGCTGATTGCCCCGGTTTCCGTGTGGTGCAACTGGCTCGCGTGGTCGCCGATGCTTGCGCTCGGCTGCGGCCTCGCGGCGAGCTATGCGCTCACGAGTCTCTTTCCGGCCAATGCGGCGGTGCTGCACTGGCAGCTCAAGATTGCGGACCTCGGGTTCATCAAGCCCGGTCTGTCCCTGCGGATCAACGCGACGTTCATCATCGCGACGATTCTGCTTCTCATCACGTTCAAGCTTCAGCACAGCGGCGCATCGAAGGCCGCACGTACGCAGCGCATTCTCGGCATCGCGTCGCTCACGCCGCTCTTGATCGTCGGCATCGTGCCGTTCGTCACCGGCGACGTGCCGATGTCGAACCTGCTCCCGCTGCTGCCGCTCGGTCACGACGCGCAGGGCAACCTCACGGCCGCGACCTTCGGCTCGTGGAACGGGCAGGGCGTGACGATGGCGCTCGGCGCGATGTTCATGGCCGGCTGGGCGTCGTACGGTTTCGAGACGGCGGTCTGCTATACGCGCGAATTTCGCGATCCGCGGCGCGATACCGCGAAGGCGATCTTCTGGTCGGGTGCGCTGTGTCTCGTCGTGATGACGCTCGTGCCGATGGCGTTCCAGGGCGCGCTCGGCACGCAGGCGATGCTCGATCCGGCGATCGGCGACGGCACCGGCGTCGCGGCCGCGATGGCGAAGATCGTCGGCGGCGGCGCGTGGGTCGCGAATGCGGTGGTCGTGATGCTGATGCTGTCGATCCTGCTGATCGTGATGACGTCGATGATGGGTTCGTCGCGCACGCTGTACCAGGCGTCGGTCGACGGCTGGCTGCCGAAGTACCTGTCGCACGTGAACGAGCACGGCTCGCCCACGCGCGCGATGTGGACCGACCTCGGTTTCAACCTCGTGTTGCTGATGATGTCGGACTACATGACGGTGCTGTCGATCTCGAACGTCTGCTACATGCTGTTCGTATTCCTGAATCTTCAGTCGGGCTGGATTCACCGGATGGATCGCGGCAACTGGGATCGGCCGTTCCGCTGCCCGACCTGGCTGCTCGTCGGCGGTGCGATCTGCGGTTACGCGAACCTCGTCTACGTCGGCGCGGGCGCGAACCTGCAAGGCGAAGGCACGCTGCGCAACGGGCTGATCGCGATGCTGCTGATCGTGCCGGTGTTCCTTTATCGCCACTACTGGCAGGATCGCGGCCGTTTCCCCGCGCAGATGCAGCGCGACATGGAGCTGGAAGTGCCGAAGCGCGCGCCGTGGCTGAGCCTGATGCCGTATGCGGCGCTGATCGGGGCCGGGCTGACGATCTGGTTGTCGTATTACTTTGCTTGGGTGAAGTGACGCGCAAGCGACCAAGGCGCGCTGACCGCATCGATCATGATGGCGACGCAGCCGATGATCGGACTCCTGCTCAACGCGCTGATACGGCGTGTCGCGCCCGCACCGGTGTCGATCCTGCTCGTCCTGCTGTCCTTTACCGGCGTGGCGCGCGTCATTACTTGCGGCGACGTGATTGCCGCGCTGCGCGAACCGCAGCACTACGCGGCCAAGGCGCTGATCATCGTCGGAGCGCTGTGCTGGGCCGTCTCGCGCATGCCGTCGGCGTCCGCGTGACGGGGTGAGACGGCGTTCGCGGATGCGGCTCGCTTACGGAAACACCACCGTCCGATCGCCGTTCAAAAACACCCGCCGCTCGATGAACGCCTTCACCGCACGCGCGAGCGTGAGGCTTTCGACATCGCGTCCCACCGCGAGCAGTTGCTCCGGTCGCAGCGCATGATCGACGCGTTCGACGACCTGCTCGATGATCGGGCCTTCGTCGAGATCGTCGGTGACGAAGTGTGCGGTCGCGCCGATCAGCTTCACGCCGCGCGCATGCGCCTGGTGATACGGCTTCGCGCCCTTGAAGCCGGGCAGGAACGAGTGATGGATGTTGATCGCGCGGTTCGCGAGCTTCGCGCTCGTCTCCTGCGACAGCACCTGCATGTAGCGCGCGAGGATCACGAGCTCGGCGCCGCTCGATTCGAAGAAGTCGAGCCATTGCGCTTCCTGCTGCGCCTTGGTGTCGGCCGTGATCGGGAAGTGCCGGAACGGCAGCCCGTGCTGCGCGGCGAGCGGCTCGAAGTCGGGGTGGTTCGACACGATGCCGACGATGTCCATCTTCAGCTCGCCCATCCGCCAGCGGAACAGCAGATCCGCGAGGCAGTGCTCGAGCTTCGACACCATGATCAGCACCTTCGGCCGCGCGTTGACGTCGTGGATCGCCCATTGGATGTCGCCGTCGTGGCCGCCGAGCCCGGCCGCGATCGGCCCGAATTCCTGGCGCAGCGCGTCGATCTGCAACGTCTCATCCGTCGGATGAAAGACGCAGCGCACGAAGAAGCGGTTGCTGAGATCGTCGTCGAACACGTTCAGCGCATCGACGTAGCAGCGATGGCGATCGAGAAAGCCGACGACGGCGGCGACCTGGCCGGCCGCGCTCGGGCACGACAGTGTCAGGACGAATTGATCGGGGCGGTGCTCGGCGGTCATGAGACTCCTCGGATGGCAGGGGCGCACGGCCGCGCGGCGGCGCACGACAGCGCCGCGCCGCGCGGGTGGCGGGAGGCTCAAGTAAATCAGGACGATTTCGGCGCGGATAGAACCAACGCGCCGTGTGGCTGGTATCGGTGCGCCAGCGGGCCCGGGAGCGGGGAGGGGAAACGGAAACGGCGGCGGCCGCGTGGCGTCAGGCCGCCGCGCACGCGTCGAGCAGCCAGCGCCGGAACACGTGGGTCGCGTCCGGTTCGGGCCGCTGCGGCGGGCGCACCAGGAAATAGCCGCGCGACGTGACGACGGGTGCGTCGACCAGCTTCACGAGCTGACCGGACGCGACGAGTTCGTCGACGAGCGGCGACCAGCCGAGCGCGACGCCTTCGCCGAGCAGCGCCGCATGGATCACGAGCGCATAGCTGTTGAAGGTCACGCCGCGGGCGGCGGCCGGCGTCTCGAGCCCATGCGCGTCGAACCATCCCGACCACGACAGCCAGCGCTCGGGGCGCGTCGGCTGCACGTGCAGCAGCGGCAGCGCGAGCAGGTGGTCGGCCCGCGCGACGTCCGGGTGCGCGTCGCGGAACGCGGGCGAGCAGACGGGCGTGACGGATTCCGGAAACAGCCGTGCGGCCGTGCACGACGGCCAGTGACCGTCGCCGAACAGGATCGCGATGTCGCCGTGGTCGCGCTGCGCGTCGTAATCCTGTGACGTGACGACGCGCACGTCGACATCCGGCATCACGTGCTTCAGCCCGGCCAGGCGCGGCATCAGCCAGTAGGTCGCGAAGCCGAAATCGGTGACGATCGTGAGCGCGCCGTGCTCGCGGCGCGCGCGCAGCGTCGCGGTCGCGCCGCGCAGCGTGTCGAGGCTCAGCCGCACGGCTTCGTACAGGCACTGGCCGTCGGCCGTCAGCGTGACGCCGCGCGGGCTGCGTTCGAACAGCGGCACGCCGAGTTCGGCTTCGAGCTGGAACACCTGCTGGCTCACGGCCGGCTGCGTCGAGCCGAGCTCGCGCGCGGCGGCCGTGAAGCTCGCGAGCCGGGCGGCCGATTCGAACGCGCGCAGCGCCTGCATCGACGGTAACGGTTCGGATTTCGACATAAGTCCCTCTAATGGCCCCATAAGGGCCGGACGCCTACCCGCACGAATTCGGGCGGGCGATAGTGCAGCGGACGGTGCGGCAGATGCGCTTCATGCGCCACGCATTCCGCGATTCTAGCCAGCGCGGCCTCGGTGCGCGGCGGTTTCTGCGGATCGCCTCCGTCACGCCGGACGGCCCGCTGCCCGAGCGACGCGCCGTTCCATTCGAACACCGCTTTCCCCACGATCGCCGATGACGAACCCGACACCCAACATCCTGATCCTGATGGCCGACCAGCTCACGCCGTTCGCGCTGCCCGCGTACGGCAACCGCGTCGCCCGCACGCCGACGCTCGACCGGCTCGCCGCCGAAGGCGTGGTGTTCGACGCCGCGTACTGCGCGAGCCCGCTATGCGCGCCGTCGCGCTTCTCGCTGCTGACCGGCAAGCTGCCGTCGGGCATCGGCGCCTACGATAACGCCGCCGAATTGCCGGCGCAAACGCTGACGTTCGCGCACTACCTGCGCGCAGGCGGCTACCGGACGATGCTGTCCGGCAAGATGCATTTCTGCGGGCCCGACCAGTTGCACGGCTTCGAGGAGCGCCTCACGACCGACATCTATCCGGCGGATTTCGGCTGGGTGCCCGACTGGGACCACCCGACCGAGCGGCCGAGCTGGTATCACAACATGAGTTCGGTGCTCGACGCCGGCCCGTGCGTGCGCACGAATCAGCTCGACTTCGACGACGAAGTGACGTTCGCCGCGAAGCAGAAGCTGTACGACGTCGCGCGCGAACGCGCGGCCGGGCACGATGCGCGGCCGTTCTGCATGGTCGTGTCGCTGACCCATCCGCACGACCCGTATGCGATCACGCGCGAATACTGGGATCTGTACAGCGACGAAGAAATCGACATGCCGGCCGTGCGGCTCGACGCGGCCGAGAGCGATCCGCATTCGCAGCGGCTGCGCTTCGTCTGCGAGAACGACCGTACGCCGCCGACGGACGCGCAGATCCGCGCCGCCCGCCGCGCGTATTACGGCGCGACGTCGTACGTGGACACGCAGTTCGGCGGTGTGCTGGCCGCGCTCGAGCAATGCGGGTTCGCCGACGACACGATCGTGATCGTCACGTCCGACCACGGCGACATGCTCGGCGAGCGCGGGCTCTGGTACAAGATGACGTTCTTCGAAGGCGGCTGCCGCGTGCCGCTGATCGTGCATGCGCCGGGCCGTTTCGGCGCCGCGCGCGTGCGCGGGCCCGTGTCGCACGTCGACCTGCTGCCGACGCTCGTCGATCTGGCCGGCGCCGCGCCGGCCGGTGGCTGGCCCGACCCGATCGACGGCGCGAGCCTGGTGCCGCACCTGCACGGCACGGCCGCGCACGACGTCGCGCTCGGCGAATACCTCGCGGAAGGCGCGCTCGCACCGATCGTGATGATCCGGCGCGGCGACTGGAAATACGTGCATTGCCCGGCCGATCCCGACCAGCTCTATAACCTGTCGGACGACCCGCGCGAGCTGACGAACCTGGCCGGGCAGCCGCAAGCCGCCGACGTGCTCGCCGCGTTCCGCGCGCAGGCCGCGCAGCGCTGGAACCTGCCCGAACTCGACCGGCAGGTGCGCGCGAGCCAGCGGCGCCGGCGCTTCCATTACGCGGCGACGACGCAGGGCCGCATCCACGCGTGGGACTGGCAGCCGTTCACCGACGCGAGCCAGCGCTACATGCGCAACCACATCGAACTCGATACGCTCGAGGCGATGGCGCGTTTTCCGCGCGTCGGGCGCTGAACGTCCGGCAGCGCGAACATTCATGAACGACGGAGGAAGCGGGCGATGAAACGGCAATGCAATGCAGCAATCCGAAGGATCGGCGCGGCACTCGCCGCCGCCGCGTGCGTGGCGGCCGCGCCGGCGGCGCATGCCGCCGATCCGCAGACGTGCAGCGACGTGAAGATGGCGGCGCCCGGCTGGACCGACATCGACGCCACGAACGCGATGGCGGGCGTCGTGCTGAAGGCGCTCGGCTACCGGCAGGACGTGGCGAACCTGTCGGTGCCGATCACGTACCAGGGGTTGAAGAAAGGGCAGGTCGACGTGTTCCTCGGCAACTGGATGCCCGCGCAGGCGCCGCTCGTGAAGCCGTTCGTCGACGAAAAATCGATCGACGTGCTGCACGCGAACCTGAGCGGTGCGAAGTTCACGCTCGCGGTGCCCGACTACGTGGCTGCCGCCGGCGTGCACACGTTCGCCGATCTCGCGCGCTACGCGGACCGCTTCGGCGGCAAGATCTACGGGATCGAGCCGGGTGCGCCCGCGAACCAGAACATCAAGCGGATGCTGTCCGACCACGCGCTCGGGGCCGCGAACTGGTCGCTCGTCGAATCGAGCGAGACGGGCATGCTCACGCAGGTCGAGCGCGCGGTGCGCGACAAGCGCTGGATCGTGTTTCTCGCATGGGAGCCGCATCTGATGAACACGAAGTTTCATCTGACGTATCTGTCGGGCGGCGATGCGTACTTCGGCCCGAACTACGGCGGTGCGACGGTCAACACGGTCACGCGCGCCGGGTTCGCCGGCCAGTGCACGAACCTCGCGCGGCTATTCCGGCAGATGACGTTCTCCGTCGACGTCGAGAACCGGATGATCGCCGACATGCTCGACAACAAGACGTCGCCCGCGCTCGCGGCGCAGCATGTGCTGAAGGCCGAGCCGGCGTTGGTCGCCGGCTGGCTCGACGGCGTGACGACGGCGGCCGGCGCACCGGGCCTGCCGGCCGTGCGCGCGGCTCTCGACGGGCGCTGATCCCCTCCCTCAGGGCGGCCGGCTTTTGCCGTGCCGCCTGTCTACGTGTTTTCCCGATCAGTCGCATCGTGACTATTTAGTGTCGCCTTCAGACGGGTGATGCGAAATATGGGTTTGTATTTTTCGCCAATGGCTGCGTTATTGCGGAAAACGAAACAGCGGAGCCAGCGGACGTACCGAATTCGAATCCGCCGGCGTATTGCGGCACGCGTCAGGCCAAGGTTCTTTCCATCGAACGGTTCAGGGAGGGTGGTCGACAATGAAGCAAAAGAAAGTCGCCGTAGCCGCCGCGCTTGCATGCGCGGCCTGTATTCCCGCCATCGGGCATGCGCAGAGCAGCGTGACGCTGTACGGGATTCTCGACGCGGGCATCACGTACGTGAACAACACGGGCGGCTCGCACGTGGTCAAGTTCGACGACGGCATCGCCTACGGAAACCGCTTCGGCCTCAAGGGCACCGAAGACCTGGGCGGCGGCCTGAAGGCCGTGTTCACGCTCGAGAGCGGCTTCCACCTCGGCAATGGGCAACTCGGCTTCGGCGGCGCGGAATTCGGCCGGCAGGCGTATGTGGGCCTGCAGAACGACTGGGGCACGCTGTCGTTCGGCAACCAGCTCGACATCACGAACGAACTCGTGTCGATCTACAACATCTCGGCGTGGGGCAGCGGCTATGCGATCCACCAGGGCGACTTCGACCGCTTCAACGGCGACCGCCTGCCGAACTCGGTGAAGTTCCTGTCGAACGACCTGAGCGGCTTCAAGTTCGGCGCGATGTATTCGTTCGGCAACGTCGCGGGCAACTTCCATCGCAACAGCGCATGGAGCGCGGGCGCGAGCTTCACGAAGGGCGACTTCTCGATCGGCGCCGCGTACACGCGCCTGAACAACCCGAACGGCATCTATGCGTTCGACCCGTACGCGATGATCGGCACGCATACGTTCCTCGGCCAGCAGACCGTCACGGTCGATCCGGCGACGGGCGCGCGCACCGACCTGTTCTCGAACACAGCGATGGACGTCGACAGCCAGGGCACGTTCGGCATCGGCACCAGCTACACGATCGGCAAGCTGACGCTCGACGCGAACTACTCGTACACGACGATCAAGGGCTTCGGCCAGTCGTCGCACATGCAGGTGTACGAAGGCGGCGGCCTGTACCAGTTCACGCCGGCGCTGAGCTTCATCGCGGGCTACCAGCACACGCGCTTCGAAGGCCACCACTGGAACCAAGGCACGGCCGGCCTGCACTACCTGCTGTCGAAGCGCACCGACATCTACATCTCCGGCGATTACCTGCGCGCGTCGCAGGGCGTCGATGCGGTGATCGGTTACAGCTTCACGCCGTCGACGACGCAGACGCAGGCCGACGTGCGGATCGGGATGCGGCATTCGTTCTGATCGGGTGGGATGGTCCAGTAACGTCCTCAGCGAGGTCTCTCTTTGGCGCGAACCGCGGTTCGCGCTTTTTTTTGTGCGATGCGACGGCTCGACGGGGCCGCCGGCCGGTTTTTCGCGGTTGGCATATCATCGCGGTTTGGCCGCGCCTGCACCGTTGCCGCGCGCACGCCCTCGCGTGTGTCGTCGTTTCCCGAACGGTTGCGGCGCGCAGCGCCAGCCGCCGAGAAACCGATGACCACCCCCGTGCCCGATTCCAGTCCTGTATCCCCGTTACCCGCCAACCTGTTCCGCCACGCGCCGTTCCAGCGTTTCTGGGGCACGCGCGTGATGTCGTCGCTGGCTTTCCAGATCCTGTCGGTTGCGATCGGCTGGTACGTGTACGCGCTCACGCACAGCGCATTCGCGCTTGGCCTCGTCGGCCTCGCGCAGTTCGTGCCGATGTTCGCGCTGACGCTCGTGGTCGGGCAGGTGGCCGACCGCTACGACCGCCGGCGCATCGCGACGATCTGCCAGAGCGTCGAGGCATTGGCCGCCGGCGTGTTTCTGATCGGCGCGGTGCAAGGGTGGCTGGCCGCGCCGGCCGTCTACGCGCTCGCGGCGATCGTCGGCACCGCTCGCGCGTTCGAGTCGCCGTCGGTGTCGTCGTTGCTGCCGGCCGTCGTGCCGCGCACCGACCTGCCGCGCGCGACCGCGCTGTCGACGTCCGCGAACCAGGCCGCGCAGATCCTCGGGCCGGCGTTCGGCGGGTTGCTCTACGGTGTCGGCGCGCCCGTCGCGTTCGGCACGAGCGTCGCGGCATTCGCGATCGCGGCGATGCTGAGCGGCACGATTCCGCTGCGCACCGCACCGCCGGCCCGCGAGCCGGTCACGCTGCGCTCGGTGTTTTCGGGCATCGCGTTCATTCGGCGCGAACCGGCGATTCTCGGCGCGTTGTCGCTCGACCTGTTCGCGGTGCTGTTCGGCGGCGCGACCGCGCTGCTGCCGATCTACGCGCGCGACATCCTGCAGGTCGGCCCGTGGGGGCTCGGTGCATTGCGCGCGGCGCCGGCGGTCGGCGCGCTCGCGGGCACGCTGTGGCTCACGCGTTTCCCGTTGAAGGGCCGGCCGGGCCGCGCGATGTTCGGCGGCGTGATCGCGTTCGGCATCGCGACGATCGTGTTCGGGGTGTCGCGGCACTTCGCGTTGTCGCTCGTGGCGCTGGCCGCGCTCGGTGCGTCGGACGTGATCAGCGTCGTCGTGCGCCTGTCGCTCGTGCAACTGCGCACGCCCGACGACATGCTCGGCCGCGTGAGCGCGGTCAACTCGCTGTTCATCGGCACGTCGAACCAGCTCGGCGAATTCGAATCGGGCGTGACGGCTGCGTGGTGGGGGGCGCCGGCCGCGATCGTCGTCGGCGGCGCGGCGACGATCGCCGTCGCGCTCGCGTGGATGCGGCTGTTTCCGCAGCTTACGAATATGAAGTCGCTCGAACGCGACGCGTGACGCGTATCACGCGTCATGCATCCTGCGTCACGCGCACGGCCGTGCCGTAGCAGATGACCTCGGTCACGCCCGCGCCGATCTCGGTCGAGTCGTAGCGCATCGCGACGATCGCGTTCGCGCCGAGCGTGCGCGCCTCGGCGAGCATCTTGTCGAACGCCTGCTGGCGCGCCTTCTCGCACAGCGACGTATAGAGCGTGATGTTGCCGCCGAAGATCGTCTGCAGCGACGCGCCGAACGAGCCGACGATCGAGCGCGAGCGCACGACGATGCCCTGTGCGACGCCGAGCGAGCGGACGGTCGTATGGCCGGGCAGGTCGAAGGCGCTCGTCACGCGGGCGGGCGACAGGTCGTCGATGGAGCGGGTAGGTTCGGTCATGGTGGGCAAGCGCGTGGCGAGTGGTCGAACGTCGATTCTAGCCGGACGGAGACGACGGATTCGAACGGGCGCCCCCAAGTGGGCGGTCGCCCGTTTCGTTGCCGAACGCGAAAACCGCTCGGCAACGCACGCTCAGCGCTTGACCGTCGCGCCGGCAATGCCGCCGAGATCGACCGCATAGGCCAGCGCGAGCTTGCCGAACTTCAGCGCATGGTTCGCCTGCCGATCCGAGTTCTCCAGCGTGTCGTTCACCGTGTGGATGTACGGGCTGTCGTTCTGGTCGGCCTCGAACGGGAACGATGCCGGATACCCCTGCGCATTCCACGACGCGTGATCCGAGCACGCATAGCCGCACTGCGACGTGCCGATCGCGAGCTCCGGCAGGTAGGTCGCCGCGAGGTTCTTCACGTAGGTGTTCTGCGCCGCGTTCGTGTAGTCGGTGATCAGGTAGATATCCTTCGGATCGCCCTTGTAGTTCGTCATGTCGAGCTGCAGCACGCCGACCACGTTCGCATTCTGCGTGCGGAACTGCTTCGCGATCGCCTTCGAGCCGAGCAGCCCGGCTTCCTCGGCCGCATACCCGACGAACTTGATGGTCCGTTTCGGCCGGTAGTCGTTCGCGAGCAGCACGCGCAGCGCCTCGGTCAGGCTGGCGATGCCCGACGCATCGTCGTCGGCGCCGGGCGAACGCGTGTTTTCCGTCGTGCGGCCGACGGTCGAATCAAGATGGCCGCCGAGCACCACCGTGCCCGCGGCCGGATCGCTGCCGCGAATCGTCAGGATCACGGATTTCTGCGGAAAGCCCGTGTGCGCGAACTGTTCGACGGTGATGTCGGCGCGCGACCCCGCCAGCTGCTTCCACTGCAGCGCGAGCCAGTCGGACGCGGCGACGCCGTGCGACGTCGTGTAGTAGCGGTTCGTGAAGCCGGACAGCGACGTGATCGTGCCGACGATGTTGCTGGCCTGCAGTTGCTGGACCCACGTGCCGATCTGCGGCACGTTCGACACCGTGTACGCGGGGGCGGCGGCCTGTTTCGCGAGCGTCGCCGGCCGCGGTTGCAGCGCCTGCCGCGCGTCGTCGAACGAATCGTGCACGACGTAGCCGGGCCCGTGGCCGCGCGTGTGGTGGACGGCGTGGGCCAGCTCGCCGAGTCGGGCATCGTCGATCTCGACGACGTGAACGGTTTCGCGGCGCGCGGCGCCGTCGGCCGCGTTGCCGGCGTCGACGGTCGTGCTGTATTGCGCGGTTGCGGTCGCATCGATGCGTTGAAGCTGGCGGAACGCGGTGTCGCCGAGCGTGATCCAGACGGGTGTCGCGTGCGCGGCGGCGGTCAGCAGCATGCCGCCCAGCGCGGCGCTCAGGCGGGTCGGTGTCAGAGTAGGCATGTTCGATCTCGTGAGGATGGCGATGTCGATGAAGGGAGCGCGCCGCAGGTCGTGCGATGCGCGCCCGCCTGCTGCGGGATTACGACTTCTGCGGAACGGTCACGCCGTACGTGCAGCTCTTGTTGTACGCGTTGCCGATCGCGGTGAGCTGCGCGCTGCTGTAACCGAGCGCGGAGGCGGCCGTCAGCACGGCCTGCGCGGCGGCCTTCTGGTTGGTCGAGCTGTTGGTCATCGACAACCCTTTGAGGAACGCCTTGTCCATCGCCTGCGCGCCGATCGCGTCGCGCGCGACGAGGTTGCACGACGCCCAGTACTGGCCGGCCGTGTGGATCTCCGCGCCGCGCGCCTGCGCATAGGTGCGGCCGACGTTCCAGTTGGTCACGCGGCCGCCCCAGAACTCGTTGTGGCCGTCCCAGTTGTAGACCCACTGATACTGCGCGTCCGACGGGCTCCACTGGTTGAAGTCGCGGCTGTACGCGGCGGCGAGATAGTCGCCGGTGCCTTCGGACAAGCCTTCCTGTTGCGACAGGCCGCCGTTGGTGACCCAGTCGTGGATGCCGTGGCCGAGCTCGTGGATCACGACGTCCGCATCTTCCGCGTCGTCGACGCCGCCTTGCCCGAACGTCAGCCGGCCGCTGCTCGACGAATACGACGAGTTGTCGTCGCCCGATTCGCCGTGCGGGTCGTATTGGACGCCGCCCGTGTACTGGTACGGCAGCGCCTTGATGCCGAGCGTCTGGTTCACGTAACGCAGGAACGTGTCGATGTGGTAGTACACGTTCACGGCCTCGAAATACAGGTTGCCGCGGGTGAATTCGAACGCGGGCGTGGATTGCGACGGGCAGGCCTTGTCGAGCGGCGCATCGAAATCGACGCATGCCGCATACGGGCCCGTCAGCGTGTAGCGCGTGCCCGACTGCGCGAGATCCTTCAGCGTCACGCGTACGCGCGCCGCCGTGAGCTGCGTCGAATCCGCGTCGTTGCCGTCCTTGTAGCCGGTGCTGCCGTAGCTGCTTTTCGTCGGCGACAGCGGATCGGGGCGGAACACGAAGCCGGTGCCGTCGGTCGCGTAGAACGCCTTGTCCTCGGCGCGCAGCACTTCGCCGCTGCCCGAATCGATCAGCAGTTCCCAGTCGCCCTTCGGGCCGTCCTGCGGGCGGCCGCGCACCTTCCACGCGGTGTGCGTGCCGGCTTTGTCGACGAACGCGACGAGCTGCGCGTCGAGATGCGTGAAGCCGCTCACGCCGAGATACGCACGGGCGCGATCGAGCGCCTGCTGCTGGTCGACGGCCTGCGATTTGCGTGTCGTCGCGACCACGCCGTTGATCGTGTTGCTCGCGACGTACAGGATGCGGCCGTCCTTCGCGACGGTCACCGCGATGTCGCTGCCGTACACGGGCAGCCCGGCGGCTTGCTGCTGCAGGCGTACGACGGTGAAGTCGGCGTCGTTGCGCTCCGACGTGACGACGAGGCTTGCGAGCGCGGTCGCGTCGAGCCCGAGCTGCGCCGCCTGCGACGCGACGAAGTCGCGCGCGGTGGCGGCGGGCGTCGCAGCGGCCTTCCTGGCGCGATACGCCGGGTTGTACAGCGTGACGGCGACGCCGTCCGCGCGGAATTGCCCGGCGGCCGTGTCGGCCTTCGCGGCCGGCGGCGCGACGCCGCGCGTCAGGCTTTCGCGCAGGCTCGCGGCCTGCGGATTCGACACTTTCGTATCGGCCTGGGTGCCGCCGACGATGCCGAAACCGAGCACGAGACCCAGGGCGAGCGGCAATGCTTTGCGTGATGTCTGCATACGTGATCCTCATCTCAACGGTTGGACACGCCCGCGCGCTCGTGGCGAGCAGGCACGACACGGCCCGCGCGCCGGTTCGATGGAACCGGTGCGGCAAAGCGGTGTGGGAGTGTCGACTGACTAAGGAAACCTAAATGTCAGGTCGAAAAGAAGCGGGCAGGCGAAGCGGAGGAGAAGCGAACGGCAGGCAGGTGCGGCGACGGCGAAGCGAGCATCGTCATGTCATACCCCTCGGATCGATATTGATATCGGTGCGCAGCCTGCCCGGCGCGACGCGTGTCGAGATGCCGCGTGCGTGTCGTTAGGCTGCCTATCTAACTTTGTTTGGTATGTTACAGAATATTTTCAACGACATTCCAGATTATTTTCGACGACCGCTTCGATTCGTCGAGCAGTCGCCGACATTGTTCAGCGAACGGACGGAAACGCTGCCGGAACGCGTAATACCGCGCTGGATTGTGATCAAAAGCCGAGACGATCAGCGCGTCGCGCGCCGGTCGCTGCGCGGGCTCATCCCGAATCGTGCGCGATAGGTGCGCGAGAAATGCGACGGCGATTCGAAGCCGCACGCGACGCACACCGACGTGATGCTCATGTCGGTCTGCTGCAGCAGTTCGCGTGCGCGATCGAGGCGCAGATTCAGGTAGAAGCGCGTCGGCGTGTCGTTCAGCGTCGCGCTGAACAGCCGTTCGAGCTGGCGCCGCGTGATCGACACCTCCTGCGCGAGCGCGTCGGAGCCGAGCGGGTTCTCCATGTGCCGCTGCATCGTGCCGATCACCTGGATCAGCTTGCGGTTGTGCACGCCGTAGCGCGCGGCGATCTCGAGCCGCTGGCTGTCCGAGCGCTGCCGGATGCGGCTGACGACGAACTGCTCGGAGATCGCCGCCGCGAGATCGGCGCCGTGCCGGCGGCCGATCAGGTCGAGCATCATGTCGATCGACGCGGTGCCGCCCGCGCACGTAATGCGCCGGTCGTCGATCTCGAACAGCTCCTGCGTTGCGTTCAGGCCGGGATAGCGCTCGCGGAACGCGGCCAGCGCTTCCCAGTGCAGCGTGAGCGATTGCGATGCGTCGAAGAGCCCCGCCTCGGCGAGCACGAAGCTGCCCGTGTCGATGCCGCCGAGCGTGGCGCCGTGCCGGTGCTGGCGGCGCAGCCAGTCGCCGAGCGTGCGCGTGTAGCACACGAGCGGATCGAAGCCCGCGACGACGAACACCGTATCGACCTGCGGGACGTCCGCGCACGCGGCTTCGGCGGCGACCGGAATGCCGTTGCTCGCGGCGACGGGCGCGCCGTCCGCGCTGATCACGTGCCAGCGATATAGCTCGGTGCGAAAGCGGTTCGCGACGCGCAGCGGCTCGACCGCGGACATGAAGCCGAGCGCGGAGAAGCCGGGCAGCAGCAGGAAGTGGAAATCCTCGGGCATCGGGGCGTGGAGTGGAAGCAGGGGCGCCGCGCACCGCGCGGCGGCACGGCGGCACGGCGGCACGGCGGCACGGCGGCACGGCGGCACGGCGGCACGGCGGCACGGCGCGCGCGCCGAACGTTCAAGCCGGGATTATCGCGGTTTTTTCCGGCGCTCAGCGCGTTTTTGCACGATGCACCGTCCGGCGCGCCGTCGTCACGTGCGGATCAGCACCACCCCGACAATGAGGCACGCCGCCCCGGCCATGCGGATCGCGCTCGCCGAATGCTGCGGGATGCCGAGCACGCCGAAGTGGTCGAACACGAGCGCGCCGGTCATCTGCCCGACGACGCTCAGCGCGAGCGTCGTCGCCGCGCCCAATCGCGGCACCATCAGGATCGCGACGCCGACGAATACCGCGCCGAAGAATCCGCCCGTCCAGCTGAACCACGACCCGGCACCGGACAACGCGCCGCTCACGCGCGGATGAGGCGACAGCAGCGCGACCGCCAGCATCGCGGCCAGGCCGACGACGTAGCTGACCGACCCGGCCCACCACGGCGAACCGATCTGCGCGCGCAGGTTCGCGTTGAGCACCTGCTGCAATGCAACGCTGATGCCGGCCGCCACGACCAGCAAATAAGAGAGGAGGGTAGTCACGAAGATGAACGCTCCGAAAGCGGGGCCGCCACGGTAATGCGGGCACGGGAGGCTTTCATTCTGCGGAGCGCGCCGGTATAACGCAAATATCGAATCCGGCGTTCATCCATCTCGTTTCGGCATGCCATCACTTCGGCAAATCCGGTATTTCCTGACCGTGGCGGACCTCGGCGGCTTCACGCCGGCCGCGGGTGCGCTCCATGTCGCGCAGTCGGCGCTCAGCCGGCAGATCGGCCAGCTCGAGGATGAACTCGGGTTCGTGCTGTTCGACCGCGAGCCGAGAGGCGTGCGGCTCACGCCGGCCGGCGCGCTCTACCGAGAACGCGTGGCGTCGATCCCGGCCACGTTGACGGCCGCCGCCGACGAAGGCGCTCGGCTGTCGCGCGGGGAAGCCGGCGTGCTGCGGCTGCTGCATTCCAGTACCGTTCCCGTCAGCAGCCTGATGCCGGATCTCGACCGTTTCATGCGCGATTGTCCGGGCGCGCGCATCGATCTCGACCGCGCGTCGTCCGAGGATCAGGTGACGGGCATCGCGAACGGCCAGGCCGATGTCGGGATCGTCCGGTTGCCGGTGCTGCGTCGCGATGCACGTGTGCGTTTCGTCGAACTGGCGGCCGAACGCCTGTGCGTGGCGGTGTCGGCCGATCATCCGCTCGCGGGCCGCAAGCGCGTCGCGATAGCGCGGTTGCGGCGCGAGCCGTTCGTCTCGGCCGTGTATCGGGAGCGGGGCGGCCTCGCGCGCGTCGTGATCGATCTGTGCCTGAAGCGCGGCTTCGTGCCGACGGCCGCGCGGATCGTGTCGCCGAAGACGTCGATGCTGAATCTCGTCGCGGCCGGCCACGGCGTGGCGATCGTGCCGGCGCGGATGGCGAGCATCGGCATCGACGGGGTGGTGTTCGTGCCGATTTCGGACGAGGACGCGAGATCGGTATGCGCGCTGGTGTTGCCGATCGAGCTGACGGTGCTCGCCGACGCGTTCGTTCGAGTGGTGACGGCCGGCTGACCGCGCCGCATCGCTACCGACCGGACCCGCGCGTTCGGCCGGCCCCGGCCCGACGTCGATACTCAGACGCGGTACCCCGCATCGTGCATCAACCGGCGCGACGCGTCGCCGCGCGGGCCTTCCGCATCGAATCGTGCGCGAAGTTTCGCATCCGCGTCGCGCATCACGCCGCGGCGCATGGGCACGAGGATGGCGACGAGGGCAACGACGAAGAAAGCGGCAAGCATCATGGTGTTCCTTGGGGAAAGACCGGAGACGGCCATCGAAGGCCGGCCGTGTCCGCCTGCATTCGTTCCAGCGACGCGCAACGTCAGCACACGAGGCGGCACGTTAACAGGCGGGCCGCGCGCGATCGCCCGGCGACTGCCAGCATAGGGCCGGCTCACGGGATCCGGCGACCTGTCGGACATCCGTCAGCCAGGCCGGGGCGGAACGAAAGGTGCGCGCCGCATCCGGGCAATCCAGCCGATCCTCGGAGAAACACCAAACCCCCGTCCGTCAAGCCTCAGACGAAACATAGTGGTTTCCACTCATAGTCGCAAACAGGCAAGAACAGGTCGCCGCCGGTCTTCTCGCGGCGAATATGGCTCGTTACTTTTACTCCCACGATGCAGGCCGGCGCACACTCCGCGCACCGGCTGCCGCGAGCCCAACCGGAGGAACCGAACCATGAAGTCGACGAAGATCGCCGCGCTCGCCGCGGCCGTGCTGGCGACCGGCGCGTTCACGCACGCGGCGCGGGCCGAGACGGAAGCCGCGACCTGCCGCACCGTGCGTTTCGCGGATATCGGCTGGACCGACATCACGTCGACCACGGCGCTCGCGTCGACCGTGTTCGAGGCGCTCGGCTACAAGCCGACCACGACGATCGCGTCGGTGCCCATTTCGTTCGCCGGTCTCAAGAGCAAGCAGCTCGACGTGTCGCTCGGCTACTGGTGGCCCGTGCAGCAGAAGCAGCTGCAACCGTTCCTCGACAGCAAGTCGATCAACGTCGTCGAGCCGCCGAACCTGTCCGGCGCGAAGGCGACGCTCGCGGTGCCGAGCTACGAGTACCAGGCCGGCCTGAAGACCTTCGACGACATCGCGAAACACCGCGCCGAACTCGACGGCAAGATCTACGGGATCGAGCCGGGCAGCAGCGCGAACGCGACGATCCAGAAGATGATCGACACGAACCAGTACGGGCTCGGCGGCTTCAGGCTCGTCGAATCGAGCGAGGCCGGGATGCTGGTGACGGTCGAGCGGGCGGTTCGCGAGAAGAAGTGGGTCGTGTTCCTCGGCTGGGAGCCGCATCCGATGAACATCCAGCTCAGCATGAACTACCTGTCCGGCGGCGATGCGGCGTTCGGCCCGAACTACGGCGAAGCGCGCGTGTACACACTCACCGCGCCCGACTTCATCGCGCGCTGCCCGAACGCGGGCAAGCTCGTGACGAACCTGCGCTTCTCGACGCAGCTCGAGAACCAGCTGATGCAGTCGGTGATGAACAAGACCAAGCCGGCCGAGGCCGCGAAGGCGTACCTGAAGAAGAACCCGCAGGTGCTCGATCCTTGGCTCGCGGGCGTCAAGACGTTCGACGGCAAGGACGGTCTGCCTGCCGTGAAGGCGTATCTCGGCCTGTAACGGCCAGCGTCCATACGCGATCAGCAATGCGACACAACCCGAATCGAGCGAGGCATCCAGCATGAATCACGAAGTCATCATCACCTGCGCCGTCACCGGCGCGGGCGATACGGTCGGCAAGCATCCGGCGATTCCGGTCACGCCGAAGGAGATCGCGGCCGCCGCGATCGAAGCCGCGAAGGCCGGCGCGACGGTCGCCCACTGCCACGTGCGCGATCCGCGGACGGGGCGCGGCAGCCGCGACCCGAACCTGTATCGCGAAGTGGTCGATCGCATCCGCTCGGCCGACGTCGACGTGATCATCAACCTGACGGCCGGCATGGGCGGCGATCTCGAGATCGGCCCGGGCGAGGACCCAATGCGTTTCGGCAAGGGTACGGATCTCGTCGGCGGCCTCACGCGCCTCGCGCACGTCGAGGAGTTGTTGCCCGAGATCTGCACGCTCGACTGCGGCACGCTGAATTTCGGCGACGGCGACTACATCTACGTGTCGACGCCCGCGCAGTTGCGCGCCGGCGCGAAACGCATCCAGGAACTCGGCGTGAAGCCGGAACTGGAGATCTTCGATACGGGCCATCTGTGGTTCGCGAAGCAGTTGCTGAAGGAAGGGCTGCTCGACGATCCGCCGCTGTTCCAGCTGTGCCTCGGCATCCCGTGGGGCGCGCCGGCCGATACCGGCACGATGAAGGCGATGGTGGACAACCTGCCGCCGGGCGCGCACTGGGCCGGCTTCGGGATCGGCCGCATGCAGATGCCGATGGTCGCGCAGGCGATGCTGCTCGGCGGTCACGTGCGCGTGGGCCTCGAAGACAACATCTGGCTCGACCGCGGCGTGCATGCGACCAACGGCACGCTCGTCGAGCGCGCCCGCGAGATCGTCGAACGGCTCGGCGCCCGCGTGCTGACGCCGGCCGAAGGCCGCCGCAAGCTCGGCTTGCCGGCGCGCGGCGAACGTCCGCTCGAACGTCGTGCGCTCGCCGAATTCGCGTGAGTTTTTCCCAGACTGACTGACATGACATGGCGGCCTGCGTCCATGCACGGCCGCCCACCGATTTCCCCTGAATTGAAGGATGCGTTGACATGGCTGTGAAGACCGACATCAAGACGTTTGCCGCCATCGGCACCGGCGTGATCGGCAGCGGATGGATTGCCCGCGCGCTCGCGCACGGTCTCGACGTGGTCGTGTGGGACCCGGCGCCGGGTGCGGAAGCGCGGCTGCGCGCGAACGTCGCGAACGCATGGCCCGCGCTCGAACGCGTCGGCCTCGCGCCGGGCGCCGATCCCGCGCGGCTGCGGTTCGTGTCGACGATCGAGGCGTGTGTCGCCGACGCCGATTTCATCCAGGAAAGTGCGCCCGAGCGCGAGGCGCTGAAGCTCGAACTGCACGAGCAGATCAGCCGCGCGGCGAAGCCCGACGCGATCATCGCGTCGTCGACGTCGGGGCTGCTGCCGACCGATTTCTACGCGCGGGCCACGCATCCGGAGCGCTGCGTGGTCGGCCATCCGTTCAACCCCGTCTACCTGCTGCCGCTCGTCGAAGTGCTCGGTGGCGCGCGCACGTCGCCGGAAGCGGTCGAAGGCGCGATGGAGGTCTATCGCAAGCTAGGCATGCGGCCGCTGCACGTGCGCAAGGAAGTGCCGGGTTTCATCGCCGATCGTCTGCTCGAAGCGTTGTGGCGCGAGGCGCTGCATCTGGTCAACGAAGGCGTCGCGACGACCGGCGAGATCGACGATGCGATCCGCTTCGGCGCGGGCATCCGCTGGTCGTTCATGGGTACGTTCCTGACCTACACGCTGGCCGGCGGCGACGCGGGCATGCGACACTTCATGCAGCAATTCGGCCCGGCGCTCGAACTGCCGTGGACGAAGCTGGTCGCGCCGACGTTGACCGACGAACTGATCGACAGCGTCGTCGAAGGCACGACCGAACAGCAGGGCACGCGCAGCATCAAGGAGCTCGAACGCTATCGCGACGAGTGCATCACCGAGGTGCTGAAATCGATCGCCGCGGTGAAGGCGCGGCACGGGATGCGATTCGAGGAATAAAGGACAGGCGATGACGGGCGAGACCCCGCTGACGATTTACCGCGACGTGGTGCGGCCCGAATGGGTCGACTACAACGGCCACCTGCGCGATGCGTTCTACCTGCTGATCTTCAGCTTCGCGACCGATGCGCTGCTGGATCGCATCGGTCTCGACGACGCCGCGCGTCGGGAGCGGGGTCGCTCGGTCTACACGCTCGAAGCGCACGTGAACTACCTGCACGAGATCAAGGAAGGCACGGCGGTGCGCGTCGATGCGCGCGTGCTCGCGCACGACGCGAAGCGGCTGCACCTGTATCTCGAACTGTTCGCCGGCGGGCACGACGACGCGGTATCGGCGAGCGAGCAGATGCTGCTGCACGTCGATACGCGCGACGGCGCGAAATCGGCGCCGTTCGACGACGACGTGGCCGCGCGCGTGGCCGAACTGCATGCGTTGCAGCGCGATTGCGCGGCGCCTGCTTATGCGGGCCGCGTGATCGGGTTGCCGCCGCGCCGCTAGCGGCGCGCTTCACTTCACGAGCTTCGATTTTCGATCTTCGACCGCGGAGCGCACACGATGCTCGAACCGGAAATCGCGGCGTTCGTCGCGACCGTCGACGGGTGGTATCCGGCCGATGCGGCGTCGCGTTCGCCCGACGAGCAGCGCCGCCTGTACGACCGCTTCGCGGCCGAATGGACGCCCGCCGTGCTGCCGTCAGGCATCGTGCAGCAGGACGCCGTGTGGCGTGCGCCGGCCGGCCACGCGATTGCGCTGCGCCGCCATGCGTCCGCGCACGGCACGCCGCGCGGCACGGTGCTGTTTTTTCATGGCGGCGGTTTCGTCGTCGGCTCGCTCGACAGCCATGCGCTGATCACCGCGCAACTGGCGGCCGATACGGGCCTCGACGTGATCGCGGTCGACTATCGGCTGGCGCCCGAACACCGCGCGCCGGCCGCGCTCGAGGATTGCCTGGAAATCACGCGTGCCGCGCGCGACGCACGCTGGCCGTTCGGGCCATGCGTGCATCCGTTGACGCTCGCGGGCGACAGCGCGGGCGGGACGCTCGCGGCGGCGGTGGCGACCGCGCTGCGCGATGCGGGCGAACGCAACGTGGACGGCGTCGCGCTCGTCTATCCGATGCTCGGTTTCGAACCGCAACCGCCCGCGCGCGAAACGGAAGCGCACGCGCCGATGCTGACGCTCGACGACGTGCATCGCTATCGCGCGTTGTACTGGGGCGGTGACGTGTCCGACGTGCTGCGAAACGGCAACCCGTTGTTGCGCGCGTCGGTGCCGCTCGAAGCCGGGCGTTTCGACGGCTTGCCGCCGGTGCTCGCGATCGGCGCGGAACACGATCCGCTGCGCGACGATGCGCGCGTGTACGTCGAACGGATTCGCGCGGCGGGCGGCGTCGCGCACGCCTGGATGGGAGAGGGGTTGGTGCACGGCTGCTGGCGCGCGCTCGGAACGAGCCCGCAGGCTGCACGGATGCACCGGATGGTCGGCAGGTTCTTGCTCGCACCGCACGCGTAGCGGGCGTTTTCCGGGAGGCAACGATGCAGGCGGCAGCGCAACACCGTATCGAGGACTGGCGGACGTTTTCGGCCGACGCGGCGATCGCGGCGGCGACGATTGGCGAGGGCACGGTGGAGGTCGAGTGGAGCGACGCGCGACGATCGCCGTTCCATTTCGACTGGCTGCGCGACAACTGCGCCTGTTCCGCGTGCGTGCATGCGATCACGCGCGAACAGGTGTTCGAGATCGCCGATGCGCGCGAGGATTTGTCCGCGCTCACCGTGCACGTCGAAACCGACGGCGCGCTGCATGTGGAGTGGAGCGACGGACACCGCAGCGCGTGGTCGCCGGGCTGGTTGCGTGCGCATGCCTACGACGACGCGTCGCGTGCCGAGCGCGTGGCCGCGCACGGGCGGCACGTATGGACCGGCGACGATCCGACGGCGATCGGCGTGTTCGCGTGGCGCGACGTGATGGAGGACGACCGCGCGTTGCTCGCATGGCTCGGTGCATTGCAGCGCACGGGGCTCACGCTGATCGAAGGCGTGCCGGCCGAGCGCGGCCGCGTCGACGAGGTCGCGCGCCGCGTCGGCCTGATCCGAGAAAGTAATTTCGGTGTGCTGTTCGACGTCGAATCGAAGCCGCGTCCGGACAGCAATGCGTATACGTCGCTGAATCTTCCGCCGCACACCGACCTGCCGACGCGCGAATTGCAGCCGGGCGTGCAGTTCCTGCATTGCCTCGCGAACGACGCGACCGGCGGCGACAGCATCTTCCTCGACGGCTTCGCGCTCGCGGATGCGCTGCGGCGCGAACATCCGGATGATTTCGAGCAGCTTGCCTCGACGCCGTTCGAGTTCTGGAACAAGAGCGCGAATAGCGACTACCGCTGTTCGGCGCCGGTGATCGGGCGCGATGCACGCGGCAACGTGACGGAAGTGCGCGTCGCGAACTTCCTGCGCGGGCCGCTCGACGCGCCGGCCGGCTCGGTCGCGGCCGTCTATCGCGCGTACCGGCGGTTCCTCGCGCTCGCGCGCGAGCCGCGCTTTCGCGTGCAGCGCCGGCTGCGGGCGGGCGACATGTGGGCGTTCGACAACCGGCGCGTGCTGCATGCGCGCACCGAGTTCGACCCGTCGACGGGCCGCCGGCACTTGCAGGGCTGTTACGTCGATCGCGACGAATTGCTGTCGCGGTGGCGCGTGCTGTCGCGGGCAACGCTGGCCGTGGTCGCGGCACGCTGATCGACACACACGGCACGTTCGCGCACACCTCGCCGGGAAAAAGCACCCGGACGCGAGGCGTCCGGGCGAAGCCACCCGCTGCCGGGCGGCGGAGGTATGCGTTTCACAAAACAGACGAGCCCCGCGAAGGGGCTCGTCAGGAGTGCGTGACTCCATCGCGCGATGCGCGGCGCCCGCCGGGGGCGCATCGGCTTACTGGCCGAAGAAGATCGAGTCGCGTGCGTTCGACGAAGCGGCTGCCGGTGCGCCCGAGTGGACGAGCGGAGCCGGTTGTGCACCGTAGCCGCTGGTGTCGGCGCCATGAACGCGCGCTTCGGCGCTCTGGATGTCGTTCGGGTAGTACGGGCTCGACACGCCCGGCTTGTAGCCGGCGTGTTCGAGCTGGACGAGTTCGTTGCGCACTTGAGCGCGCGTCACGGTGCTTTGAGCGAATGCGCCGAACGAAGCGGACAGGGCGGCAGCGGCAACGACTGCGGAAACGAGCGATTTCATGGTGACCTCCGGTGTTTTATTGAGTTCGCTCTCGACACCATGTCTTGAGCGATTGACCCAATCTTAGTCACCGGCGTGCTGAGGGTAAACGCTGATTTTGACGATAAATTGTTTCCTGGCCGGTAACAGTGCTGCGGCGAATCAGTCTTTCAACGGGCTTTCTTTTGGTCAACGTAATAAGGATGAGGAATGTTGAGATCGGCGCAGTGCGCGACTCAGCGCGCTTCGGCCGCCGTATCGAATGGCCGGCCCGGCGCGCGTCCGGCGGACGCGCCGGCGCTGAGGAAGCGCACGCCCGTCGCGGCTTCCGACGCTTCCCACAGCAGCGCCGCCGCCGCCACGCCGCGGGCCGCGCGCGGCACGCTCGCCGGTGCCGGCAGCCCGCGCGATTCAAACCAGCCGGACGGACCGATGTACGCGCCGCCGGCCAGATCGGGCGACGTCGCCGCATGAATCGCGGGCAGCGCGCCCTGGTCGGCCGGTTGCGCGAGATAACGGTTCGCGACGCGCATCAGCGCGGCGCGGCCGGGCGACCGGTCCATCGCCGGGCCCGCGAACTGCAGGTTGGTCGCCGCATAGCCGGGATGCGCGGCGACGCTGATGCCGGGGAACGCCGCGCGCGTGAAGCGGCGCTGCAACTCGATCGCGAACACGAGGTTCGCGAGCTTGCTGTCGCAATAGGCGAGATAACGGTTGTAGCGCTGCACGGCGCGCAGGTCGTCCACGCGAATGCGGCCGCCGCGGTTGAAGCCGCTCGACATCGTGACGACGCGCGGCCGGTGCGCGGCGCGCAGCGCCGGCAGCAGATGGCCGGTCAGCGCGAAATGGCCGAGGTGGTTGGTGCCGAACTGCATCTCGAAGCCGTCGCGCGTGTGCCGCAGCGGCAGGAACATCACGCCGGCGTTGTTGCAGAGGATGTCGACGCGGCCGTGGCGTTCGCCGACGTCGGCCGCGAAGCGTGCGATCGACGCGAGATCGGCGAGGTCGAGCGGATCGACTTCGACGCGTGCATGAGGATGAAGCCGGCGGATCGCGTCGGCAGCCTGCGCGCCGCGGGAGGCGTCGCGGCAGCCCATCACGACCGTCGCGCCTTTCGCGGCCAGCGTTTCCGCGAGATGCCAGCCCAGGCCGCTGTTGGCGCCGGTCACGACCGCGACCTTGCCGCCCTGCGCCGGGACGTGGCGCGCGCTCCATGCATGCATGTCTGCCTCCATCGGCGCGGCCGGTCGGCCGCGGCATTTAATCGTTACATTGAGTGGTGTAACGATAGTGCGGGCGGACGGAGCAGACAAGCGGGAGAATTAGACCGGCGCTTCTAGGGCTGACGGATGGCGTGGCGCCGCAAGCCCGGGCGCACGGCCGGCGGTTTTATCTGCTGCCGGCCAGCGCGAGCACCTCGGCGGCGGAGATCATGGCGGCGGCGTTGGCGGGGGCCGGGCGCTCGGCCGGGCGGAACACTTCGTCGCCGCGGTGGATGACCTGGCGCGACAGCGCGCAGGTGCCGGTGCGCTGCGCGAAGCGGCGGCGCCAGCGCTGCTCCCCGTAATGACAGCGGCCCGGTTCGACCCAGCGGACGACGAGCAGCGTATCGGAACGTTCGAGGATTTCGACGTGGACGTCGGCGGGATCGAGCGCAGGCAGGGATTGGGAGGCCTTCATTTTGCCGTTTCCTAAAGCTCGTGCGGTTTCGGCCGTGGCAGTGGATGTCACTACCCGATGGCGAATCCGTAGCGGTTTCCATGAGTGGTGCGCTAAATGTAAGCGTCTGTGACCGGAAAAAACATCCTGTCCGGCTCGAATTACCTTTTGCCGATTTAGAAACAATCCACGCTTATTTTCTTGGAAAACCAAAGACAAAAAGCCCCGGACAAGAAGCCCGGGGCGGAAAATCGGCCCGCGCACCGTGTCTGCTCGCCCAGTCACGGGATACATCGCCAGGGGGACGGAGGTGCCCGCAGAGATCCGGCGCGGGCGGGGAGGCGATGTACCGGAAGCGCGGTCCGGCAACGCCATGATGGCGTGCGCGACCCGTTGGCACCCTGACGCGAACATGACTTTTTTGTCAGTTTGGCGCGGCCATCGTGTCGGACGTTGCTGAAGAATCGGCTGAAAGGCCCGCCGGTATTGGGTTGGAGCGGATCGCGGAGCAGCACTTCAACGCCGCTCGCGCGCCGCATTCGCGTGCGCCGCACGGATTGACCCGCCCTGGGTAAATACTGAATCCCAATTTCGTGACAAACGCCCGATCCCTTCCTATGATTGGTTGGACCTTTAGTCCTTTGTGCCAATCGGCCGACTGGCGGCCGGCTTTTCGGGAGACGTGCTCATGAGATTGCAGGGCAAACGCGCGCTAGTGACGGCGGCCGGGCAGGGCATCGGCCGCGCGACCGCGCTGCGGTTCGCGAGCGAGGGCGCCGACGTGCTGGCGACCGACATCAACGAAGCCGCGCTGGTGCGGCTCGAAGCCGACGCCGAGCGCGCGGGCGGCCGGCTGGCCACGCGGCGGCTCGACGTCACGGACGCGAACGACATCGCCGCGCTGGCCGCGAGCGAACGCGCGTTCGACGTGCTGTTCAACTGCGCGGGCTACGTGCATCACGGCTCGATCCTCGAGTGCGACGAAGACGCGTGGGCGTTCTCGCTGAACCTGAACGTCACGTCGATGTACCGGCTGATCCGCGCGCTGCTGCCCGCGATGCTCGAAGCCGGCGGCGCGTCGATCGTCAACATGGCGTCGGCCGCGTCGAGCGTGAAGGGCGTGCCGAACCGCTTCGTGTACGGCACCACCAAGGCGGCCGTGATCGGGCTGACCAAGGCGGTGGCTGCCGATTTCGTCGAACGCGGGATCCGCTGCAACGCGATCTGCCCGGGCACGATCGAATCGCCGTCGCTGGAGCAGCGGATCGCCGACCAGGCGCGCACGCGCCACGTGTCCGCCGACGAGGTGCGTCAGGCGTTCGTCGCGCGCCAGCCGATCGGCCGCATCGGCAGCGCGGACGAAGTGGCCGCGCTCGCGCTGTACCTGGCGTCCGACGAAGCGTCGTTCACCACCGGCACGATTCACCTGATCGACGGCGGCTGGTCGAACTGACCGCGCCTTCCCATTCACTTCCCTTCTGCATTCAGACAACGCTATGAAACTGCTGAGATTTGGCGACAAACACCATGAAAAGCCGGGCCTGCTCGATGCGCACGGCCAGATTCGCGACCTGTCCGGCGTGATCGACGATATCGCCGGCGACGCGCTGACCCCCGCGTCGCTCGCGCGGCTGCGCGACATCCCGCCGTCGTCGCTGCCGCTCGTCGAAGGCACGCCGCGGCTCGGCGCGTGCGTCGGCCGCGTCGGCAAATTCATCTGCATCGGGCTCAACTATTCGGATCACGCGGCCGAATCGGGGATGGAGGTGCCGAAGGAGCCCGTCGTGTTCGGCAAGTGGACGAGCGCGATCTCGGGCCCGAACGACGACGTCGAGATCCCGCGCGGCTCGGAGAAAACCGACTGGGAAGTCGAACTCGGCGTGGTGATCGGCCAGGGCGGCCGCTATATCGACGAAGCCGATGCGCTATCGCACGTCGCCGGCTACTGCGTGGTGAACGACGTGTCGGAGCGCGAATACCAGCTCGAGCGCGGCGGCACGTGGGACAAGGGCAAGGGCAACGACACGTTCGGCCCGATCGGCCCGTGGCTGGTGACGGCCGACGAAGTGCCCGATCCGCACGCGCTGCGGCTGTGGCTGGAAGTGGACGGCCACCGCTACCAGAACGGCACGACCGCGACGATGGTGTTCCGCGTCCCGCACCTGATCAGCTACCTGAGCCGCTTCATGAGCCTGCAGCCGGGCGACGTGATCTCGACCGGCACGCCGCCGGGCGTCGGCCTCGGGCAGAAGCCGCCCGTCTACCTGCGCGCCGGACAGGTGATCACGCTCGGCATCGACGGGCTCGGCGAGCAGCGCCAGCGCACCGTGCAGGCCTGATTCCCTTCAACGGACGGTTCGTCATGCCTATCATTCGATCGATGCGCGTCCTCGACGTGCGCTTTCCGACCTCGCGCCAGCTCGACGGCTCCGATGCGATGAATCCGGACCCCGATTATTCGGCGGCCTACGTCATCCTCGAAACCGACCGCGACGGGCTCGAAGGTCACGGGCTCACGTTCACCATCGGGCGCGGCAACGAAATCTGCTGCGCGGCGATCGACGCGATGCGCCACCTCGTCGTCGGCCTCGACCTCGACTGGATCCGCGAGGACATGGGCCGCTTCTGGCGGCACGTCACGTCGGACAGCCAGTTGCGCTGGATCGGCCCCGACAAGGGCGCGATCCACCTGGCGACGGGCGCCGTCGTCAATGCGGTGTGGGACCTGTGGGCGAAGGCCGTCGGCAAGCCGCTGTGGCGGCTCGTCGCCGACATGAGCCCGGAGGAACTGGTGCGGGCAATCGACTTCCGTTACCTGACCGATTGCCTGAGCCAGGACGAAGCGCTCGACCTGCTGCGCCGGCAGGCGCCCGGCAAGGCCGCGCGGATCGCCGCGCTGGAGCGCGACGGCTACCCGTGCTACACGACGTCGGCCGGCTGGCTCGGCTACAGCGACGACAAGCTGCGCCGGCTGTGCCGCGAGGCGGTCGAAGAAGGTTTCGAGTACGTGAAGCTGAAAGTCGGCGCGAACCTCGACGACGACATCCGCCGCGTGACGATCGCGCGCGAGGTGATCGGCCCCGACCGCAAGCTGATGATCGACGCGAACCAGGTATGGGAAGTTGGCGAGGCGATCGACTGGGTGCGCGCGCTCGCGTTCGCGCGGCCGTGGTTCATCGAGGAGCCGACGAGCCCCGACGACGTCGAAGGGCATCGCAAGATCCGCGAGGCGATCGCGCCGGTGCAGGTCGCGACCGGCGAGATGTGCCAGAACCGCGTGCTGTTCAAGCAGTTCATCGCGCGCGGCGCGATCGACGTCGTGCAGATCGACGCGTGCCGGCTCGGCGGCGTGAACGAGATTCTCGCGGTGATGCTGATGGCCGCGAAGTACGGGCTGCCGGTGTGCCCGCATGCGGGCGGCGTCGGGCTGTGCGAATACGTGCAGCACCTGTCGATGATCGACTACGTGTGCATCTCCGGCACGAAGGAGGGGCGCGTGACCGAGTACGTCGATCACCTGCACGAGCATTTCGTCGAACCGTGCGTGGTGCGCGGCGCCGCGTACATGCCGCCGACGGCGCCCGGTTTCTCGATCGAGATGAAGCCCGCATCGCTGGAGCAGTACCGGTTCCGCGGCTGACGCACGGCAACGCACGACGGCGTACCACGCGCGTCGTGCGCACCGCGCGCGGCGACAACATGAACGACGGAGACGCGAAGTGGATTTGAATCTGCAAGACAAGGTCGTGATCGTGACCGGCGGCGCGTCGGGCATCGGCGCCGCGATCTCGATGCGGCTGGCCGGCGAAGGCGCGATTCCGGTGGTGTTCGCGCGCCACGCGCCCGACGACGCGTTCTGGCGCGCACTCGCGCAGCAACAGCCGCGCGCCGCGTGCATCACTGTCGAACTGCAGGACGACGCGCAGTGCCGCGATGCGGTCGCGCAGACCCTCGCGCGCTTTGGGCGCATCGACGGCCTCGTCAACAACGCGGGCATCAACGACGGCATCGGGCTCGACGCCGGGCGCGACGCGTTCGTCGCGTCGCTCGAGCGCAACCTGATCCACTACTACGTGATGGCGCATTACTGCGTGCCGCACCTGAAGGCGACGCGCGGCGCGATCGTCAACGTCTCGTCGAAGACGGCCGTCACCGGCCAGGGCAACACGAGCGGCTATTGCGCGTCGAAGGGCGCGCAGCTCGCGCTGACGCGCGAATGGGCGGTCGCGTTGCGTAACGACGGCGTGCGCGTGAACGCGGTGATTCCCGCCGAGGTGATGACGCCGCTCTATCAGCACTGGATCGCCGGCTTCGACGATCCGCAAGCGAAGATCGATGAAATCGCCGGCAAGGTGCCGCTTGGCCAACGCTTCACGACGGCCGACGAGATCGCCGACACGGCCGTGTTCCTGCTGTCGGATCGCGCGTCGCACACGACGGGCCAGTGGCTGTTCGTCGACGGCGGCTATACGCATCTCGATCGTGCGATCAGCTGAGGGCCGCGAGCCATGCAACCCGACCTGAACCCGAACACCGGCGCCGCGCCCGCGCTGATCGCGCTGACCGGCATCGGCAAGCGCTTTCCGGGCGTGCAGGCGCTCGACGATTGCCGCTTCGACCTGCGCAGCGGCGAAGTGCATGCGCTGATGGGCGAGAACGGCGCCGGCAAGTCGACGCTGATGAAGATTCTCGCGGGCGTCTACCAGCGCGACGGCGGCGAGATCCGGATGGACGGCCGCCCGGTGGAGATCGCCGATCCGCGTGCCGCGCAGGCGCTCGGCATCGGCATCATCCATCAGGAGCTGAACCTGATGAACCACCTGAGCGTCGCGCAGAACATCTTCATCGGCCGCGAGCCGCGCGGCCGCCTCGGCGTGTTCGTCGACGAAGACAAGTTGAACCGCGATGCGGCCGCGATCTTCCAGCGGATGCGGCTCGATCTCGATCCGCGCACGCTGGTCGGCCGGCTGACGGTCGCGAAGCAGCAGATGGTCGAGATCGCGAAGGCGCTGTCGTTCGATTCGCGCGTGCTGATCATGGACGAGCCGACCGCCGCGCTGAACAACGCGGAGATCGCCGAACTGTTCCGCATCATCGGAGACCTGCGCGCGAACGGCGTCGGCATCGTCTACATCTCGCACAAGATGGACGAGCTGCGCCAGATCGCCGATCGCGTGACCGTGATGCGCGACGGCAAGTACGTCGCGACCGTGCCGATGGCGGATACGTCGATGGACACGATCATCTCGATGATGGTCGGCCGCCAGCTCGATACCGAAACTCGCACGCCGCCCGATACGTCCGCGAACGAGATTGCGCTCGAAGTGCGCGGCCTGTCGCGAGGCCGAGCGATCCGCGACGTCGGCTTCATGCTGCGGCGTGGCGAGATCCTCGGCTTCGCCGGGCTGATGGGCGCGGGCCGCACCGAGGTCGCGCGCGCGGTGTTCGGTGCGGACCCGGTCGATGCGGGCGAGATCCGCGTGAACGGCCGGGCCGTGACGATCCGCACGCCGGCCGACGCGGTGAAATTTGGCATCGGCTACCTGTCCGAGGATCGCAAGCACTTCGGGCTCGCGGTCGGGATGGACGTGCAGAACAACATCGCGCTGTCGAGCATGCGCCGCTTCGTGCGCCGCGGCCTGTTCCTCGACGCACGCGGAATGCGCGACGCCGCGCAGTCGTACGTGCGGCAACTCGCGATCCGCACGCCGTCGGTCGCGCAACCCGCGCGGCTGCTGTCCGGCGGCAACCAGCAGAAGATCGTGATCGCGAAATGGCTGCTGCGCGACTGCGACATCCTGTTCTTCGACGAGCCGACGCGCGGCATCGACGTCGGCGCGAAAAGCGAGATCTACAAGCTGCTCGATGCGCTCGCCGCCGACGGCAAGGCGATCGTGATGATCTCGTCGGAGCTGCCCGAGGTGCTGCGCATGAGCCACCGCATTCTCGTGATGTGCGAAGGCCGCGTGACCGGCGAATTGCGCGCGGCCGACGCCACGCAGGAAAAGATCATGCAGCTCGCGACGCAGCGCGAGTCGACCGTGTTGTCCTGACTGTCCTGATTCAGACGCCCAACGATCATGTCCAACGATACGCATCCCGTTCCGCCCCTTGCCACCGGCGACACGCCGGCCGCCGCATCGAGCCTGAAGGCGCGCTTGTTCAACCCGGCCGCGCGGCAGAAGCTGCTCGCGTTCGCGAGCCTCGTGCTGCTGATCGTGTTCTTCAGTTTCGCTTCGCCGAACTTCCTCGAAGTCGACAACCTCGTGTCGATCCTGCAGGCGACCGCCGTGAACGGCGTGCTGGCCGTCGCCTGCACGTGCGTGATCATCACGTCCGGCATCGACCTGTCGGTCGGCACGCTGATGACGTTCTGCGCGGTGATGGCCGGCGTCGTGCTGACGAAGTGGGGGATGCCGCTGCCGCTGGGCATCCTCGCCGCGCTGGTGTTCGGCGCGCTGTCCGGCTGCGTGTCGGGCTTCGTGATCGCGAAGATGAAGGTGCCGCCGTTCATCGCGACGCTCGGCATGATGATGCTGCTCAAGGGGCTGTCGCTCGTGATTTCGGGCACGCGGCCGATCTACTTCAACGACACGCCGGGCTTCACGTCGATCGCGCAGGATTCGCTGATCGGCAACCTGATTCCCGCGCTGCCGATTCCGAACGCGGTGCTGATCCTGTTCCTCGTCGCGATCGGCGCGTCGATCGTGCTGAACCGCACGATCTTCGGCCGCTACACGTTCGCGCTCGGCAGCAACGAGGAGGCGCTCAGGTTGTCCGGCGTGAACGTCGATGCGTGGAAGATCGCGGTCTACACGTTCAGCGGCGCGGTGTGCGGGATCGCCGGGCTGCTGATCGCGTCGCGGCTGAACTCGGCGCAGCCGGCGCTCGGCCAAGGCTACGAGCTCGATGCGATCGCGGCCGTCGTGATCGGCGGCACGTCGCTGTCGGGCGGCGCGGGCAGCATCGTCGGCACCATCATCGGCGCGTTCATCATGAGCGTGCTGACCAACGGCCTGCGCATCATGTCGGTCGCGCAGGAGTGGCAGACGGTCGTGACGGGCGTGATCATCATCCTCGCCGTCTACGTGGACATCCTGCGCCGGCGTCGCCGCTGACACATGCAGGCATGCGCTTCACCGCCGGTTTCGGCCGGCATTTCATTCGATACGAAAAAAGGAGACGCGAAGTGATCAGGAGCAAGGTGTTGAACGCGATCGTCGGGCTGACGTTCGCCGTCGGCGTCACGGCCGGCGCGCACGCGCAGGAAACCTACATCCCGCTGATCTCGAAGGGGTTCCAGCATCAGTTCTGGCAGGCCGTGAAAGCGGGCGCGATGCAGGCCGCGAAGGACTACAAGGTGAAGGTGACGTTCGAAGGGCCGGAAACCGAGGCGATGGTCGACAAGCAGATCGACATGCTGTCGGCCGCGATCGCGAAAAAGCCGGCCGCGCTCGGCTTCGCGGCGCTCGACAGCAAGGCCGCGCTGCCGCTGCTGAAGAAGGCGCAGGCCGAGAAGATCCCGGTGATCGCGTTCGACTCGGGCGTGGACAGCGACATTCCGGTGACGACGGCCGCGACCAACAACAAGGCCGCAGCCGCGCTTGCCGCCGACAAGCTCGCCGCGCTGATCGGCGACGAAGGGCAGGTGGCGGTGGTCGCGCACGACCAGACGAGCCGCACCGGCATCGACCGCCGCGACGGCTTCCTCGAGCGGATGAAGTCGGCGCACCCGAAGGTGCAGGTCGTGACCGTGCAGTACGGCGAAGGCGACCAGTTGAAGTCGACCGAAGTGACGAAGTCGATCCTGCAGGCGTATCCGAAGCTCAAGGGGCTGTTCGGCACCAACGAAGGTTCGGCGATCGGCGTGGTCAACGGCGTGCGCGAGATGAAGCGCAAGGTCGTGATCGTCGGCTACGATTCCGGCAAGCAGCAGAAGGACGCGATCCGCAGCGGGCTGATGGCCGGCGCGATCACGCAGAACCCGATCGGCATCGGCTACAAGACGGTCGAGGCGGCCGTGAAGGCGATCAAGGGCGAGAAACTGCCGAAGGTGATCGATACCGGTTTCTACTGGTACGACAAGACCAATATCGACGATCCGAAGATCGCCGCGGTGTTGTACGACTGAACGTGGCGTGCCGGCGGCGATTGCGGCGATGCGCGCCGCAGCCGTCGCCGTCGCGGTGATCGAACACGAGGGCATCATGGGCGCAGTGCGTATCGATTCGCATCAGCACTTCTGGCGTTATCGCGCGGCCGACTATCCGTGGATCGGCCCCGGGATGGGCGTGCTCGCGCGCGACTACCTGCCCGATGCGCTGTGGCCGCAGATGCATGCGCAGGCGCTCGGCGCATCGATCGCGGTGCAGGCGCGCGCCGGGCGCGACGAGACGGCGTTCCTGCTCGACCTGGCGCGCGACGACGCCCGCATCGCGGCGGTGGTCGGTTGGGAGAATCTCGGTGCGCCGGCGCTGGCCGATCGTGTCGCCGAGTGGCGTAGCCCGAAGCTACGCGGTTTTCGTCACCAGTTGCAGGACGAAGCCGACGTCGGCGCGTTCGTCGCCGATCCCGCTTTCAATCGCGGCGTTGCTTGGCTGCAGGCGAACGGCTATGTCTACGACGTGCTCGTGTTCGAGCGCCAGTTGCCGGACGTACGCGCGTTCTGCGCGCGGCACGACGCGCACTGGCTCGTGCTCGACCACGTCGGCAAGCCGGCGCTCGCCGAGTTCGAGCGCGACGACACGGCGCTCGCGCGCTGGCGCGCGTCGCTGCGTGAACTCGGCGCGCTGCCGCACGTCGCGTGCAAGCTGTCGGGGCTCGTGACCGAAGCCGACTGGTGGCGCGGCCTGCGCGCGCAGGATATCCGGCATATCGAGCAGTGCCTCGATGCGGCGCTCGACGCGTTCGGCCCGCAGCGGCTGATGTTCGGGTCGGACTGGCCTGTGTGCTTGCTCGCGGCGTCGTATGACGAGGTCGCGTCGCTCGTCGAACGCTGGGCCGAAGCGCGGTTGTCGGCGGCGGAGCGCGTCGCGTTGTGGGGCGGCACGGCCGCGCGGTGCTACGCGGTGCCGGGTGATGTGAAGCGCGGCATATAAAATAGGCGCGAACGGTCGATGCGATGCATCGGACCGTCCGGAACGAAACCGATTACCAGCGTCAACGTATGTCCATCCAGCCGATTCAGAACCGCCGCCTCTACCAGCAGATCGCCGACAAGCTCAGTGCGATGATCGAGTCCGGCGATTTCCCGCCGGGCAGCTATCTGCCGCCCGAGCGCGAACTCGCCGAACGGTTCGGCGTGTCGCGCACGTCGGTGCGTGAGGCGCTGATCGCGCTCGAAGTGAACGGGCTCGTCAGCGTGCGCGTCGGCGATGGCGTGAAGGTGCGCCATCCCGAAACGGCCGCCGCGCCCGAACCTGCGCGGACACCCGGCGCGCCGGTCGCGCCGTTCTCGATCGTCGAGATCGATCCGGAGCTCGGCATCGCGCTCGACCTCGACACCGAAATCCCGCCGTTCGCGCTGCTGCAGGCGCGCCGGCTGATCGAGCCGGAAGCCGCCTCGCTGGCCGCGAAGCATGGCTCGGACGCGCAGATCGAAGGCATCCACGAAGCATTCCTGCGCAACCAGGACGACAACCGCAGCGGCTCGCTCACGCACCCGGGCGACCGGCTGTTCCATATCCGCATCGCGGAGGCGAGCGACAACGCCGCGTATGCGCTGATGATCAAGCAGTTGCTCGCGCACAAGTACGACTTGATGTTCCAGCGGCTGCAGTCGCTGTACATGCCGAACGACATGCCGCACCGGTCGGAGCGCGAGCATCGCGCGATCCTCGATGCGATCCGCGCGCGCGACCCCGACGCCGCGCGCCGTGCAATGGCCGAGCATCTCGACGAAGTGATCCGCATTTTCGGCCGCGCGCTCGATTGAGCGCGCGAGTCGACTTTCCGCATGTTCGCCAGCGGCGGACGCGATGCGGCCCTCCCGGTTGCCGGCGCGGCCTCCGTATCGCGCGAGGCCACCGGCCGTCGGGACCGAACGAACGCTGCGATGCGAGCGACGCGCGCCGGGCCGCCGGCATGCCGCTTGCGCGCCGAATGGAGTGTGACGAATGCGCGTGAACGATTGCCACAATTTCCGCGACTTCCGTAAGCTGGCCAGGCGACGGTTGCCGGGGCCGATCTTCAATTACATCGACGGCGCGGCCGACGATGAAACCACCTATCGACGCAACACGAGCGCGTTCGAAAGTTGCGATCTGGTGCCGAACGTATTGCGCGGCGTGCGCGACGTCGATCTGTCGGTGACGGTCATGGGGCAAAAGCTCGGCATGCCGGTTTACTGCTCGCCGACCGCGCTGCAACGCCTGTTTCATCACGACGGCGAGCGAGCCGTCGCCGCCGCGGCCGCGAAATTCGACACGATGTTCGGCGTGTCGTCGCTCGGCACCGTGAGCCTCGAGGAAGCCCGCGCGATCAGCTCGGGCCCGCAGGTGTACCAGTTCTACTTCCACAAGGACCGTGGCCTCAACCGCGAGATGATGAACCGCTCGCGGGAGGCCGGCGTGAACGTGATGATGCTGACGGTGGACAGCATCACCGGCGGCAATCGCGAGCGCGACAAACGCACCGGCTTCTCGATTCCGTTCCGGCTGACGCTCGCGGGCATGACCGAGTTCGCGTTGAAGCCGGCCTGGGCGGTCAACTACCTGACCCACGAGCGATTCCGTTTGCCGCAACTCGACCGGCATGTCGACATGGGCGGCGGCGCGATGTCGATCAGCCGTTACTTCACGGACATGCTGGATCCGTCGATGTCATGGGACGACGTGGCCGCGATGGTGCGCGAGTGGAACGGGCAGTTTTGCCTGAAAGGCGTGATGTCGGTCGACGACGCGCGCCGGGCGGCGGATATCGGTTGCACCGGCATCGTGTTGTCGAACCACGGCGGACGGCAGCTCGACGGTTCGCGCGCCGCGTTCGACCAGCTTGCCGAGGTGGTCGACGCGGTGGGCGACCGGATCGACGTGATGATGGACGGCGGCGTGCAACGCGGCTCGCACGTGCTGAAAGCGCTGGCGCTCGGTGCGAAGGCGGTCGGCCTGGGGCGCTATTACCTGTTTCCGCTCGCCGCCGCCGGGCAGCCCGGCGTCGAGCGCGCGCTGCAACTGATGCGCACGGAAATCGAACGGGACATGCGGCTGATGGGCTGCGCGTCCGTTTCGCAGCTCGGGCGAGATCAACTTCGCTTTCGCTGACGGCGGGGCGACGCCGGTCCTGCCTTCGGGCCGGCCGGCGTCGCGTGTTCAGAAGCGATCCGCGCGATACGGCGCCGGATCGGTGAACGGCGCTTCGCCGGTCATCATCTCGGCCAGCAGGCGGCCGGTGACGGGGCCGAGCGTCAGCCCGTGATGGTTGTGTCCGAACGCGAACCACAGCCCGCGATGCGCGGGCGCGGGGCCGATCACCGGGCGCATGTCGGGCGTGCATGGACGGAAGCCGAGCCACGGATGCGGGTCGAGCCGTTCGCCGAACCCGAACACCGGCCGCGCGACGCGTTCCGCGCGTTCGAGCTGCACGCCCGTCGGCGGAAGCCCGCGCCGTGCGATCTCGACGCCGGTCGTGAGCCGCAGCCCGCGCCGCATCGGCGCGATCACGTAGCCGTATTCGCGATCGACGATCGGTGCCGACGGCACGCCGCGCGCGGACGGCGCGTAGTGCATGTGATAGCCGCGTTTCTCGCGCAGCGGGATCTTGTAGCCGAACTTGCCGAACACCGTGTCGGACCACGGGCCGAGCGCGACCACGACGGCCGGCGCGGCCGCCGGGCCGTCGTCGGTCCGGACCTGCCAGCCGGGCGACAGCGCGTCGAGGCTCGCGGCGTCGCCGGTCAGCAGCGTGCCGCCGCCCTGCACGAACAGGTGCGCATACGCTTTGACGAGCGCAGCCGGATCGATGACGCTTTTCGGGTCGAGCCAGTGCAGCGCGCCGCAGAAGCCCGGTGCGAGGCTCGGTTCGTGCGCGCGCAGCGCGGCCGCGTCGAGCGGCGTGATGCCGAGCCCGTGGCGGCGCGCGGCGAGGCCGGCCTCCGCCACGCCGCGTTCGAATGCGGCCGGCGTGCGGAACGCTTCGAGCCAGCCGCTCGCGCGGATCAGTTCGCCGGCGCCGGCGCGCGCGATCAGCGCGTCGTGTTCGACGATGCAGCGCTCGATCAGCGGCAGCATGTCGCGCGAGGCCGCCGCGTGGCGCGGCGGCGCCGATTCCCACCAGAACCTTGCGAGCCACGGCGCGAACGCGGGCAGCGACGCGCCGTGCCAGTAGAGGTCGGTCGAGCGGTTCAGCGCATAGCGCATCAGCGTGAACGGGCTGCGCGGGAACGGATACGGTTCGACCGACGAGCGCTCGATCAGCCCGGCATTGCCGAAGCTCGTGCCTTCGCCGGGCGCGCCGCGATCGACGAGGGCGACCTTGCGGCCGCGATCCTGCAGGTGCAGCGCGGCGGAAACGCCGACGATGCCGGCGCCGAGAACGATGACGTCGAAATCCATCGATGGTGAGTGACGGTTGGCGGGGCGCTTGCCCGCGGTACGGTGCGCGCCCGGGTTGGAGAGTGTTCGACGCACAAGCATACTCGCGGCGGCGCACGGCACCAAGGGGTGCGTCGCTAACGGAGCATCTCGCGCCACGCGGCCGAGAATTGCCGCGCGGCGTCGAAGCACACCGCGTCAGCACCGGGCGCACCGATCAATTGCACCCCGACCGGCAGCTCGCCCGATACGAAGCACGGCGCGCTGACCACCGGCAGCCCGGCGAACGAGATCGGCTGCGTCAGCAGGCCGAGCGTCTTCGCGGGTTCGAGCGCGACGCCGTTGACATCGACGGTCGCGTCGGTGAAGCGCGGCGCCGCGCAAGGCGTCGCGGCCGCGAGCAGCAGATCGAAGCGCGCGAACAGCGCCGCGATGCGCGCACGCCAGGCGGCACGGTGGGCAAGCGCGTGCCGATACGCGGCGTCGGACGTCGCGAGGCCGGCTGCGAGGCGCGACCGCAGGCGTTCGGAGACGAGCGCCGCCGGGGCGTCGACCAAGCCGCGATGGGCGCGCGCGAGCTCCACGTTCGAGATCACGAGCGCCGCTTCGCGCACGCGCGCGACTTCGTCGCTGCCGACAAACACCGATTCGCCCGCCCGCAGGCAGGCCGCCGCGCGCCGGACGCCGCGTTGCGCATCCGCATCGGCATGTGTTTCGAAATCGCCGGTCAGTACGGCGACGCGAAGCGGGGCGGCCGGATCGTGCGGCGGGTGCGCGCGCCGTGCATCGGCTTCGTCCAGCGTGTCGTACAGCACCGCGAGATCGTCGATATCGTTCGCGAACCCGCCGACGGTATCGAGCGATTCGGCATACGGCAGGCAGCCGGCCCGCGAAAGCCGCCCGTCGCCGGGGCGAAATCCCCACACGCCGCACAGCGCCGCCGGCGCGCGGATCGAGCCGTTGGTGTCGCTGCCTAGCGCGAGCGGCACGTACCCGGCCGCGACCGCGGCGGCCGAGCCGCTCGACGAGCCGCCCGTCATGCGCGTCGGATCGACCGGCAGACGCACCGCGCCATAGTGCGGATTCACGCCGGTGGCGCCGCACGCGAGTTCGTCCATCTGCGTCGCGCCCAGGGGGACCGCGCCGGCCGCGCACAGTCGCGCAACGATCGGCGCATCGGCGACGGCGGGCGGCAATGCGGCGCGCGCCGGTGATCCGGCAACCGTCGCATAATCCGCCACGTCGATGTTCCACTTCACGACGAACGGCACGCCAGCGAGCGGGCCCGCGTCGCGTCCGTCCCGCACGAGTCGGTCGACGCGCAGCGCATCGCGCCGGGCCCGCTCGTCGAAGGTGGCTGCGCAGGCGTTGATCGAGCCGTCGCGTGCGGCGATGTCGGCGAGCGCGGCTTGCACGAGTGATACCGCGCTCACCTGGCCGGCCCGCACCTTGGCCGCCAATGCCAGCGCACTGCGCATCGAAGGCGCCGCGCTCACGTGCGCGCCATGAGCCGGCGCGGAATCGACAGGATCAGCGCGGCGGCAGCGAACAGCGTGAAGGCGAGCAGCGCGACGCCGAGCTCGGTGCTGCCCGTCAATCCCGTTGCATAGCCCATCAGCGTCGGGCCGACGAACCCCGCGACGGCCGCGCCGATGTTGACGAGCCCGGCGCCGCCCGCGGCCGCTTCGCCCGCGAGAATGCGCGACGGCAGGCTCCAGAACATCGCGAGCGTGCTCATGATGCCGGCCACGCCGATGGTCAGGCACGCGACCGCGAGCACCGGATGCGCGCGCATGCCGAGGCTCGCGAGCAGCGCGATGCCGCCGATCGCGACCGGCAGCGCCGTATGCCAGCGGCGCTCGCCGGTTCGCACCGAATGCTGCGCGTTCGCGACCATCGCGACCGACGCGACCAGGTACGGGATGGCGCTGACCAGGCCGATTTCGAGGTTGCTCAGCGACCCGAGCGCCTTGATCATCGTCGGCATCCAGAACACGAGCCCGTAGTTGCCGACGTTGTAGAGGAACGACGTCGCGAACAGCAGCCACAGGGTCGGCTCGCGCAGCGCGGCGCCCAGGCGGGTGCGCTTGCCGGCCGCTTCCTGCGCCATTTCCGCGTGGATCATGCGTTTTTCCGCGTCGGTCAGCCACGTTGCATCGTCGATCCGCTCCGTCACGCGCACGAGCAGGTACAGGCCGAGCACGATGGCGGGCAGGCCTTCGATCACGAACATCCACTGCCAGCCGCGCAGCCCGAAGCCGCCGTGCGTGGCGTCCATGATCCAGCCGGACAGCGGCCCGCCGACGATCACGCCGAGCGGCATCGCGAGAAACAGGAAGGCCATGACCTTCGCGAGCCGGTGCGACGGAAACCACACGCTGAAGTACGCGATCACGGCCGGAAAGAAGCTCGCTTCGGTCACGCCGAGCAGGAAGCGCAGCGCGTAGAAGCTCGCCGTGTCGCGGGTCGCGAGCGTGGCGACCGACACGACGCCCCACGTCAGCATCGAGCCGGCGAGACAGCGCTTCACGCCGATCCGCCGCACGAGCCAGCCGGCCGGCACCTGCAGCAGCAGGTAGCCGACGAAGAACAGGCCCGCACCGACGCCGTATGCGGCGTCGGTGAGATGCAGGTCCGTCACCATCTGAAGCTTCGCAAAGCCGACGTTGACGCGGTCGAGATAGCCGAAGAAATAGCAGACCAGGATCAGCGGAATGATGCGCCGGCTCAGGCGTGCATACAGGGCGCCGAGGCCGAGGGCGGCGGCTTCCGCATGCGCGGGCCGACCGGCTTGCATGCCGCGCGGCGTGGCGGCGCCGTTGGGATTCGTCATGGTGACTCCGTGCAGGTGGACTCTGGGGCGGTTGCCGTGACAACGCGAGCGCGCGCCGTCGATCGGCCGGTTCTAGATGTCGCGGCGCAGCGCCCGGCCGGGACGCGTGCCGGTGTGCCGGCCGTGTTCGAGCACGGCCCGCCCGTTGACGAACACGTGCTCGATGCCTTCGGGGCGCAGCGTCGGGCTTGCGAACGTCGCGCGGTCGATCACGCGGTCGGGGTCGAACACGACGAGATCGGCGTAATGACCGATCGCGAGCCGTCCGCGCGCTGCGATGCCGAACTGCTCGGCGGTGAGGCCCGTCATCTTGCGCACGGCGGTTTCGAGCGGGAACAGGCCGCGCTTGCGCGAGAATTCGCCGAGCACGCGCGGAAACGTGCCCCACAGCCGCGGGTGCGGGCGCATGTCGTTGGGCAGGCCGTCGGAGCCGACCATCGTCAGTTCGTGACCGATGATGCGCTCGACATCCGTTTCGTCCATCACGAAGTAGATCGCGCCGGCGGGGCGCAGCGCGTCGATCGCGGCGTCGACGGAATCGCCGAACAGCGGCAGCAGTTCATGGAAGTCGCGGCCCGCGAGCTCGGGATGCGGCTTCGACCACGCGAGGATCACGCGGGACGACTGATGGACGCGATCCGCGCGCAGCATCGTCGACGTGGCCGGATACGGATGGCAATCGAGACACAGCGGTTGGCGCGCGCGCTGCACGTCGATATGCGCGAGCGTTTCGACCGAGCGGCCGTGGTTGGCCTTGCCGGCCACCTTGTGATGCGACAGCACGACGCGCACGTCGAGCGCGCGCCCGATCGAGAACGCTTCGTCGAGCGATGCGATGATCGCATCGGTTTCGTCGCGCAGGTGCGTCGCGAACACGCCGCCCGTCTCGCGCAACGGTGCGCACACGTCGATCAGTTCGTCCGTCGTCGCGGCTGCCGCGGGCGGGTAGAAGGTACCCGACGAGACGCCGAACGCACCGGCCGTCATCGCTTCTTGCACGTCGGCCGCCATCGCCGCGATTTCAGCCGCGTTGGCCGCGCGGCCGAGATCGGTCATGTGCCGCACGCGCAGCGTCGAGTGGCCGATCAGGGCCGCCGTATTGACGGCGGCGGGCGTGGCGTCGAGCGCGTCGAGATATGCGCGAAAGGACGGGAAGCGGAACGCCTGCCACGCGCCCAGCAGGTCGAGCGGCTGCGGCACGTCCGTCTCGGCGAGCAGCGGCGCGAGGCTGATGCCGCAGTTGCCGGCGATCACCGTCGTGACGCCTTGCGCGACCTTCGGCTCGACGCCGGGATCGGTCAGCACGAACGCGTCGTCGTGCGTGTGGCTGTCGATGAAGCCCGGCGAGACGACGAGGCCGCTCGCATCGAAGGTATGTGCGGCCGTCGCGCCGCCCAGGTCGCCGATCGCCGCGATGCGCTCGCCGGTCACGCCGAGATCGGCTTCGAAGCGTGCGGCCCCGGTGCCGTCGATCAACTCGCCGCGACGCAGGATCACGTCGAAATGCATGATGGTTCCTCCAGAATCCGTCCGGATCCGGGGCGCTACCCGTTTCCGTCGTTCATGTTCGCTCCCATCGTCCCCAGCCATTTTTCGGGTGTCCAATGCCGTTCGGCTCGCGATTCATGCGAAACCGTCATCAATGCGCGCGCCGCCGTGCCGCCCCGCGGCGTGGCGCGCGGCGTCACGCGAACGACGCCTTCACCAGCGCATGGAGGTCGCCCGCGAAGCTGGACATCGAGATGGCGCGATGCCGAACGATGCCGACCGTGCGCTCGATCGTCGGGCTCGCGATCGGCACCGCGCGCACCGCGGGCGAGCCGTATGCACGCAGCGCGCTTTCGGGCAGGATCGCGCAGCCGACCCCGGCCGCCACCAGCGCCGCGACGCACGAGATGTGCTCGACTTCGTAGAACCAGCGGGTTCGCACCGCTTCCTGTCCCATCAGCATTTCGAGCAGCAGGCGGTTGCCGCTGTCGCGACCGCCGATGATCAGCTTCGCATGGCGCAACTCCCCGAGCGTGACGGCGTCCGCGCGAGCCAGCGGATCGTCGTCGTGCGCCGCGAGCACGTAACGGTCGGTGAAGAGCGGTTCGAACAGAAGATCGTCGTCGTCGCCGGGATGCAGGCTCACGCCGAATTCCGCGATGCCCGCGCGCACCTGCGACAGCACGAAATCGTGATTGCCGTCGAGGATCTGCACGGCGACGTGCGGATATTTTTCGGCGTAGCGACGCAGCACGTCGGGCAGCGCCTGCGCGACGATCGTCGGGATCGACGCGAGCCGCACCTTGCCGTAACGTTTTTGCGCGATGTCATGGATCGACGACAGCATCATCCCGAGCTGCGCGATCTGCTCGCGCGCCATCGGCAGGAACTGGCGGCCGACGCCCGTCAACGTCACGCTTCGCGTGGTGCGCTGGAACAACTCGACGCCGAGCGTCTGTTCGAGTTTCTGGATGCGGCGCGACAGCCCCGGCTGGGTCAGGTTCAGCTTTTCGGCCGCACGGTGGAACGTGCCGAGCTCCGCAACGGCGACGAATGCTTCGAGTTCCGAGTTTTCGACTTTCATGGCGCTCCGGTGTGTGGCCTAGATCCGGGCATTCGGGCATGCCGGCATTCCGACGTATGGTCGCGGGACAAGCGGATATTCTCGTCGATATCGATTCATTGTCCACCGCGCGGCCCATACGGCAGTCGAGCGTGCGCGCATGGCGGAACGAGCCGTTCGATGCAGACGAGGCGCTTGAATGCGGGGCGGTCGGATGTATGAAGTTTGCCGTGATCCGGGGTTCAATCCGCAGATCAATTTGCTGGCGCTGCCGCCGGTGCGCAGTGGAGCGCCGCGGCACCGATTCAGCATGCTTTCCGACATGATCTGGGGTGTATCCCACTGCTTCGGGAACCGAATTTTTACCTAAGATGGAAAGACTCGTGCGCGTGATACGGTGCCTGCACGCGCATGGCAGGCAGGAGGCAGGGCCGGGAACGACTGCGGCAGATGTTTCCATCATGGATGCAAGTGTGTGCGCGGCGGCTGCGAGTCTCGCAGTCGCATCGACGCCAGCGTGTGCGGCGGCCATCGCCGCGCGAAAGGCGTCCGGCCGGCGGGGCCGAGTCGCCACGTTCCGCCAGGCGTTTGCCGCAATCGTTTGCGTTCTGAGCGCTGTACCGGTCGTCGCCGGCGCGCCTGCCGTCATGGACGAGCCCCCGATCGATGCGGTGCAAATTGCGGCTACCACCACGCCGGTCAGTCCAACGGGTCCCGCCTTTTCGTCACACGACTCCGCCGTGCGTCAGGTGGTGCTCGGCATCATCAGCTTCACGCGCTGGCCAACCACGCCCGTGCGCCTGCATCTCTGCGTGACGGGCAGGCCCGACTACGCGGGCGGCCTCACCGACACGCTGCAGGCCGGCTCGACCGTGCTCGACGTGCAGCGCGTGCGCTTTGACGATCCCGCGCTCGGCATGGCGTGCGACGTCGTCTATCTCGGCATCCTCGGCGGCGACGAGCGAGCGCGGGTGAAGGCCGTGCTGTCCGGCCGCCCGGTGCTGACCATTGCCGAACACGATATGTCCTGCACCGCGGGCGCGATGTTCTGCATCACGGTCGAAGGCGAACGCGTCACCTTCGACATCAATCTCGATGCGGTCGCGCGCAGCGGCGTGCGCGTGCATCCGAACGTCCTCAATCTCGCACGACGGCCGGTGACGCCATGACACGGTCCGCGCTTCCCGTTCCCGCTTCGCGCCCGCCGCGCCCGACGCTGCAAAGCGTGCTGCGTCGCGCGCACCTGCGCCTCGCATTCGTCGCCGTGACGATGGCCGCGGTGTCGTTGATCGTCGTCGCCGTGATCGCGTTGCGTGCGTATGCCGGCAACAACCTGAACCTGCTGGCGCGCTCGCTCGGTTATACGGTCGAGGCGGCGCTCGTGTTCGGCGATCGCGTCGCGGCGAACGAGGCGATCGGGATGATCGCCGGCGACGAGGACGTCGCGCAGATGGTCGTCACCGACAGCAGGGGGCAACTGTTCGCGTCGTGGCAGTTGCCGGCCGGAAACGGAATCGCTCGGCTCGAGCGTGCCGTCGCCGATGTGGCGCTGCCCGGGCCGGTCACCGCGCCGGTGATGCATGACGGCATCGTCGTCGGCCACGTCGTCGTGCGCGGGCGTGGGCACCAGTTCTCCGGCTTCCTGCTCGGCGGCGTGGGCGGCATTCTCGGCTGCCTCGCCGTCAGCGTGTTCGGCGCGTACGTCAGCTCGAAGCGCCTGCTGCGCAACATCGTTTCGCCGCTGCGCGCGCTGGCGGGCGTCGCGCACGCGGTGCGGCGCGAGCGTGCGTTCGCGCGGCGCGTCGAGCCGACGGCGATCGCCGAACTGAACCAGCTCGGCGACGACTTCAACGCGTTGCTCGACGAATTCGAAGACTGGCAGAACACGCTGCGCGACGAGAACGCGTCGCTCGAGCACAAGGCGACGCACGACGCGCTCACCGGGTTGCCCAACCGCATGCAGTTCGAATCGCGCCTCGCGCTTGCGCTGTGCGATGCCACGTTGACGGGGCAGCGGGTCGCCGTGCTCTATCTCGACTGCGACCGCTTCAAGGAGATCAACGATGGTCTCGGCCACGACGCCGGGGACGCGGTGCTGATCGGCATCGCGTCGCGGCTGCGCACGCGGGTGCGCGAGACCGATCTCGTCGCGCGCCTGGGCGGCGACGAATTTGCGGTGATGCTGGCGGCGGTGCCCGAGGCGGGCAGCGTATGCCGGATCGCCGACGAGATTTTGTCCGGCATGGCGCCGTCGATCGAGCTGTCCGACGGCCGCGTGGTGGCCACCATGATGAGTGCCGGCGTTGCGCTGTATCCCGATCACGCGTCGGACGCGAGCGGCCTGCTGCGCGCGGCGGATGTCGCGATGTACCGCGCCAAGCGCGCGCGGCCGGGATCGTGGCAGCTGGCGGAGAGCGTTGCAGGGCCGGTGTGATGTCGATCGACTCGCGCCGCGGACGAGGCCGCGGCGGCGGTTAAAAGAAGCGCTTGCGGAGCGGGCGCGATGGAAGGGGATGCGAAATGAACCACTCGTTTCCTGTGAGCATGGGGCGGATGTGCGTCGGGAGTGCGCTGCTGCTGTGCATGCTGCTGGGGGGCTGCCAGACGCCGCCGCTGCATCGCGGGCTGACGCAGACGCAGGTCACGGCGCTGAAGTCGGCCGGGTTCCAGGAGACCGGGCAGGGGTTCGAGTTCGGATCGACCGGGCCGATCCTGTTCGATTTCGACCGGTACAACCTCAAGCCGGATGTCAGGCGGATCGTCGAGCGGATCGGGCGGACGTTGCGATCGGCGGGTATCAACGGGGTGCGGGTGTATGGGTATTCGGATAACGAGGGGACGGAGAAGTACGACGTCGAACTGTCGAGGCGGCGGGCTGAAGTCGTTGCCGTCGAGTTGGTCGACGTGGGACTCGACGCGAAGCGGATCGCGATCGTCGGGAAAGGGAAGCACGATCCGGTAGGAGATAACAAGACGCCGAGCGGGCGGGCGCAGAATCGGCGGGCGGCGATCGTGGTTTCGCCGAGGTGAGGCGACGCGTGGCGTGTGGCCGCCGTGTCCACGAGCATGCTGTGCTGTCCGTTTTAACGGTTCGCCACCATTGGCGCGAAAGTGCCCGCATGACCGTTTGCAAGCGGCGAGCCTTGATGTTCGCGCAAGGCAGGATGCCCATCGACGAATTCGTCGCCGCCAATCCGGCCTTCATTCAATTCACAGGTAATCAAAAGCCAGGTTGCCCGAATAAGATCGTTCCGCTTTCATGAACGCTGCGTCGTCGTAGGCGAATGCAGCGACGGACGGAACGAGTATGGCCATCGAACCCAAGGATCTGCTGCCGCACTTCGAACGCGAGATGACGCTGCTGCGTCATTCGATGCAGACGTTTGCTCGACGCTTCCCCAAAATAGCCGCTCGACTCGCGATTACGGGCGAGCATTCGGACGATCCGCACGTCGAACGCCTGTTGCAATCGTTCGCGTTGATGGCAGCGTGTCACGATATCCGTCTCGAAGATGACGTGCCTGCGTTCACCGGCAGTTTTCTCGATACGCTTGACGGCGCTTTCCTGCGCCCGTTTCCATCGTGCGCGATTGCGCAATTTCATGGCGACGGCAGCGGCCAACCGGCTGCGCCGCGCGTCGTTCGTCGCGGCGAGCGGCTGATCGCACCGGCCGGCAAGGAAGTATTCCGCATCGCGGACGACGTCGCGATCGTGCCGCTGACGGTGTCGTCGGTGCGTTACACGACGTCGGCGATCGCGCCGCGCGACGTCGCGTTGCCGCCGGAAACGACGGGTTTGCTGAGCTTCACGTTCGAGCTCACTGCGCCGAATGAGACGTTCGCCATCGTGCCGGACAGATTGCGCGTGCATTTCACCGGCGCGCGGGAAATCGTCGCGGCGCTCACCGATGCCGCGTTGCTTCTTGCCGGCCGGAGTTTCGTCGAAGCAGGCGATGCAACGCGCTGGAAGCGTCTGCCGGACGCGATGTTCACCGCCGTCGGCTTCGAGCCTGCCGATGCGCTGCTCGACGTGCGGCCCGACGATGCGCTTTGGCCGTTTCACCTGCTGATGGCGTATTGCGCGGTGCCGGAGCGTTTCGACTTCGTCGACCTGGATATGCGGGCGCTCAAGCGAAGCGCCGGCGGCAGCCGTTGCGTCGCGCTCCACCTCGCGATCGCGGGCGTTCATCCGGATTCGCATCGCGCCCAGCGCTTGGCTGCTGCTACGACCGACCACGTCCGGCTGTTTTGTACGCCGGTCATCAACCTGTTTCCCGACGACGCCCAGCCGATCGAGACGCGCGCCGGTTGCGCCCATTACGCAGTGAAGGCGCTTGCGCAGGCGGGAGCATCGCGTACGGCCATCTGGTCGGTCGACACCGTTCGCCATGTTTCCGACTCGGGCGCGTCGATGCTGGCGCCGTTCCGGTCGCTGCGGCATGGCGCGGGCATGCGTCCCGGATTGTTCTGGATGGTGTTGCGCGACGAGGCACGGCGGGCACCGAGTGAATCCGCCGATCCCCGAACCCAGGAGACGGAGACGACTCCGGCGCCAGCCGCGGCCGATACTGCCGAGTCGCTCCGCGGCGTCGAGCTGGAACTGGTCGACCAGGACGGACGACCTGCCGATCCCGGCCATCGCAAGCTGGAGATCCGGCTGTCCTGCACGCAGGGCGATCTGTCCGGGATGCGGGAGCGCGAGCTGGCGTTGCCCAGCGGCGACCCGATGGGAACGATTTCGCTGCTGAACCGGCCGACACGGAGCCAGCCGCCCGCTTTTCGCCATGGCGAGCTGTGGGATTTGCTGTCGCTCCTCGTGCCGCAGGCGATCCGGCTGGACAAGGGTGGCCTGACCCAGCTCAGGCGGCTTTGCGCGCGCTGGGCGGAGGACGCCGTCGACGCCGGCAGGCGCTTCGATGCGCTCGTGTCGTGGTCGACGGCGCGCGTGCGGTGCTGGCTGCCCGGCAAGCCGGCATCGGCGTTCGTGCACGGGCTGGAAGTGCGGCTGGTGGTGGACGAGCAGCGTTTCGCCGCGTTCAGCCTGAGCGGCTTCGCGCACCTGATGGACCGGTTTTTCGCACCATACGTGCCGGTCACCAGCTTCGTGCAGGTCGTGCTGTTTTCGGCCGCGACCGGCGCGCTGCTTCGACGTGGGGCGCCGCGCCCCGGCACCCAGCCGCCGGTCTAGTTTCTCGATTTTCAGGGCTCGAACGAAAACGTTTGCGGACGTCTTTCAAGCGCCCGGGTTTTACCCTACATTATCGAGGCCGCGGACCGGCGAGCCGGCCGATGGAACCTGAGATCACACGCAAGGAACAAGAATGAGTTTCGCTCCGAACGGGGGTATTCCCAGTGGATTCGGCGGTAGTGCGCTCGGCTCGTTGAGCGCGCTCGGGGGCCTTGCCGGCCCGGTGGCGTCGAGCGTGGCCGGCAGCCTCGGGCCGCTCGCGGGGCTGGCCGGGCACGTCGACACCGTCCAGCGCGCGCTGCAACTCGCGCAGACCGGCTTCTCGCTGATGGAGAAGACGCCCGGCGCCATCGCCGAAGCGATCAACGGCGCCGCCAACCCCGCGCGCCTGACCCAGCTCAACCGTTACGTCACGCTCGATACGCCCCTCGGCCCGGATGTGCTGCTGGTCAGCGCGGCCGTCGTCGACGAGCACGTGAACCGCTTGCCGGAAATCCACCTCGACCTGCTGTCGCACCGCCACGACCTGCGCCCAGAGGACCTGATCGGCCAGCAGGTCAAGATCCGCTTCGATCAGCAGGCGCGCCTGTCGACGCTCGAACGCGTCGTGGCGTCGGGCACTGGCGACAACGACCGCTATTTCGACGGCTACGTCGCGTCGTTCGACCGCGCCGGCAACCCCGGGAACGTCACGCAATACCACCTGACGGCGGTGCCGTGGTTCTGGTTCCTCACGCGCTCGACCGACTGCCGGATCTTCCAGAACAAGACCGCGCAGGACATCCTCACCGAGATTTTCCAGGAACACGGTTTTTCCGATTTCACGTTCGACATCCGGACGAGCCAGAAGCCGCTCGAATACGTCGTGATGTACCAGGAGAGCTACTACAACTTCTGCGCGCGGCTGATGGAGCAGGAGGGGCTCGTGTGGACGCATCGGTACGAGAAGGACAAGCACTTTCTCGTGATCGGCGACACGAACCTGCTGTTCCGCCCGATCGACGGGCTCGCCACCGTGCCGTTCGCGGCGACCGAGGCGAGCGAGGACAGCGGCATCGACCAGTTGCACGAAGGCCGGCGCTTCGGCGTCGGCAAGGTCACGTTCCGCGACTTCAATCACCAGAATCCGTCGTCGCCGCTGATGCTGGTGGAGGCCGGCCCGCAAAACCTCAAGCATGCGCGGCTCGATGCGACCGAGCGGTTCGAGCACCAGTCGCTGTACGACCACGGCGACGACGGCAACCGCTACGCCCGTTTCGCGATGGAGGCCGAGGAGGCGCAAGCCCATCGCTATACCGGCGGCGGCTACGCGTGGCGCATGACCACGGCGGGCGCCGTGACCGTCGCGAATCATCCCGTCCTCGAAAACAACCAGGAGTACGTGATCCTGCACGTGCGTCACGAGGCGGTGAACGACTATACGCAGCACAGCGCGAAGCTGCCGTACCGAAACAGCTTCTCGCTGCTGCCGAAGAAGATTCCGTACCGTGCGCCGCGCGCGACGCCGAAGCCGGTGATTCACGGCACGCAGTCGGCGATCGTCGTCGGGCCGAAGGGCGAGGAAATCTATACGAACGGCAGCGCGGTGAAGGTGCATTTCCCGTGGGACCGGCGCGGCAAGAAGGACGGCTCCGATTCGATGTGGGTGCGCGTGTCGCAACCGTGGGCGGGCGACGGCTGGGGCGCGGCCGCGATTCCGCGGATCAAGCAGGAAGTGCTGGTGGCGTTCAATCAGGGCGATCCGGATAACCCGGTGATCGTCGGCCGCGTGTTCAATGGCGAGCAGGGTAATCCGTATCACGGAGCGGCCGGGCAGACGATGGGGATCAAGAGTCAGACGCACAAGGGGCAGGGGTCGAACGAGTTGCTGATGAGCGACGTCAATGGCGCACAGATGCTCTACATGCATGCGCAGAAAGACATGCATACCGTTGTCGAGGATGCGCAGTGGACTCAAGTTCTCAAAGGCGACCGGACCGTCGAGGTTGGCAAGGGCAACCATACGACGGCTGTCGCAGTGGGCAACCTGTCGGACGTTGTAGTGCAGGGCAATACGCTGCATCAGACTCCGCAGGGCGTGCACACCCTGGAAGCCAAGGAACTCTGGATCAAGATCGGCGGCGATGGCGGCACGCGGATCCACATGACTGCCGACTCGATCGATATCTATAAGGGCGATTCGGTGATCCACCTGGATGACAGCAACATCAACATCCAGGCAGCTCGAACCGACATCAATCCGAAAAACGGCTAACCGCAATAAGGATAACAAAGCATGTACCAGATGCAGGAAGGCACGTTGGCGCTGCCCGTGGAGTGGCAGGACAAAACGATGAACGTATTTGTGTCGGCAGCGACAGGCACGGAGGGCGTGAGTTTCGTGATCACGCGCGAGCGGCTGCCGTGGGGCATGAAATTCTCCGAATATGTGACAAGCGAAATCCGGAAGGTGGCGAAGCAGGTTCCAGATTACGCCGAGGTGGCAAATGAAGACGCCACCGTGTCCGGGCGCGCTGCGCACGTGCACGAGTTTACTTGGGCGAACAACCAGGCGCCCATTCACCAGCGGCTGACGATGGTGGAATACGGGCAGGTTGTGCTGATGCTCACCTTCACCGCGCCCGGTACGCTGAGTGACACACAGCGCGACCAAATCCGGGCGGTGATTCAGAGCCTTCAGTTGCGCGATCCGATCTGAGGCGGCAATGTCGGACACGCCGAATTACAACGAGCCGAGCGGCAGCGCAAAGGAACGTCTCGATCAAATCGCCAAGCTGGAGGACGGTGAGGCCGCGAAAGCGGCCGAGCAGCCGTTTTACGAGCACCTCAATTATGGGATGCTCGGCGCCGATGCGGGCCTGACCGCCATTGAGGGGACGGCCGCTGGGCTGGGTGCCGCCGGTACGGCGCTGGCAGGTGGTGCGACCGGCGGGGCGGCACTGGGTGCGGGCGCGGTTGCAGCGGGCACCGTCATGCTTCCGTTGGCGATTGCAGTCGGTGGCGCTTGGGCGCTCGACAAGGTTGGCGTGACCGGCTGGCTGTCAAAGGAGTTCACGCAGGTTGGCGATGTGCTGGGCCTCACAATCGGCCGAGGCGATCCGCACCCCGCATGCATTGGCGATCGGATTGCGCACTCGTCGGGTTTTATGGGGATTCTCGCCGGCATTGCCGTGGGGGTTGCGATTGGCGTGGCGGTGGCGGCGACCGTGGCAACAGGTGGACTCGCCGGCGCGCTGATCGTCGGGGCATGCATGGCGGGCGGCCTGACGCTGGGTAGTGCGCTCGCATCGGCCAGCCAAAGTATGGGAACCAACTGCGGCGAGATCGTTACCGGTTCGAGCAATGTGTACTTTGAAGGTAAGAAAGTGGCGCGCGTCACGGACCTGGTGAAATGCGATCACCATTCCGGCGCGCCGCAGGCACTCGTCGACGGCAGCAAAACCGTGTTCGTCAACGGCCTGCCGCTGGTGCGGATCGGCCACGAGACTCACTGTAGCGGCAAGGTCAATTCGGGGCGCAACAGCATCTGGATCGACAAAACGACCGGAAATTATGGCCCGAAGAACCCGGAGTTGTCGGCGACTCAGGAGTTCCTGGCGGGTTTGCTCGGGGGGCTCGTAGGCGGCGGGGCGGGAAAGTTTGCCGGCAAGGGGCTGCGCGAAAAATTCAGACCTGAGCCCACCCGATCTGCGGAACAAAGGGGTATCAAGGACGAGAATCGACCGAAGTGCAAGGATCCGGTTGATCCGGTATCCGGAGAAATGCTGGAGATCCGTACTGATCTTGCCATTCCCGGAATCCTGCCCCTCGAGTTCAAACGACGCTATCGGACTCGATCGGACGATCATGGATTGCTCGGTCACCGCTGGTCGGACAACTGGTCGCAGCAATTGACGTTCGATGGTGGCCGCTTCGTGAGATACCACGACGGCGCTGGCCTTGTGATCGGTTTTGACGCGCCGGATATGGCGCTCAACGGCATCAACTTGCGCGAACCGCGTTATCGGCTGGTCGGAAGCCGGCTCGAACCGCGCATCTTCGATCGCGATACGCGGCAACTGCGTATTTTCACGCCGCTCGTCGACGGGCGTTCGTCTCGCCTCGAACGGATCGAGGACCTCGACGGCAACGCGATCGTTCTTTCCTACGATACTGCGGGCCGTTTGAGCGGCATGGCCCATAGCGACGGCTATCGGCTTGAGGTTGCCTATCCCGGGCACGACCGGCGGCTGCAACGGATCGTCCTCCATGATGCGGACGGTGGTTCCAGAACGCTTGTGGACTACGACTACCAGAACGGCATGCTTACCCATGTGGCGAGCTTCCAGTTTGGGCAGTTCCACTACGCGTACGATGAACACGGCTGGATGACCCAATGGCGGGATACAGACCAGACCGATGTTCGATATCGGTACGACACAGCTGGCCGTGTAGTCGAGACAGGTACACGGCAGGGCTATCACACGGGCCGATTCATCTACGAAGCCGACTGTACACGCGTGATTGACGTCGACGGCGAATGGACCTACGCCTATAACGACGAAGGTCTTGTAACGGCCGAAACTGATCCGCTCGGCCATTGCACTTACTCCGAATGGGAGCTTGGTCGTTTGATGGCCCGGATTGATCCGCTTGGCCGACGGACGGACTATCGATACGACGATCGAGGCCAACTGACTTCGGTCGTCGAAAGCTCGGGGAGGACGGTTGACTTCGACTATGACGACGAGCAGCGCCTAACCGGGGCACGCTTGCCGAACGGCGGCACGATCAAGCTCGAGTACGACCATCTGTATCGGTTGATTGCACGTACCGAGCCGGACGGCAACAAAACGACCTATCGCTATGGGCCCCATGGCGAACTGCTGCGAGTGGTTCAAGGTGATCGCGAGACGCGCCTGGACTACGATGCCCGGTTGCGGCTGACTGACATCGAGTTGCCAACGGGTGCACGCTTTCGTCGCAAGATAGACGTGCTGGGCCGGCTGTTGGAGGAGATGTCGCCCGACGGGCATGTGACGCGTTACGACTATGCTGATGGCTCGGCAAATCCGCGTGGTCTGCTGAGCGCGGTTACGCGCCCTGATGGCTCGGTATCGAGGGCACGCTATAACAGCGAGAGCCTGCCCGTCGAGTGGATCGATCCGCTAGGAC
>NZ_JBYQCG010000003.1:0-6216 GCF_057837105.1 Burkholderia sp. APQ4-4ca | reverse complement strand
TGGGCCCCATGGCGAACTGCTGCGAGTGGTTCAAGGTGATCGCGAGACGCGCCTGGACTACGATGCCCGGTTGCGGCTGACTGACATCGAGTTGCCAACGGGTGCACGCTTTCGTCGCAAGATAGACGTGCTGGGCCGGCTGTTGGAGGAGATGTCGCCCGACGGGCATGTGACGCGTTACGACTATGCTGATGGCTCGGCAAATCCGCGTGGTCTGCTGAGCGCGGTTACGCGCCCTGATGGCTCGGTATCGAGGGCACGCTATAACAGCGAGAGCCTGCCCGTCGAGTGGATCGATCCGCTAGGACGTACGATCCAGCGAGCCTACGGTCCATTCGATTTGCTTACGGCGTCGATCGACGCGGCCGGACATGCAACGCGTTTTGAGTACGACCATGCGACCCGGCTGACGAAGGTTATCAATGCGCTGGGAGAGACTTACACGTACCGCTACGACGCGGCCGGGCGTCTCGCGGCCGAAATTGACTGGGGAGGCCGCGCGACCGAATACGAGCGCGATGCCGTTGGTCGCCTGCTGACGAAGACACTGCCCGACGGTGGCCAGTGGCGTTATACATACGATGCTTCCGACCGGCTCATCGAGATCGATGCCGGCGACGTGAAGCTTGCCTACCGCTACGATGCGAGCGGACGATTGGCATCGGCGGAGGTCCAGGGTGAGCACGTTCATGTGACGCGCCTTGCCTATGACAGGAATGGCCGCTTGATCGGCGAAGATCAGCATGGCGAATTGTTGCGGCACGTCTACGACGCCGATGGACAACGACGTCTGCGGATGACACCTAGGCGCGAGACCTCCTATGCGTACGATGTATCCGGGGCTTTGACGCAAGTCGGGGAACTGACGATCCGGCGTGATGCGTTAGGGCGCGAGATCGGCCGTGAAGCGGGAGATTTTGTCGCGCAGCAACAGTACGATGCACTCGGCCGTATACGCCGGCAGATTGCGGGGCCTGCCGTAGCCTTCGATGCCTTGCAAGCCGATCCGGCCCGTGCGCTCGAGCAATTGACGCGGCAGGTCTATCACTACGACGCAGCCGGGCAACTGGAGCGAGTCGACACCGACATAGATACGCTTACGTATCGGCGCGATGCACGTGGCCAGATCGTCACCGCGGAAAGTCTGCTGCAGCCGACTGAGCACTTCCGCTACGACGCTGCGATGAACATTGCTGCTCACGGGCAGCAGGCGCCCGTAGATGCCCACCACTATGGCCGCGGAGGTTTGCCGGAACGGGTCGGCTACGCACGCTATCAGTACGATGCACGTGGCCGAACGATCGAGAAGACGATTGAACAGCCCGGGTTTAGGCCAAAGACGTGGCAATACACGTGGGATGGGCTCAATCGGCTCGTGAAGGTTGCGACGCCCGAACGCGGCGTATGGCTGTATCGCTACGATGCCTTCAACCGCAGGGTCGAAAAGCAGCAACTCGGCGGCCGCGAAACCGTGAAGTTCCTGTGGGACGGGGCGGCGCTAGCAGAACGCTGGATCGAGCAGCGCGATGGCACGACCGGCCAGGTCGTAACGTGGCATATCGAACCCGGCGGTTTCTCGCCGCTTGCGCAGGAGACTGACGACGGCCTCTACCCGATCCTGACCGATCAGGTTGGTCTGCCGAAGGCCGTGTTTGACCAATACGGCAAGCCAGTGTGGAAGGCTGCGTATTCGTTGTGGGGCAAACTGCTGCCGGCACGGCGAGCAGCTAATGACGGCGCGTCAGCAATTGACACAACGCTGCGCTTTCCTGGCCAGTGGGTGGACGACGAGACAGGGCTCAGTTACAACCTGAATCGGTATTATGATCCAGATTCCGGCGCATATCTTAGTCAGGACCCGATCGGCCTGCGGGGCGGCACTCGCATCTACGGATACGTCCCGACTCCGACTGACGAGACTGATCCGTTGGGACTCCAGCGATGTCCGATTCCAGGTATCCGTGAAGGCTTCGCGGAATGGTTTAATAAGCTAACGCCCGACGAGTTCGATACCTACTGGAAGGACTATCGAGGGACGATTGAGGACAGATTGCGTTGGCCTGGCAAAATGCACGAGTGGTTGCCAGTAAGTCGTGCCCCTACCTTTAAGCGTTGGGGGCTCACAGCAGAAGATATCTGGGGAAATCGAACGCCGACGAAATCCACTGGTGGTATCAATCCTGACTGGATGCACGGAAAGAAAGGATCAGGGACAGCGCACGGTGAAATCATTGATATTGTCGATTCATCCATGGACTATGCAACGTACTTACGGCGTTTGCAGAACTGGGGAAATTATCGGCTCACTAATGGCGTCGACGATCTGCCCGCGGGTCTTCGGCCGCCGACGGAGTAAGGAAGAATGGAAAAAGCTAACAAAGTATCAGTCTGGGTCGGGAAGTTCACTGACGACGATGATCTTACGGACTACATCGAGAACGCCTACGACGAGAATGGTGACTCTTTCAATCAGTTTCGAGACGATACCGGAATTGATTGGTTTGACGATGGTTTCCGCGAGGCGGACATGCTGCAACCGGATCTAAGCCTCCGAGAGAATCTTGTGGGATTTTCTTGGGTCGATAGTTTTGCCGACGTGCTGATTCCTGAGCTCGAAGCTATGCGCAGTGCTGACGATAACGGTCTAATCCTACTTTATAACTTTCAGTACGAGAACGCAGAAGGCGTCCGTCCTACCTCCCGCGTGCGGTTCGTCGGGGTGTTTGATTTTCAGAAGTAGGCTTGGTGGTGTAGTTCAAAAGGGGAAGATCGAAGCAAGCAAGATCTACGAGCTCACGGATGCGCATCATGCGATGAAGTACGCCCACGAATATGAATGCGGGAATTGTAGTTTATGGGACTAGTCCGATTCAGGTCGTCACCACTCTAGAGGTGGCTGAAGATTTATTTCGTCAATTGGGTTCGGAAGCAACCAGGGGATTTTTTTTAAAATTCGTCGCTCGAGGTGGAGAGAGAACTATTGATAGTCAAGAAGTGTCTCTCTCTGACCTGAGGGCCAAAATATTGACTGGGAAAGTTTCCGCATTCCAGGTACTCAATGACGAAAAGACGGCTGGTACCCCGGCTATTTCGTTTGGTTACAATGTTCCGGAATTTGCGGGGTTGTCATTTGTCGATGTACAGATCGAGAGGGCGGTGCATGAGATAAATAAAGAAATAGAAAAATTTCTTGAGAACGTTGTGGCTCGCTTGAGTTGCAAATACGCTATTGCGTACGATGCGGAAAACTCATCGATTGCGTATAAATACTCGACTGGAGTGAATCTGGTGAGGATTTTCCCTTTTGAGAATACGTCGCTTTTCACGCGAGAACTCCCTGGTAGGGTGCCGGGTTCGGTGAGTTATGAGCGAGAAAAACTCAGAATGATTTATCCTTTAAATGTACTCAATGATAATCACTTGGAAATCCGCGTCGACGATCTTTCATTGAGGGAGTGGATCATATCTGACTCATCTCGAGGTTTCTTGAGAAGTATTCCAAACAATATGTGGCTCTGGATGGTCGAGGATGCCGACTTGACCGAAGTAAACAACGCTTGCGGAGAGGCAGGAATATTGATCGCCTGGCAAAAGGCATCTGCGAATAAGCCAATGCGTAAATTGCCGTGAGCTTGTTTCCCGAACGGGGCGATCCTTAAGTAAATCGTCTGCTTTAACCTTGGCTCGCGAAGGGGAGTGATTTTTTGTTCTCGATGGCACTGAGTGGATTCAAATTTATATGGTGTCAATTAAAGAAATCGTCGAAATTATACGGGCCGATAGCAAGTGCCAAGTATTGCCCGCGAACGGTAGCCTTCCGCTATTGCCGAGCCCGGACATGGTGTATCCGAGTGAGCTCGTGGAGTTCTACAATCTTTGTGGTGGTATCGTTTTTTTTAGGAGCGGCAAGGAAAATGTATCATTCAAGATATTGTCTGCCAACGAGGTGATGCAGGCCAATATGCTTATTGTCGGTGAGCTGTGCGAGAATGATATTTCCTTTTCTTGGTATGTCATTTGCAAGGCGGACAGTGGAGATTATATAACCATCGACACCTCCAAGAAGAGGAGTGGGAGGTGTTATGACAGTAATTTCGAAGTTCATGGCGTGGCCGGGAGTTGTCCAATCATAGCGCTAAGTTTTTCTGAGTTGCTTTGTGAGCTATATAAAAGTTCTGGAGTAGATGTTTTTTGGAAGACGAAGAATTACGGCGACGCTTACGCATGACGTCAGATCGAAGCACCGATACTCGATGAAGTGCTCGTCGGAGTTGAGGGAAGCATATCTCGAGCGTAACCCGGTGTGGTGAGAGCTTCGCGCTGTCCGCCTGACCCTAAGCGTCGACAGGGTGGCCATTTGAGAGGCCTGCAGGAAAACCGCAAATGCAATTCGACAGATGATCGACCGCGCGTTGTAACGTTGCTGGATTCTCACGTTCAGCACAAGTGGCATCCGTAGACGTGCGCGCTCAAAAGACCTTGCATTGGCTACACAAGTATCGAGCCCGGCACACATCGTCGAGTCCGAACTCGTAGAACTGTTTCAAATCGTCACGTTCGGATCAGTCATGTTCCGAATAGATGGCACAGGCGTCGACATGCTCGCGATTAGTGTCAACATGCGCAATAACCAGAAAAATGACCAAGCCGCTTACCTATACCCAATGGCTAACGTGCGCTCAAATGCACACCAATGATGGTTTAATGGGTGATGTTCAACTGATGGTGATCGTGTGCCCGCAGTGCACGCGAACGGAAGCGCCAGACGCGCCGATCTTCTACGAAGCATCGCTCCCATCGATTCATCAACAAAGGAGGAATTCGAACCATAAAAACGCCGCGGTAAACGAGCGCGGGCCGCAAGTGCTACCAACACTCACGACCCGCTAACCACAGCCAACTTTCAAGGAGTTGCCCATGGCTAAGCCGAATCATAAAGCACGACCACCGAAGACGGAACGTTTCGTCACGATCCAGGAGATGTGGGGTACCCCGAAGACCATGGATCCGAGGCCGGAGACGTTTTATCCGTACATGAAGATTGGTGGAATGTGGCTGATCAACGATGCGTGTTTTGTTCCGGGCCGCAAGGCGCGGATCGAGATTGAGCCGGGGAGGCTGATCATCACGCAGTTGTAAGCGCAACGCCGCGGGATGCGGCCGCGCTGCGCGACGTCGCGCAGCGCGCCGGACAGGGTAGAGCAGCCGTAAGTGGCAGCCACCCCAAACCACGCATTACCAAGTGATATCGCAAGACGACCGCGACGTTCCCGCGCCGCCGGTAGCCGTGCACTTCGTCCCCGATCCGTTGTCGTAGAACGTCCGCGTCTCCGGCTGCGGCACCGACGGATCGAACGGATTCGGTGCCCCGTGCGGACCGCGCGGCGCATCGTACGGCCGCTGTGGCGCATACGAGCCGCTACTTCCAGCCGGTCGTGAGCCGTTAGCGCGCAGGTATTCGTTCCAGTTCTGCTCGCGCTGCTCATACCCGGGCACTGCGCGACCCAAACTATCGCTCCCACCCGCGCCAAGCGCGACACGGTTCGGAGCCGAGACAAAATCGGGTTCGTGTTTAAAAGAAGGCGGCGATGCCACGAGCGCATCACTCGTCTCCCGCAACGGCCGCGTATCGGGCGTATCGAACGGGTTACGTTCGTCGGGCGCAGCGAACTGCACCCGTCGACGACCCACACGCGCCGCACGTCCATCATCCCGAGCAGCCGCACGCCGCTCCGAGCGAAACACATTGGGTAGACGGCGACAATTATCTTGGCCGGTTTGACGACAATTACCTTGGCCGGTGGGGAAACGACGAAGGCGGCGTAGCCGCCGTAGGCGCTTCCCCACCGGCGGCGCCGGACGGATGGGGTTTTAGGATGGCTGATCGTCTTCCAAAAGAAGAACAGCCATGCCCGGAACCTACATTACGGACCAGCAGGTCCGCCTCTATATGAACAAGCGCAAACATCACACCCAAGAAGTCGCAGCGGCCATGGCTGGCATGAGCGTTCGAACGGCGCGTCGAATCGAGCGCGGTGCGCCGCTGCCGTCGCAGAGAGCGTCGAGAACGTGGCGCACCCGATCCGATCCGTTCGCTGACGTCTGGGAGACGGAGGTGGTGCCACTGCTGCGCCATGCACCGCGTCTGAAGGCTGTTACGTTGCTGGCCAAGCTGCAGGAAGCTCACCCCGATCGGTTTCCGGATAGCATGCGTCG
>NZ_JBYQCG010000002.1:0-8494 GCF_057837105.1 Burkholderia sp. APQ4-4ca | reverse complement strand
CTGTTCCACCGGGTGGCGAACACGCTGAACTATCTGGACATCAAGACGGTGGTGGTGTCGTGCGGCACGTGCTACGACCAGCTCGCGGGCTACGAATTCGACAAGATCTTCCCGGGGTGCCGGATCATCGACATCCACGAGTTCCTGCTCGAGAAGGGGATGAAGCTCGACGGGGTGACGGGCACGCGCTACATGTATCACGACCCGTGCCACACGCCGATCAAGACGATCGACCCGGTGAAGCTGGTCAACGAGCTGATGGGTGCGCAGAAGGACGGCTACAGGATCGAGAAGAACGATCGCTGCTGCGGCGAGTCGGGCACGCTGGCGGTGACGCGTCCGGACGTGTCGACGCAGGTGCGCTTCCGCAAGGAAGAGGAGATCCGCAAGGGCGCGGCGAAGCTGCGCGCGATTCCGGTGGTGGCGGGCGACGCGCCGGCGCCGGCCGATGCGGGCACGAACGGCCCGGACGTGAAGATCCTGACGAGCTGCCCGTCGTGCCTGCAGGGGCTGTCGCGCTACAACGAGGACGCGAACCTGGAGGCCGACTACATCGTGGTCGAAATTGCGCGCCAGGTGCTCGGCGAGAACTGGATGGCCGATTATGTCGCACGGGCCAACCATGGCGGGATCGAGCGCGTGCTGGTCTAATGCGGGCATGACGACCGCCCAGCGGGACTAGGATGAGAGCGGGCGCCGGCGCTGATGTGCCGGCGCCCGTCCACATGGGAGCGACGATGGAATGCGTGTTTTGCCGTGAAGACGGCGGCGAGGTGCTCTGGCAGGACGATGCGCTGCGCGTCGTGCTGGCCACCGGCGAGCACGACTACCCGGGCTTCTGCCGGGTGATCTGGGGTGCGCACGTGGCCGAGTTCTCCGATCTCGGCGAACCCGAGCGGGCACATCTGATGCGCGTGGTCTACGCGGTCGAGCGGGCCGTGCGCCGCGTGATGCAGCCGAACAAGGTGAATCTCGCGAGCCTCGGCAACATGGTGCCGCACGTGCACTGGCACGTGATTCCGCGCTTTTCCAACGATGCCCATTTCCCGCAGCCCGTGTGGGCGCCGCGCCAGCGCAGCGTGTCCGAGGCGCTGCTGCGCTCGCGCGCGGCGCAGGCCTCGCTGCTGCACAATGCGGTGCGCGAGGAAATTCAACGCATGACCGATTCGAGGCAAGCATGAGCGGTTTGACTTCCACGACGCCGATTCCGTCCGGCGTCGTCGTGCACGCGGTATCGCGCGTGCTCGAATTGCAGTACCCGAACGGCGAGAGCTACCGGATTCCGTTCGAGCTGATGCGCGTCTATTCGCCGTCGGCCGAGGTGCGCGGCCACGGGCCCGGCCAGGAGACGTTGCAGACCGGCAAGCGCGAAGTGACGATCACCGCGCTCGAGGGCGTCGGCAACTACGCGCTGCAGCCGACGTTCTCCGACGGCCATTCGACCGGCATCTACTCGTGGGACCTGCTGTACGAACTGGCGACGCGGCAGGACGCGCTGTGGCGCGACTATTTCGACAAACTGAAGGCGGCGGGCGTCGAGCGCGACGCCCCGATGCAGGCGGCCGGCGCGCCGCATGGCCACTGCCACTGAAATCGACGGCGCCCGCTCGGCGCCGTCTTGCCATTTACTGAGGATCAACGCGATGAGCAAAACCCACTTCGGCTTCGAAAGCGTCGAGGAAAACGAAAAAGCGAAGAAAGTGGCGGGCGTGTTTCATTCGGTCGCGAGCAACTACGATCTGATGAACGACCTGATGTCGGCGGGCATGCACCGCGCGTGGAAGGTGTTCACGATCGCGCAGGCGAACGTGCGCCCCGGCTTCAAGGTGCTCGACATCGCGGCCGGCACCGGCGACCTGACCAAGTCGTTCGCGAAGGCGGCCGGGCCGACGGGCGAAGTCTGGCATACCGACATCAACGAATCGATGCTGCGCGTCGGTCGCGACCGGCTGCTCGACAAGGGCATCGTGACGCCGTCGCTGCTGTGCGACGCCGAGAAAATTCCGTTTCCGGACAACTACTTCGACGTGGTCACGGTCGCGTTCGGGCTGCGCAACATGACGCACAAGGATGCCGCGCTCGCCGAGATGCGCCGCGTGACGAAGCCCGGCGGCCGCGTGATGGTCCTGGAATTCTCGAAAGTCTGGGATCCGCTGAAAAAAGCGTACGATTTGTATTCTTTCAAAGTATTACCGTGGCTTGGCGACAAGTTCGCGAAAGATGCTGAAAGTTATCGGTATCTTGCTGAATCTATCCGGATGCACCCCGATCAGGACACGCTGAAGACGATGATGGAACAAGCGGGCCTCGACGCCGTCAAATATTACAATTTGTCAGGTGGCGTGGTAGCTTTACACCTAGGGACCAAGTACTAAGGGGTTCTTTCCCTACATTCGTCTTACATTCGGAGAAGCTGATGCCTGAATCGCGTTCGTTGTTCAACCGTAGCAAACCGTCGAAGCCGTGGGCTCGACGGGTCGGCACGCTGCTGATGGTCGGCCTGCTCACGGCCGGCACGTTCGCATCGCTCGACGCCGAAGCGAAGCGCATGGGCGGCGGGCGCAGCATCGGCCGCCAGAGCTCCACCGTCACGCAGCGCCAGGCCACGCCGCCCGCGCAGCAGCCGATGCAGCAGGCCGCGCCGTCGCAGGCGCAGCGTCCGAACCCGGCCGCGCCCGCGCCGGCCGCTCAGCCCAACCGCTCGCGCTGGCTCGGGCCGATCGCCGGTCTCGCGGCCGGTCTCGGCATCGCGGCGCTGCTCTCGCACTTCGGTCTCGGCGGCGCGTTCGCGAGCATGATGGCGAACGTCATCGTGATCGCGTTGCTCGCGATGGTCGGCATCTGGCTCGTCCGCAAGTTCATGAACCGCCGTTGCCCGCAGGAGCCCGCGTACTCGGTCGGCGGCGCATCGTCGTCGTCGGGCGGCTACTCGCAAAGCCCGTCGTTCCAGCAGAGCAACACGGGCAGCAACTATGCGGGCAGCGGCAGCAGCTATGCCAACGAAGCACAGGGCGTGTTCGGCGGCGGCGCGGCGGCCGCCGGCGCGGCAGGCGCGATGGCGGCTGCGCCGCTCCAGGTGCCGGCCGGCTTCGACACCGAGGCGTTCCTGCGCAGCGCGAAGGTTTACTTCGTGCGCCTGCAGGCGGCGTGGGATCAGGGCAACCTGGCCGACATCCGCGAGTTCACGACGCCGGAAATGTTCGCCGAGATCAAGATCGACCTCGATTCGCGCGGCAACGACGCGAACCAGACCGACGTCGTGCAGCTCGACGCGGAACTGGTCGCGATCGAGGATCGCGGCATCGAGCAGTCGGCGAGCGTGCGCTTCCACGGCCTGATCCGCGAAGCGGCGAATACGTCGGCCGCGTCGTTCGACGAGGTCTGGAACCTGTCGAAGTCGGGCAGTCAGGGCTGGCTGCTCGCGGGTATCCAGCAGCTCAACACCCACTGAGCGCGGCCGGCGGCCCGCGCCGCCGGGCACGCGGGCGACGGCCGCCGCACTGCGACCGCTTGCCGCCCGGGTGTACGGTCGGGCACGGTCTGCCGTCGATCCGACGTTACAATAGAAACCCGCGTGGGCGCCCGGCCTGCGCGGGTTTTTTCTTTCCCAGCCCGATGACCTTTGCCGCCAAGCCTTTTGCTGCTGCCGTCAATCACCTGCTCGCGCGCGAATCGTGGGCACGTGACCGCCTGATTCCCTATGCGGGCAAGACTGCCCGGATCGACGTGCCTCCCGTCACGCTCACGCTGCTGGTGCAGCCCGACGGCTATCTGTCGGCTGTCGACGCGCACGATGCGCAACAGGTCGACGTGTCGATCGCGCTTGCCGGCGACACGGTCGCCGCGTTTCTGCAGGGCGGCCAGGCGGCCGTGATGAAGCATGTGAAGATCGAAGGCGACGCGGAATTCGCGACGCAGATCGCGAAGCTGGCCGAGCATTTGCGCTGGGAACCGGAAGAAGATCTCGCGAAGCTGGTCGGCGACGCGGCGGCGTACCGGATCGCGACGGTCGTGCGCGATGCCGGCGCGCGCGCGCGCCGCACCGGCCGCAACGTGCTCGATTCCGTCGCCGAATACTGGCTCGACGAGAACCCGCAAGTCGTCCGGCGCGCGTCGCTCGGCGGCTTCGACGCCGAACTGGCGCGCGCACGCGATGCGCTCGCGCGGGTCGAAAAGCGGGTCGAGCGACTCGAACAAAAAATCGGCGCGCGCACGGGTTCCGGCCCGCGCGGCGCGCACTGAGGGCCGCAGGGCATGCGCATTTTCCGTTTCATCAAGATTGTCTACACCGTCATCCGTTTTGGTCTCGACGAAGTGATGCTGTCCCGGATCGACGACCGGCGCGTGAAGCTGCTGCTGCGGATCACGACGATCGGCCGCCGCTACTCCGATCCGCCCGCCGTGCGGCTGCGCCACGCGCTCGAAAGCCTCGGCCCGATCTTCGTGAAGTTCGGCCAGGTGCTGTCGACGCGCCGCGACCTGCTGTCGGTCGATTTCGCGAACGAACTCGCGAAGCTGCAGGACCAGGTGCCGCCGTTCGATTCGGCCGTCGCGATCGCGATCATCGAGAAGTCGCTCGGCGCGCCGGTCGACGAGCTGTTCGACGAATTCGAGCGCGAGCCGATCGCGAGCGCGTCGATCGCGCAGGTGCATTTCGCGAAGCTGAAGCAGGGCGTGCACGCGGGCAAGGCCGTCGCCGTCAAGGTGCTGCGGCCGAACATGCTGCCGGTGATCGATTCCGACCTTGCACTGATGCGCGACATCGCGACGTGGACCGAGCGCATGTGGGCCGACGGCCGGCGCCTGAAGCCGCGCGAAGTCGTCGCCGAATTCGACAAGTACCTGCACGACGAGCTCGACCTGATGCGCGAGGCCGCGAACGGCAGCCAGTTGCGCCGCAACTTCGCCGGCCTCGACCTGCTGCTCGTGCCGGAGATGTTCTGGGATTTCTCGACGTCGCAGGTGCTCGTGATGGAGCGCATGACCGGCGTGCCGATCAGCCAGGTCGAGACGCTGCGCTCGGCCGGCGTCGACATCAAGAAGCTCGCGCGCGAAGGCGTCGAGATCTTCTTCACGCAGGTGTTCCGCGACGGCTTCTTCCATGCGGACATGCACCCCGGCAACATTCAGGTGAGCCTCGACCCGAACACGTTCGGCCGCTATATCGCGCTCGATTTCGGGATCGTCGGCGCGCTGTCCGATTTCGACAAGAATTACCTCGCGCAGAACTTCCTCGCGTTCTTCAAGCGCGACTACCACCGTGTCGCGACGCTGCACCTCGAATCGGGCTGGGTGCCGCCCGAGACGCGCGTCGAGGAGCTCGAAAGCGCGATCCGCGCGGTGTGCGAGCCGTATTTCGATCGCGCGCTGAAGGACATCTCGCTCGGCCAGGTGCTGATGCGCCTGTTCTCGACGTCGCGCCGCTTCAACGTCGAGATCCAGCCGCAGCTCGTGCTGCTGCAGAAGACGATGCTGAATGTCGAGGGGCTCGGCCGTTCGCTCGACCCCGAACTCGACCTGTGGAAGACCGCGAAGCCGTATCTCGAGCGTTGGATGACCGAGCAGATCGGCCTGCGCGGCTGGTACGAGCGGTTCAAGGTCGAGGCGCCGCAGTGGAGCAAGACGCTGCCGCAACTGCCGCGCCTGATCCACCACGCGATGGCCGCGCGCCACGACGCGCCGCGCGCCGCGAGCGAGGAGCTGATGCGCCAGATCCTCGTCGAGCAGAAACGGACAAACCGGCTGATGCAGGCGTTGCTGATCTTCGGCCTGGCCGTCGGCGTCGGGGCGCTCGTCGCGCGCGTGCTGCTCGCGCTCGCGTACGGCGCGTGACCCAAAGGAGCACGGCGATGCCCGAACCGAAACGACCTTCAGCGCCCGGCGCGGCCGATTTCGCGACGCGCGATCCCGGCGACGCATCGTTCTGGGACGAGCGTTTCGCGCGCGGCGTGACGCCGTGGGAATTCGGCGGTGTGCCGGACGGATTTCGCGTGTTCGCGCAGCGGCGCGAGCCGTGCGCGGTGCTGATTCCGGGCTGCGGCAGCGCACAGGAAGCCGGCTGGCTGGCGCGCGCCGGCTGGCCGGTGCGCGCGATCGATTTCGCCGCGCAGGCGGTGGCGGCCGCGAAGGCGCAGCTCGGCGCGCATGCGGACGTCGTCGAGCAGGCCGATTTCTTCGCGTACCAGCCGCCGTTCGACGTGCAGTGGGTGTACGAGCGCGCGTTTTTGTGCGCGCTGCCGCCGAGCCTGCGCGTGGACTATGCGGCGCGGATGGCCGAACTGCTGCCCGCCGGCGGATTGCTGGCCGGCTATTTCTTTGTGATGGCGAAGCCGAAGGGGCCGCCGTTCGGGATCGAGCGCGCGGAACTCGACGCGTTGCTCGCGCCGCACTTCGAACAGATCGAGGATCTGCCCGTGACCGATTCGCTGGCCGTGTTCGAAGGGCGCGAGCGCTGGCTCACGTGGCGCCGTCGCTGATTCCCGTGCGTCGCGCCCGTTGCCGGAGCGCGCCGGGGTTTCGGCTATAATTCAAGGTTTTGCAAGCCGTTTCCAGTTTCTGCGGGAAAAAATATCATGCCGATCTACGCCTATCGATGCGAAGCGTGCGGTTTCGCGAAGGACGTGCTCCAGAAGATGAGCGACGCGCCGCTGTCGCAATGCCCTGAATGCGGGAAGGATGCTTTTCGCAAACAGGTAACCGCCGCCGGTTTCCAGCTGAAGGGCTCGGGGTGGTATGTCACCGATTTCCGCGGCGGCTCGGGCGGCGCCAGCGCCCCGGCGGCGACGTCGGGCGACGCGGCGCCGGCGGCACCCGCGGCGCAAGCCGCCCCCGCTGCAGCCGCGCCGGCTGCGGCGAGCAGTGCGGGCAGCACCACGACGACGAGCGCCGCGCCGGCACCGGCCGCGACGCCCGCCGCCGGCAGTTGACCGTCGCGGCCCGGCCGGGTCGCGACCAACCCGCGCTTCCGGCGCGGTTCATTGACGGCAGATGATGAAAAAGACGACCCTGAAAACGGTGTTCCTGACCGGCTTGCTGGTTCTCGTCCCGCTCGCGATCACGCTGTGGGTGCTCGGCCTCATCATCGGCACGATGGATCAGACACTGCTCCTGCTGCCCGAATCGTGGCAGCCCGAGCGGTTGCTCGGCTTCCATCTGCCGGGGATCGGCGCGGTGCTGACGCTCGCGTTCATCTTCGTCGTCGGGCTGGCCACGCAGAACTTCATCGGCCAGAAGCTCGTTACGTGGTGGAACGCGGTCGTGCGTCACATCCCGGTCGTCGGGCCGATCTACACGAGCGTCAAGCAGGTATCGGACACGCTGCTGTCGAGCAGCGGCAACGCGTTCCGCAAGGCGCTGCTGATCGAATATCCGCGCCGCGGCTCGTATACGATCGCGTTTCTGACCGGCACGCCCGGCGGCGACGTGGTCAACCATCTGACGGAAGAATACGTGAGCGTGTACGTGCCCACGACGCCGAACCCGACGTCGGGCTTCTTCCTGATGCTGCCGAAGAGCGAAGTCATCGAACTCGACATGTCGGTCGATGCCGCGCTCAAGTACATCGTCTCGATGGGCGTCGTGGCGCCGTCGGCGCCGGCTCCGGCGCCCGCCCGCCGTCCCGTCGAGCCGCCGCTGTAAGTAAAGAATCATCGCCCGGGCCGCGCGTCGCGGCGCCCGTTGATCAAACCGAACGAAAGCAAACATCATGTCGATGCGTACTGAATACTGCGGTCTCGTGACCGAACACCTGCTGGGCCAAACCGTGTCGCTGTGCGGCTGGGTGCAGCGCCGCCGCGATCACGGCGGTGTGATCTTCATCGACCTGCGCGATCGTGAAGGCCTCGTGCAGGTGGTGTGCGATCCGGATCGCGCGGAAATGTTCGCGACCGCCGAAGGCGTGCGCAACGAGTTCTGCGTGCAGATCAAGGGCCTCGTGCGCAACCGTCCGGAAGGCACGGTCAACGCCGGCCTGAAGAGCGGCAAGATCGAAGTGCTGTGCCATGAGCTGAACGTGCTGAACGCGTCGGTCACGCCGCCGTTCCAGCTCGACGACGACAACCTGTCGGAAACGACGCGCCTCACGCACCGCGTGCTCGACCTGCGCCGCCCGCAGATGCAGCACAACCTGCGCCTGCGCTACCGCGTCGCGATCGAGGCGCGCAAGTATCTCGACGAGCAGGGCTTCATCGACATCGAAACGCCGATGCTGACGAAGAGCACGCCGGAAGGCGCGCGCGACTACCTCGTGCCGTCGCGCGTGAACGCGGGCCAGTTCTTCGCGCTGCCGCAGTCGCCGCAGTTGTTCAAGCAGCTGCTGATGGTCGCGAACTTCGACCGTTACTACCAGATCACCAAGTGCTTCCGCGACGAGGATCTGCGCGCCGACCGTCAGCCGGAATTCACGCAGATCGACTGCGAAACGTCGTTCCTCGGCGAGCAGGAAATCCGCGACCTGTTCGAAGACATGATCCGTCACATCTTCAAGACGACGATC
>NZ_JBYQCG010000001.1:0-31962 GCF_057837105.1 Burkholderia sp. APQ4-4ca | reverse complement strand
CAGCGCCGCGAACGCGTCCTGCTCTTCGCGCGTGATCCCGTATTCCTTCGCGACGTTCTCCGCCGTGATGCCCATGTGGTACTGGTTGTACACGTCCCACAGCCCGTCGACGATCATCGTGTCGACCAGCTTCGCGTCGCCCATCCGGAACCCGTCGCGCGAGCCCGGCAGCACGTGCGGCGCCGCGCTCATGTTCTCCTGGCCGCCCGCGATCACGATCTCCGCGTCGCCCGCGACGATCGCGTTCGCCGCCAGCATCACGGCCTTCAGGCCCGAGCCGCACACCTTGTTGATCGTCATGCCCGGCACGGCGCTCGGCAGCCCTGCCTTGATCAGCGACTGCCGCGCCGGGTTCTGCCCGGAGCCGGCCGTCAGCACCTGGCCCATGATCACTTCGCTGACCTGCTCGGGCTTCACGCCCGAGCGCTCCAGCACCGCGCGGATCACCGTCGCGCCCAGTTCCGGCGCCGCGATCTTCGCGAGCGAGCCGCCGAATTTGCCGACCGCGGTCCGCGCGGCCGATACGATCACTACATCCGTCATTTCCCTTTCCTCCAGGCCCGCACGACACGGCGCATCGTTACCGGCCCTGTTAAAAAAACTGCGGTGCGCCGGACAGCGTGCGCCGCTGTCCGGCTTTCGTCAATCGCGCTGCAATACGTAGCGCCCGGGCGCCGGCTCGATCACCGGGAATTGCGCGGAACCCGCCTGGGCCGGCGGCGCGACCTTGCGGCCGCCGTACGCGTCCAGCCACTCGACCCACGTCGTCCACCAGCTTCCCGGCTGCTCGGTCGCCGCGGCGAACCAGTCGTCCGCGGATTCGGGCAGGTCGTCGTTGACCCAGTAGCTGCGCTTCTTCTTCGCCGGCGGATTGATCACGCCCGCGATGTGCCCCGATGCGCCGAGCACGAACTTCAACGGGCCCGACAGGATCGACGTCGACGCGTAGGCCGTCTGCCACGGCACGATGTGATCCTCGCGCGAACCGTAGATGAAGGTCGGCACGTCGATCAGCGACAGGTCGACCGATTCGCCGCACACGGTCAGCGCACCCGGTTCGCGCAGCTTGTTTTCGAGATAGGTATGGCGCAGGTACCACGCGTACATCGGGCCCGGCAGGCTCGTCGAATCGCTGTTCCAGTACAGCAGGTCGAACGGCGCGGGCGTGCGGCCCTTCAGGTAGTTGTCGACGACGTAGTTCCACACGAGATCGTTCGGCCGCAGGAACGAGAACGTATTCGCGAACTCGACGCCGCGCATCAGGCCCGGTTGCGTACCGTTCTTGCCGCCGATGGTCTGCTCGCGCATCTGCACGTGCGCCTCGTCGACGAATACGTCGAGAATGCCCGTATCGGTGAAATCCAGCATCGCGGTGAGCAGCGTCATCGATGCGGCCGGATGTTCGCCGCGCGCGGCGAGCACCGCGAGCGCGGTCGCGAGCATCGTGCCGCCGACGCAAAAGCCGAGCGTGTTGATCTGCTCGCGGCCGCTGACCTGCTGCACCGCGTCGATCGCCGCGAGCAGCCCTTCGTTCATGTAGTCGTCCCACGTCTTGTGCGCGACCGATGCGTCCGCGTTGCGCCACGACACGAGGAACACCTGATGGCCGCTCGACAGCGCGTGTGCGACGAGCGAATTCTCGGGTTGCAGGTCGAGGATGTAGAACTTGTTGATGCACGGCGGGACGATCAGCAGCGGCCGCTCGAACACCTTGTCCGTCTTCGGCGTGTACTGGATCAGCTGGATCAGGTCGTTCTCGTACACGACCGCGCCTTCGGTACACCCGAGATTCTTGCCGACCACGAACTGCGATTCGTCGGTCTGCGAAATCTTGCCGCGCTGCAGGTCGCCGAGCAGGTTCATCATCCCCTGCCGCAGGCTTTCGCCCTGCGTTTCGAGGATCGATTTCTGTGCGTCGGGATTGAGTGCGAGGAAGTTGCTCGGCGCGGCGGCGGCCGTCCATTGCTGGACCGTGAAGCGGATGCGCTCGCGCGTCTTCGGATCGGTCTGCAGCGCGTCGGCCAGCTCCTGCAGGTAACGCGCGTTGAGCAGATACCACGCGGCCGCGAACGCATGCGCGGGCGACGCCTTCCACGCGTCGCCGCTGAAGCGACGGTCTTTCAATTCCGGTGACTCGAGCTTCGCGGCGGCCGCCTGCTGCATCAGCGTCATGCAATCGCGCGCGTAGTCGGCCTGCAATGCCTGGAGCCGTTCGGGCGGAATCGCAGCCACCGGCAGCTTCAGCCCCGCGAATGGCGACGTCATCGCGCCGAAGTCGGGCATCGACGGCATCTGGAACGGAAACGACGTCGGGAACTGGAATGTCGCGAACGGATTGACGGAGGCCGATGCCGTCGCGGCGCGCGCCGGATCGGCAAAACCGCGCCACGCGTTCAACCACGACTCGAACATCTGCTGCATCGGCTGGGCGGCCGGATCGAAACCGGCGCTGCCTGCGGAAGTGCCCGCATGCGCGGACGTCGACGAATTTTTCGATGCTGTCATTACCTGCCTTACCGGTGATTCGTGAGCGTCAATCGTGAAATCCTGCTCGCGCGCGGCGTGCCGGCTGCGAGCCGGGCCGTCATGCTCTGGAGAGGCGTCTCCAGATTCTGCCGCAGTGCGGTATTTTTATCATTATCGTTTTCCCCATGTGAAGCGCACGATCAAACCACTGAACATTTCTACACGGAGATAATCCGCGCGCAACAGACGGGACAAGGGTTCCGGCGAAACATAAAACATTTTGTATGGCTTGACTCCGGGATTTTTCATTCAGTCGCGCATGCAGCGCCGCATTGCCGCCTCAATATCGAGATAACCCGATTTCGCGGCGCAACAAAACCGCGCACGCATGCGCATGCCGTCAATCGGCCAGCCAGATTGCCGCGGCCATGCGGCCCGTCACACGGTCGCGCCGGTACGAATAGAAGCGCGCGCGGTCGGCGACCGTGCACGCGGTCCCGCCGCTCACGTGCGCCACGCCGGCACGCGCGAGTCGCAAGCGTGCGAGCGCATGGAGATCGGCGAGAAACTTGCCGGGCGCGCCGTCGATCGCGACGAACGCATGACGGGTTTCATCATGCTCCGACTGCGGGGCCGTGTCGAGAAACGCATCGCGCACGTCGGCGCCGACCTCGAACGCCTGCGGGCCGATCGCCGGCCCGAGATACGCATGGAGCGCGCGCGTCGCGCCGCCCGCCAGCGCCGCGACGCGCGCCGCCGTCTGCTCGACGATGCCGGCCGCAAGCCCGCGCCAGCCCGCATGCGCGGCGCCGACCGCACGGCCCTGCGCATCGCACAGCAGCACGGGCAGGCAATCGGCCACCATCACCACGCAGACGGCGCCCGGCCGGTTCGTGACGCTCGCGTCGGCCCGCAGCGGCGCCGTTGCAGCGGGCGCAGCGGCGATCACCTCATCCGCCTGCACGATCTGCGCACCGTGAACCTGCTCGAGCCACGCGGCGCTCGACTGGCCGGCGAGCGCCAGCATGCGCGCGCGATTGACGGCGACATGGTCGGGATCGTCACCGGTATGCAGACCGAGATTCATTCCGCCCGGCAGCGCGGCACCGTCCCGCCAACGCCCGTACGGGCCTTCGCTCACACCGCCGTCGCGCGTCGTGATCAGCGCGCGCACGCGCGGCGACACCTGCCAGTCGGGCTGCACGCAGTCCTGCCACGTCAACGGCGCCAGGTTCGTCATCGGCACTCACTCCTCCTCATCGTCCAGGTACGGTTCGTCGTCGTGATACTCGCCGCCGAAATCGTCATCGTCGTAGACACCGTCGTCGTCGTCGAATTCCTCGTCGCCCTGCCCGAAACCGAGCGCCGCGACCAATGCGTTCATGTCGTCCGGCAGCGGGCAGCGCCACTGCATCGCCTTGCCCGTGACCGGATGCACGAGGCCGAGCCGCCACGCATGCAGCGCCTGTCGCGCGAATCCGTCCGGCAGCGGCGCGACCGAGCGCTTGCCGCGCGCGCGCCCGTAGACGGGATCGCCGAGCAGCGGGTGCCCGGCGTGCGCGCAGTGCACGCGGATCTGGTGCGTGCGGCCGGTCTCGAGATCGCACTGAATCGCCGACACCGGCTGACGTTGCCACAGGCATGTGTCAACCGTGCGGAAATGCGTGCGCGCGGGCTTGCCCGACGCGCCGGTGACGACGGCCATGCGCGTGCGTTCGCGCGGATCGCGGCCGATCGGCGCGTCGATCGTGCCCGCCTCGGGCATCGTGCCCCACACCAGCGCGAAATAGCGGCGCTTCACCGTGCGGGCCTGCAGCTGGCGCACGAGGTCCGTCTGCGCGGCCAGCGTGCGCGCCACGACCATCAGGCCGGAGGTTTCCTTGTCGAGCCGGTGGACGATCCCCGCGCGCGGCAGGCCGGCCGCCGCGTCGCCGTAACGATGCAGCAGACCGTTGAGGATCGTGCCGCTCCAGTTGCCGGCGGCCGGATGGACGACGAGACCGGCCGGCTTGTTGATGACGACGAGCGCGTCGTCCTCGTAGATCACGTCGAGCGGCACGGGCTCCGGCGTGAACGCGAGCTGCTCGGGCAGCAGATCGGGCACGAGCTGGATCTTCGCGCCGAGCGGCACCGGCTGGCGGATCTTCGCCGGCGCGCCGTCGACGAGCACGCGCTGCGCCTCGATCCAGCTCTGCAGGCGGCTGCGCGAGAATTCGGGGAACAGTTGGGCGAGCGCCTTGTCGAGGCGTTCGCCCGCGAGCGACAGCGGCACTTCGACGACGCGCGGCGCATCGTCGCCCGCCGCGGACGGCACCACGGGCGGCTGCAATGCGTCGCCGGCCAGATCGTCATCGAGGGAATCCCCCGACGCAGCGTCGGCGGGCCGATCGCTTGGGCTATAATCTTCGCGATTTGGTGTGCCCGGCTGGGCATTCTGCGAACTTGAACGGGTCATTTAGACTGGGTCACCGAGACTTGAAGCTAGGACATGCGAGCATGATGAATTCGACCAAACGCACGGCCAGAACCGTCGCCGCCCGGGCTGCGGCGGTAGCGGCCGCGGCCCTCATCGCCGGCTGCCACGGCTTGCCGCAGAAGCAGGACGAGACGGCTACCTGGTCGAACAACAAATTATACTCAGAGGCCCAGGACGCACTGTCCGGCGGCGACTGGGGCAAGTGCGCGAAATATTTCGAATCGCTGCAAGGCCGCGATCCGTTCGGCCATTTCGCGCAGCAAGCGCAGATCAACGTTGCATACTGCAACTGGAAGGACAACGAAGCGGCAGCCGCCGACCAGGCCGTCGATCGCTTCATCCAGCTCCACCCCGATCATCCGGATATCCCGTACGCGTACTACCTGAAGGGGATGATCCACTTCAACGACGATCTCGGCCTGTTCGGGCGCTTCTCCGGCCAGGACATGAGCGAGCGCGATCCGCAGGCGCTGCGCGAATCGTACGATGCGTTCAAGGTCGTCGTCGACCGCTTCCCGAAGAGCAAATACGCGCCCGACGCGGCTGCACGGATGCGCTACATCGTCAACGCGCTGGCATCGCACGAAGTGCACGCGGCCGACTACTACTACCGTCGTGGCGCGTATGTCGCGGCCATCAACCGCGCGCAACTCGCGATCAAGGACTACAAGGGCGCGCCGGCGATAGAGGATGCGCTGCACATCATGATCCTGTCGTACGGCAAGCTGAACCAGCCGGAACTCGCCGAGGACACGAAGCGCGTGCTCGCGGGCACGTTCCCCGACAGCCCGTACGTGACCGGCCATGCGCGCCCCGGTACGAAGAAGTCGTGGTGGCAGTTCTGAAACACGGCGCGATGTAACACCCGTTGCGCATGCAAAAAACCCGGCCATCGAGCCGGGTTTTTTATTGGCACCGCATTCGGGCGGCGCCGGGGCATTCATGCGCCGCGCCGCGTGTGCGGTCACGCGTGCTTGCCCGAGCGATGCTCGTCGAAGAAATCCTGCACGACCGCGATCTCGCGCGTGCGCTTGAACGGCGGCAGGCTTTGCCAGATCCGGCGCCCGTAAGGCTTGTCGACGAGCCGCGTGTCGCAGATCATCAGCACGCCGCGATCCGTCTCCGCACGAATCAGCCGGCCCGCGCCCTGCTTCAGCGTGATCACGGCCTGCGGCAACTGGTGCACGGCGAACGGGCTCAGCCCCTTCTTCGTCAATGCGTCGAGCCGCGCGGCCAGCACCGGATCGTCCGGCGGCGCGAACGGCAGCTTGTCGATCACGACCAGCGACAACGCATCGCCGCGCACGTCAACGCCTTCCCAGAAGCTCTGGCTGCCCACCAGGATCGCATTGCCGTACGCGCGGAAGCGGTCGAGCAGCTCGGTGCGGCTTGCGTCACCTTGCACGAGCAGCGGCGTGTTCCAGCCGCGCGATTCGATCACGTCGCGCAGCTTCGACGCGATCCGGTCGACCGCGCGCAGCGTCGTGCACAGCATGAACACGCCGCCGCCGGATGCCTCGATCGCGGGCAGCGCGGCATCGAAGACGGCATCGGTAAACGCCGGCGACGACGGCTGCGGCAGGTTGCGCGGCACATACAGCAACCCTTGCGACTGGTAATCGAACGGGCTGGCGAGCGTCATCGAACGACGCGAGCTGAGGCCCATCTGCGCCGCGTAGTGCGTGAAATCGCCGCGCACCGACAGCGTGGCCGACGTAAACACCCATGCACGCGGCACGCCCGCCCGCTGCTTCGCGAAAATCGGCGCGACCGACAGCGGCGTTTCATGCAGCTGCACGGTATGCGCGAACACTTCGACCCAGCGCACCTTCTCGTTCGGATCGCCGTCGGCGGCCGCCTTGTCGCCGGCTGCCGCCGCATCGGCCTTCGCGGCCGCTTCCGCCGCGCCGGGCGCGACCCAGCCGGCCAGCAGGTCTTGCAGCTCGCGGGCGCGCCGCAAGCACGCGCCGAGCGATTCCGCGCGCTCGGCCTGGCCCGCGAGCGCCGATGCGAGCGCGTCGAGCGCAACGTCGAGCGCGTCGAGCGCACCGAACATCGGGTGATCGTCGCCGAGCTGCGCGAGCGACATGCGCACGATCTGGTCGTTCGCGAACGCGAGGCGCAAGTCGCGCGCCGCGCGCTCGAGATCGCCGCCGAGCTTCACCCACTCGACCGCGTCGCGCGCATGGCTCAGGCCTTCGGCCACCGTGTCGCGCGCGAGCTCGAGGATCTGCGTCGTCGACAGCGTCTCGCCGAAGAACAGCGTCGCCGTCTCCGGCAACTGATGCGCTTCGTCGAAGATGATCGTGTTCGCGTTCGGCAGCAGTTCGGCCATCCCCGTGTCGCGCAGCATGATGTCCGCGAAGAACAGGTGATGGTTGACGACGACGACGTCGGCCTGCTGGGCCTCGCGCCGCGCCTGCATCACGAAACATTCCTTGTAGTGCGGGCATTCCTGGCCGAGGCAGTTGTCGCGCGTCGACGTGACCATCGACCACACGGGCGCGTTTTCCGGCACGCTCGCGAGTTCGGCCTTGTCGCCGCTCTTCGTGATTTTCGCGAAGCGGACGATTTCCTGCAGATAGGCCGTATCCTGCCGCGACGGCAGCCGGCCGTTGTCGGCCGTGCGTTGCAGGTAGTAGTGGCACAGGTAGTTGGCGCGGCCCTTGAGCATCGCGACCGTCACCGGCACCGCGAGCGCGTTGCGCACGGTCGGGATGTCGCGCTGGAACAGCTGGTCCTGCAGGTGCTTCGTGCCGGTCGACACGATCACCTTGCCGCCCCACAGCATCGCGGGCACCAGATACGCGTAGGTCTTGCCGGTGCCCGTGCCGGCCTCGACGATCAGCGTGTTGTCGCCGGCGTCGCCGTCGGACTCGGTTGCCGCGGCATCCTCCGCGGCCGGCCCGGCCGGCTTGTCGGCGTCGCCCAAGCGGCGCGCCGGCCGCTTGCGGGTTTCGAAGATCTCGGGCTCGGGCATCCGTCGCGCCGACGCTTCCATCGCGGACGCGACCGCGCGCGCCATCTCGATCTGCGACGTGCGCGGCCGATAGCCGTCGAGCGCGCGCGCCAGCAACCCGCCTTCGCCGAAGATCGTGTCGAGTTCGTCGACGCGCTTGCGGCTCAGCTCGAAGGTGCCTTCGGGCGCACGAGCGCGCCCGGCGGACGTCGTGTCACGCCGGGCATCGGGGGTGGCTTCAAGCGGTGAATTCAAGGCAAGCGTTCCTGTGTCCAGCGCCCGGGCGGCGCCGGCGCTTGCCAGGCCGCGCTCAGGCGCGCTTATCCGGTTCGAGCTGCGATTGCAGCAAAATGATTTTGTCCTTGGCCGCCAGCTTTTCCTTCTTCAGGCGGTGCAGCGTGATGTCGTCGATGTCGGAGTGTCCTTCCTTCAGCTCGATCTCCCGAGCGAGCTGCTGGTGCTGCTCCTGCAATGCAGCCAAACGGTTGTGCAATTCCTGCTGCTGTTCCGTGTGACGGTTTTGCATACTTGCCTCCTCATCGAAGCAGCGCGACGGCCGGCATGCCGACGCGCCCGAGACTGATCCCGATCAATTCAACACGTTACTGCCCCTGCTGTTGCTGCTGTTTGGCCTTCTCGGCCGCTTCCTGCTGACGCCGCTCGACATCGGCCTTGTGCTGCGCGGCTTCCTTCTGCTTCTGCTCGTAGCGCGTGGCGTTGTCCGCCCGCTCCTGCGCCTTCTGCGCCGCCTGTTGGCGCGCCTGGTCGAGCTTGCGCTGGAAATCCGCCTGCTTCTGGTCGTATGCCTGCTTGCTCGCCGCACGTTGCGGCCCTTCCGCGCCGCGCTGCGCCTGCTTCAGTGCATTCTGCTCCTGCTTGTCGCGGAATGCAGCCGCGTTGGCCGCGTCGTTCGCCGCCCGCTGCGGTGCTTCCGCCGCGTTCTGGGCCTGCTTCAGCGCCTGCTGCTGGTCGCGCTGCTGCGCCCGCACCGCACGCTGCTCGTCGTTGAGCGCGAGCTGCTCCTGGCGGATGCTCGCCCGCTCCTCGCGCATCTGGTCGCGCGCCTTGCCGAGACAGTGATTGACGAAGAACTTGCTATAGCAATCGTGCTCCGCCACCGCATAACGATAATCGTTTTCTGCGGAGCGTTGATTGAGCACTTTTTGACGGGCGTCGAAATCCGGGGCGGCCGAGGCGGCAACGGACGCGGACGCGGCGGCGTCCGAGGCCTGCGCGAATGCGCCGGAAGGCCCGGCAGACAAAGCCGCGGCGAGCGCTGCGCCGAGCGCGACGAGAGAAATACGGGAAGTTGGCAACGTCGTAGGAAAGCTGCGGGACATGTGTCAAATTCTATCACCCCCGGCTGGACGCTCCGCCATTTATGGCAAAATGCCCCGCTTCATTCACCCGCGGCCTCCGGCCTCGCCGGGCCCGCCGGGCAGCCCGCGGCTTCCGGCCGGCCGGCCCGCGCCGCGATTTCAGCAGGCAGACAGACCATCCACGACATGACGGAAACCGTAGCACTCAAGATCGTACAGCGCATCGCCACCGAACTGTCCGTCCAGCCGCGCCAGGTCGCGGCGGCCGTGCAACTCCTCGACGAAGGCTCGACCGTTCCGTTCATTGCCCGGTACCGCAAGGAAGTGACCGGCAACCTGGACGACACGCAGCTGCGCCAGCTCGAGGAACGCCTCCTGTACCTGCGCGAGCTCGAGGATCGCCGCGCCGCGATCCTGTCGAGCATCGACGAACAGGGCAAGCTGACCGACGAACTGCGTGCCGCGATCGACGCGGCCGACAGCAAGCAGGTGCTCGAGGACCTTTATCTGCCGTACAAGCCGAAGCGCCGCACCCGTGCGCAGATCGCCCGCGAGGCCGGCCTCGAGCCGCTCGCGCAGGCGTTGCTCGCGAACCCGCTGCTCGACCCGCAGGCCGAGGCGGCCGCCTATGTCGACGCCGACAAGGGCGTCGCCGACGTGAAGGCCGCGCTCGACGGCGCGCGCGACATCCTGTCCGAGCAGTTCGGCGAGACGGCGGAGCTGCTCGGCAAGCTGCGCGACTACCTGCACAGCCAAGGCGTCGTGTCGTCGGCCGTCGTCGAGGGCAAGGAAAACGAGGAAGGCGAGAAATTCCGCGACTATTACGACTACGCGGAAACGATCAAGACCGTGCCGTCGCACCGCGCGCTCGCGCTGTTCCGCGGCCGCAACGCCGGCGTGCTGACGATCAAGCTCGGCCTCGGCGAAGAACTCGACGCGCAGGTGCCGCACCCCGGCGAGGCGATGATCGCGCGCCATTTCGGCATCGCGAACCAGAACCGGCCGGCCGACAAATGGCTGTCCGACGTCTGCCGCTGGTGCTGGCGCGTGAAGGTGCAGCCGCATATCGAAAACGAACTGCTCACGCAGTTGCGCGAAACGGCCGAAACCGAAGCGATCCGCGTGTTCGCACGCAACCTGAACGACCTGCTGCTCGCCGCGCCGGCCGGCCCGAAGGCCGTGATCGGCCTCGACCCGGGCCTGCGCACGGGCGTGAAGGTCGCGGTCGTCGACCGCACCGGCAAGGTGCTCGCGACCGACACGATCTACCCGCACGAGCCGCGCCGCGACTGGGACGGCTCGATCGCGAAACTCGCGCGCATCGCCGCGCAGACGCAGGCCGAGCTGATCAGCATCGGCAACGGCACCGCGTCGCGGGAGACCGACAAGCTCGCGAGCGAATTGATCGCGAAACACCCGGAGCTGCGGCTGCAGAAAATCGTCGTGTCGGAGGCCGGCGCGTCGGTCTACTCGGCGTCCGAGCTCGCCGCGAAGGAATTCCCCGAACTCGACGTGTCGCTGCGCGGCGCCGTGTCGATCGCCCGCCGCCTGCAGGACCCGCTCGCCGAGCTCGTGAAGATCGAGCCGAAGGCGATCGGCGTCGGCCAGTACCAGCACGACGTGAACCAGCGCGAACTCGCCCGCTCGCTCGACGCGGTCGTCGAGGATTGCGTGAACGCGGTCGGCGTCGACGCGAACACGGCGTCGGCCCCGCTACTCGCCCGTGTGTCGGGCCTGAACGCGACGCTCGCGCGCAACATCGTCGACTACCGCGATGCGAACGGCCCGTTCCCGTCGCGCGAGCATTTGCGCAAGGTGCCGCGCCTCGGCGACAAGACCTTCGAACAGGCCGCCGGCTTCCTGCGCATCAACGGCGGCGAGAATCCGCTCGACCGCTCGTCGGTGCACCCGGAAGCGTATCCGGTCGTCGAACGGATGCTCGCGAAGATCAACAAGCGCATCGACGACGTGCTCGGCAACCGCGAAGCGCTGTCGGGTTTGTCTCCGGCGGAATTTGTTGACGAACGTTTCGGCCTGCCGACCGTGCGCGACATCCTGGCCGAACTGGAGAAGCCGGGCCGCGATCCGCGCCCGGAATTCAAGACGGCCACGTTCCGCGAAGGCGTCGAAAAGGTGTCGGATCTCGTGCCGGGCATGACGCTCGAAGGCGTCGTGACGAACGTCGCCGCATTCGGCGCGTTCGTGGATATCGGCGTGCACCAGGACGGTCTCGTCCACGTGTCCGCGATGTCGACGAAGTTCATCAAGGATCCGCACGAAGTCGTGAAGGCCGGCCAGGTCGTCAAGGTGAAGGTGATCGACGTCGACGTGAAGCGCCAGCGCATTGCGCTGACGATGCGGCTCGACGACGACGCGGCCGCGCCCGGCATGGCCCCGCGCGGCGGCCAGGATCGCGGCAACGCGGGCCGCGGCGCCGCCCGCCCGCAGCGTTCGCGCGAGCCGGAACCGGCCGGCGCGATGGCCGCCGCATTCGCGAAGCTGAAACGCTGAGCACGCGAAGCGTCGACGCACAAAAAACCCGCCGAAAGGCGGGTCTTTTATTGCTTCGGCGAAGCGCGCGGCCCGCTCGGCATGGCCACCGCATGGGCGGCCCCACCGCGTCCGTCAGATCTCGATCTTGGTGCCGAGCTCGACGACGCGGTTCGCCGGAATCGAGAAGAAGTCGGTCGGTTTCGCTGCGTTCTGATGCATCCACGCAAACACGCGTTCGCGCCAGATCGACATGCCGGGCAGATGCGTCGGCACCACCGTTTCGCGCGCGAGGAAGAACGAGGTGTCCATCAGTTCGAACGTCATGTCATGCGTGCGGCCGAATTCCTCGAGCACGGCCTTCACGTCCGGCGTCTCGTTGAAGCCGTACTCGGCCTTGACGATGTACAGGCCGCCACCCGCATCGCGCGAGCTCAGGCGCTTGTCGTCGCGCACGTACGGAATGTCGCGCGTGACGAACGTCAGGAAAATGGTCCGCTCGTGCAACACCTTGTTGTGCTTCAGGTTGTGCAGCAGGCTGACGGGCACGAGCTTGTCGTTGCCGGTCAGGTAGATCGCGGTGCCCGACACGCGGTGCGGCGGATGCGCGAGCAGCCCCTGCAGGAACGGCTCGAGCGGGATACCGTCGGCCGCCGTGCGTTCCTTGACGATGTGGCGCCCCTTGTACCAGGTCATTAGCAGGAAGAACAGCAGCGCGCCGATACCGAGCGGCAGCCAGCCGCCCTGCGCGACCTTCAGCAGGTTCGCGCCGAAAAAGCCGAGGTCGATCGCGAGGAACACCGCAATGATCGCGCCGACCAACAGCCGGTTCCAGTTCCATACCTTGACCATCACGACGCACGCGAGCACGGTCGTGATCACCATCGTCGCCGTCACCGCGATGCCGTACGCGGCCGCGAGGTTGTCCGAACTCTTGAAACCGACGACGATACAGAGGATCACGAACAGCAGCAGCCAGTTCACGACCGGCACGTAGATCTGGCCGATCGCGAGTTCGGACGTATGCAGCACCTTCATGCGCGGCACGTAGCCGAGCTGGATCGCCTGCGACGTCAGCGAATACGCGCCCGAGATCACGGCCTGCGACGCGATCACGGTCGCGACCGTCGACAGCACGACGAGCGGCAGCAGCCCCCATTCGGGCGCCAGCAGGAAGAACGGGTTTTCGATCGCTTTCGGATTCTGGATCAGCAGCGCGCCCTGGCCGAAGTAGTTCAGCACGAGCGACGGCATCACGAGCCCGTACGCGGCGTACCGGATCGGCTTTGCACCGAAGTGGCCCATGTCCGCGTAGAGCGCTTCCGCGCCGGTCAGCACCAGCACGACCGAGCCGAGTACGACGTAGGCCTGCAGCAGGTGGTCGGCCATGAACGACGCCGCGTAATACGGATTGATCGCCGCGATGATGCCCGGCACGCGCATGATGTGGTACACGCCGAGCGCCGCGATCACGACGAACCACAGCACCATGATCGGGCCGAACAGCTTGCCGACCAGCGCGGTGCCGTGCCGCTGGATCCAGAACAGCGCGATCAGGATCACGATCGTGATCGGCAGCACGAGATGGGACAGGTGCGGCGTCGCGATCTCGAGACCTTCGACGGCCGACATCACGGAAATCGCCGGCGTGATCACCGCGTCCCCGTAGAACATGCACGCGCCGAATATCCCGAGCGCCATCAGCGCGCCCGCGACCCGGGTTTTGGAGTCTAGCGGCCGCAGCGACAGCGCCATCAGCGCGAGCACGCCGCCTTCGCCGTTGTTGTCCGCCCGCATCACGAACAGCAGGTATTTGACGCCGACCACCAGCACGATGGCCCAGAACAGCAGCGAGATCACGCCGAGAATCGACGCTTCGGTCAGCGGAATGCCGTGCGCGGGGCTGAACGCCTCCTTCAGCGCATACAGCGGGCTGGTGCCGATGTCGCCGAACACGACGCCGATGGCTGCTATCGCTAGCGCCCGCATCGAGTGTTGTTGCGTCGAATGCGGCGAATGGGCGGCGTCGGTCGCGTGGGTCGTGTCGTTCATATGAAGCGTAATAATCGGGTCCGGGTCGGACAAAACGAGCGCTATTCTACTCGCGCCCCCGTGAAACGCCGCCCTGCCGTGTTGCCGTGGAACCACGTGATCCACGTGACGCATGCAATCCGACGCGACCTGTGGCAGGGCAGCCATCATAGCCGGGGCCGCGCCCCCTGCCTATCGGGTGCGCACCGCGCACCGCGTGGCGCACCGCGCGCCAACGAAAAACGGCGCCGCAAGCGGCGCCGTACAAGGCTGTCCTTCGATCGGCCGGCGCTTACGCGCCCGAACCGTCGCGCTGAGCGCGACCGCGCTTGATCCACGCCTCGAGGTTGTGCGGACGAACCGTGTCCCACTCCTCGAACGGCTGATGAATCCACGGATTCGTCGGCAGGAACTGCGTGTGATAGTCGGGCTTGACCTTCGAGCACCCCTTGTACCAGAGCACGGCCGAACGCACGGCCGTGACCGCCGGATAGCGCTCCTTCAGGTGCTCCTGCACGCGCGCGAGCGTGACGCCCGAATCGACGAGATCGTCGACCAGCAGCACGTTGCCCGCGAGATGGCCGCGCGTCATCGTGATGTACTGCGCGATGTCGAGCTCGCCCTGCTCGGTGCCGGCTGCTTCCCGGTACGAACTCGTCGCGAGGATCGCCAGCGGAACGTCATAGATGCGCGACAACTGGTCGCCGACGCGCAGGCCGCCGCGCGCGAGGCACAGGATCTGGTCGAACTTCCAGCCCGAGGCGTGCACCTGAAGCGCGAGCAGTTCGATCAGACGGTGATATTCGTCCCAGCCTACCCACAGGTTCTTGTCGTCGTTGCGCGGATCGGTCATCAAGTCTGCCGCCGTCATCGTGATTTGCTGCGTCATCTGGGTCTTACACCTTGAACGGATGGCGGAGCAGGATCGTTTCGTCGCGGTCCGGGCCCGTCGACACCATGTCGACCGGCACGCCAGCCACTTCCTGGACGCGGGCAAGGTAAGCCTGCGCATTCGCCGGCAGCGCGTCCCACGTATTGATCCCGACGGTGCTTTCCTTCCAGCCCGGGAACGTCTCGTACACCGGCTCGCAACGCGCGACATCGACCGCGCCGCGCGGCAGGATGTCCACGTCCTTGCCGTCGACCTGGTAGCCGACGCACAGCTTGACTTCATCGAGGCCGTCGAGCACGTCGAGCTTGGTCATGCACAGACCCGACACGCCGTTGATCTGGATCGAGCGGCGCAGCGCAGCCGCATCGAGCCAGCCGGTGCGGCGCGGACGGCCGGTGACCGAACCGAATTCCTTGCCGACGTTCGCGAGCGTGACGCCGATCTGGTCCTGACGCTGCGGGTTGTCCGCATCGTACAGCTCGCTCGGGAACGGGCCCGAGCCGACGCGCGTGCAATACGCCTTCGTGATGCCGAGGATGTAGTTGAGCTTCTGCGGACCGACGCCCGCGCCGGCCGACGCCGCCCCTGCGACGCAGTTGCTCGACGTGACGAACGGATAGGTGCCGTGATCGATGTCGAGCAGCGTGCCTTGCGCGCCTTCGAACAGCAGGTTCTGGCCCGCGTTGTTCGCGTCGTACAGGCGGCGCGACACGTCGGCCACCATCGGTTTCAGGCGATCGGCATAGCCGAGCATCGTGTCGAGCGTGGCCTGGAAGTCGACGGCCGCGCCGCCCAGATACTGGGTCAGCACGAAATTGTGGAAATCGAGATTTTCGCGCAGGCGATCGGCGAAGGTCTTCGCGTCGAACAGGTCCTGCACGCGCAGCGCGCGGCGGCCGACCTTGTCTTCGTACGCGGGGCCGATGCCGCGGCCGGTCGTGCCGATCTTGCCGGCGCCCTTGCGCGCTTCGCGCGCCTGGTCGATCGCGATGTGGTACGGCAGGATCAGCGTCGTGGCTTCGGAGATGAACAGACGGTCGCGTACGTTCACGCCGGCTTCTTCGAGCTCGCCGATTTCCTTGAACAGTGCTTCGGGGGACAGGACGACGCCGTTGCCGATGTAGCAGGCGACGCCTTCACGCATGATGCCCGACGGAATGAGGCGCAAGATCGTTTTCTTGCCGCCGATGATGAGGGTGTGGCCGGCGTTGTGACCGCCCTGGAAACGCACGACGCCCTGAGCGTGGTCCGTCAGCCAGTCGACGATCTTGCCCTTGCCTTCATCACCCCATTGCGTTCCCACGACGACGACGTTGCGCCCGGGAGTCACGTTCACTGCGCTGGCAGACATGTTGATTCGTTAGCTGGTTAAAAACGTATTCTACCTATGTTCGCGGGCGTTTCCGAATTTTTCCGTTTCGCTTCAACGATATGCACGCCGAAGCACGGCCCGCGAACACCTCTTTATCGGGGTTCGACCATCCATGCGCCGTTACGCTCGACGAGCGAACGATCGCACGCGAACTCGTCGAGCACGTGGTCGTGGCCCGGCAGCGCCTGGATCACGACTTCGCCCGCATCACGCAGCGCCGCGACGGCCGCGCCCAGCGCGTCGTCCTGCGCCCACGGCGCGAGAATCGCGGTACCGCGCGCCTCGACCGGCGAAATCCGCGCGAGTTCGCGCAGGTCGAGCGAGAAGCCGGTTGCCGGACGGGCGCGGCCATAGGCCTGCCCCACGTGGTCGTAACGGCCGCCGCGCGCGATCGCGTTCGGCACGCCGTCGACGTATGCGGTGAACATCGCGCCGCTGTGGTACGCGTAGCCGCGCATGTCGGCGAGATCGATCGCGACTTCGACGCCCTTCGCCTGCGACGCGAGCTGCGCCAGATCGTCGAGCGCCCGCGTGATTTCGGGCAGCACCGGCAGGCGCGTACGCGCCTCGGCCAGCACGCTCGCGTCGCCGTAGAGGTTCGGCAGCGCGCGCAGCGCGGCGCGCGTATCGGCGCCGAGATCGTCGGTGAGTTCGTTCAGCAGCGGCACGTCCTTGCCCGACAGCGCGTCGTACAGCGACTCGCCGCGTTCGGCGGCCTGCGCGTCGCGCGCCAGCAGCGCCGCAAGCACGCCCGCGTGACCGAGGTCGAGACGGATGCGCGACAGACCTGCGAGATGCAGCGCGTCGAGCATCAGTTGCTGGATCTCGAGATCGGCTTCGAGCCCGGCGTGGCCGTAGATTTCGGCGCCGATCTGGATCTGCTCGCGCGTCGCGTGCAGGCCGCGCGGGCGCGTATGCATCACGTGGCCCGCGTAGCAGAGGCGCGTCACGCCCTGACGGTTCAACAGGTGGGCGTCGATGCGCGCGACCTGCGGCGTGATGTCCGCGCGCAGGCCGAGCGTGCGGCCCGACAGTTGGTCGACCAGCTTGAAGGTGCGCAGGCGCAGATCGGCGCCGCCGCTCGTCAGCAGCGACTCGAGGTATTCGAGCAGCGGCGGCATCACCATTTCGTAGCCGTACGAGCGGAAGCGGTCGAGTAGCCTGCGGCGCAGCTCCTCGATCTTGCGCGCTTCCGACGGCAGCACGTCGGCGATATTCTCGGGAAGTAACCAGGTCGACATCGGTACGGTCCTACGACGGGAAACGGTGCGCGTCACGCGCGCCGCGAGTTGAATCGGAACTTCGAAATCAGGGCGGAACGAACGGCCGATGCGCCGTCCGGATCGCGGCGCCGGTCAGGTCGCGAGCAACAGCAGCACGAGCCCGAGCACCATCACGATCAGCCCGCCGATCCGGATATGATGCGGCGGCCGTTCCGCTATTCTACGAAACGTGTCACGCCATGCGGACGGAAACACGAAGGGGAATGCGCCCTCGATAATCAGCATCAGCGCTACTGCGAGCAACAACGAGCCAGCCAGGTCCATGCGAGCGACGGCGCCGCTCGACGCGGCGCCCCAAGGTCAATGTTTGCGGGGAGCAGGCGCCGCCGGTGCGGCACCGCCCGTCGGGCTGCGCATGAAGCGGAAGAACTCGCTGTCGGGATCGACGACGATGATGTCATTGCGCTTGAACGTGTTCCGGTAGGCCTGCAGGCTCGCGTAGAACTGATAGAACTGCGGATCGCGGCCGAACGCGTCGGCGGCGATCGTGGCGGCCTTCGCGTCGCCCTCGCCCTTGATCGTCTGCGCGGACTTGTACGCGTTCGCGAGCACGGCCTGCTGCTCGCGTTCGGCGTCGGCCTTGATCTGCTCGACGTCGGCCGCGCCTTGCGCACGCACCTGGGCCGCCTGATCGCGCAACGCGCCGATCATCCGTTGATAGACGGCTTCCGTCTGCGCGGCAGGCAGGTCGACACGCGTCAGCTGGACGTCGACCACGTCGACGCCGAAAACGGACGCTTGCGCCTTCGCCGCATCGCGCGCCGCATCGGCGATCGCGCGTTGACTGCCGAGGGCATCGTCGAGCGCGCGCTTGCCGAATGCGTCGCCGAGCGCGCCCTTCAACGCGCCGGACAGCCGTTCGGCCGCAGCCGCCGGGTCGCCGCCCGTCGCGGTGAAATATTTCATCGGATCGCTGATCCGGTACTTCACCGTGTACGCGACGAGCAGGTCGTGCTTGTCTTCGGTCGCCAGCTGCAGCGGATCGGACGATTCGAGCGATTGCAGGCGCGTGTCGATCAGCGTGGCCGTCTGCAGCGGCGGCGGCAGCTTGAAGTGGACGCCGGGCCCCGCGAGCTCCGGCTGCGTGCCGTCGCGACCCGACAGCACGGCTGCATGGCGCGGATCGACGGTGAGGACCGTCGACGAGGCCGCGAAGGCAACGATCACGATTGCGACGACGAGCGCAATGATTCGGTTCATGTTCTGCGTTCCCCGTTACTTCGTATCGTCTTCACGCGAGCGGCTGCGAAACGCTTCGCGCGATCGCAGCACGTCGACACCCGACGCGGTGACGGCCGGTGCGGCGCTCGCCGGTGCGGCTGCGGCCGCCGCCGGCGCCGTGGCCGCCGGTGCCGACGCCGCATCGGGCGCGGACGCGCCGGTCGACGCCGCGGCGTTTTGCCGCCCCTGCTCGACGAGCTTGTCGAGCGGCAGGTACACGACGCTGTTGCCGCCCTTGTTGCCGATGAACACTTTCGTCGCGTTCGAATAGATTTCCTGCATCGTCTCGAGGTACATCCGCTCGCGGATGACCGCGGGCGCCTTCGAGTACTGCGCATAGACCTGCTTGAAGCGGTCCGCGTCGCCCTCGGCTTCCGTGACCACGCGATCGGCATACGCCTTCGCTTCGTCGACGAGCTTCGCCGCATCGCCCTGCGCCTTCGGCAGCAGGTCGCTCGCATACGCCTGCGCGGCGCGCTTCGCGGCCTCGCGCTCGTCGCGCGCCTTCGCGACTTCGGCGTATGCGGCCTGGGTCTGCTCCGGCGCCGCGACGCTCTGCATCGTGACGGCCGTCACCTCGAGCCCCGACTGGTAGCGGTCGAGATCGCGCTGGATCGCGGTGGAAAGCTGCTCGCGCAGCGCATCGCGATCCTGATTCAGCATGTCGGCCGCGCTGCGCGTGCCGACGATCGCGCGCACCGCGGCTTGCGCGGCCTGCGACACGCTGCGCTCGGGATCGACGCTGCGGAACAGGTAATCGGTGGCGGAACGAATCCGGTACTGGACGATGAAGCGCACGTCGACGATGTCGGCATCGCGCGTCAGCATCGCGGCTTCCTTCACGTTCGCGAGACGCACGACGTTGTTGCGGCCGATCTCGATCGAGCGGACCTGCGACGTGTCGACGATCTCGTGCGACGCGAACGGATACGGCGCGCGCCAGTGCACGCCCTGGCCGACCGTGCCCGACAGCTTGCCGAGCTGCAGCACGACGCCCGTCTGGCCTTCCTGCACGACGAACAGCCCGCTGCCCGCATACACCGCGACCAGCACGCCGATCACGATCCCGACGCCGACCCGTGCGGCCCGGCCGTTGTCAGGACGAAAGCCGTTGCCGCCCTTGCCGCCGAACAGGCCGCTCAAGCGCCGGTTGAAGTTGCGCCACATCTCGTCGAGATCGGGCGGACCATCGCCGTCGCCGCCTGGCGGGCGCTTCGATTCGTTCGCGCGCGGACGGGATCCGTCCTTGCCATTGCCTTCGCCGCGTCCCCAGCGGGGATCGTTGATTGACAGCAAGGCGCGCATCCGCCGCCAGGTACTCCGCTCGTTGTATTCGTTCACCAGAGTTTGTTCACCAGATTAGACGCCGACGAACCGGCCGGGACCGGTTAGCGCCCGTGTTCGGAAATCGTGTGGTCTTCGTGTGGTTCAGCGGACGTGCCATCGAGCGCGTCGGGTAACGTCGCGCTGGAAAGGTGTTCCGCGGAGGCGATTTCGGCGATGGCGGCACGCAACGTATCGAGACCCTGACCGGTGCGCGCGCTCAAAAAGACGCGCGAAATATTACCACACTCGTCACGCTCGACCGCGTCGCCGCGGGCCGCCAGCTCGGGTACGGCGTCGATCTTGTTGAATACCAGCACCTGGCGGATCGTGTCCGCGCCGATCTCGTGCAGCACGCCGTTGACCTGCTCGATCTGCTCGAGCCTGACCGCGCTCGACGCATCGACCACATGCAGCAGCAGATCCGCGTGGATCGTTTCCTCGAGGGTCGCGCGGAACGCCGCGACGAGCTGGTGAGGCAGCTCGCGGATGAACCCGACCGTATCGGACACGACGATCTGCCCGACTTCGTCGCCGAGGTACACGCGCCGCGACGTCGTATCGAGCGTCGCGAACAGCTGGTCGGCCGCGTACGCCTGCGCTTTCGTCAGCGCATTGAACAGCGTCGACTTGCCCGCGTTCGTATAGCCGACGAGCGACACCGACATCGTGCCGCTGCGCGCGCGCTGCCGGCGCTGCGTGCTGTGCTGGCGGCGCAGCCGGTCGAGCCTCGACTTCAGCATCTTGATGCGTTCGCCGATCAGCCGGCGGTCGGTTTCGAGCTGGGTTTCGCCGGGGCCGCGCAGGCCGATACCGCCCTTTTGCCGTTCGAGGTGGGTCCACGCGCGAATGAGCCGGGTCGACAGGTATTGAAGCTGCGCGAGCTCGACCTGCAGCTTGCCTTCGTGGCTGCGGGCGCGCTGCGCGAAGATGTCGAGGATGAGGCTCGTGCGATCGACCACGCGCCTGTTAAGCGCTTGCTCCAGATTACGTTGCTGGGCGGGCGCCAACGCGTGGTTGAAGATGACGATTTCGACGTTGTGCGCGTCGCAGGCAAGCCGCAGTTCTTCGGCTTTGCCGCTGCCGATGAACATCTTGGCATCGGGGCTGGCGCGACGACCCGTGAGGGTGACGGCGGGACGGGCCCCCGCACTGGAGGCGAGAAGACTGAGTTCTTCGAGACTGGCTTCGAAATCGGTCTTGCCGAAATCGATGCCGACGAGCGCTGCGTTGATCAAATTATCGGGTGTCAAGATAAGGCGGCTGGCATCGGTCGCTCGCGGCGACCGGATGCCGGCCGCTGCGATAGGTTAGGACGAGGCTTCCGCGTCCGGGTGGAAATTCACCGGGCGCGCCGGCACGACCGTCGAGATGGCGTGCTTGTAAACCATCTGGGTCACCGTATTACGGAGCAACACGACGTACTGGTCGAACGATTCAATGTTCCCTTGAAGCTTGATGCCGTTGACGAGGTAGATCGAAACGGGAACGTGCTCTTTGCGCAGTGCGTTCAAAAACGGGTCTTGTAACAATTGCCCTTTGTTGCTCATGGCGTACTCCATCTTTTTTTGCAGGTTGATCTGGATTGGCGGCGAAGAAAAAGAGATCCGGCGCCAATCGCTACACTATAGCTGATTTTGCCTGCCCCGCCCGGCCACTGGCCATGCGGCCGATGCCTTGCGGGGCGTGCTTCAGCCCTTGTCCGCGTACGGGTTGTTCGACGAACGGAACTCTATGCGCAATGGAGTCCCGGTCAGCGAGAAAGTTTCGCGGAACCGGTTTTCGAGGTAACGCTTGTAGGTCTCCGTCACCGCGTCGAGCGCATTGCCGTGGATCACGATGATCGGCGGATTCTGGCCGCCCTGGTGCGCATAGCGCAGCTTCGGGCGCACCGGGCCGCGACGGCGCGGCTGCTGGAATTCGACGGCCTCGATCAGCGCGCGGGTAAGCTTCGGCGTCGGCAGCTTCGCCATCGCCGCCGCGTACGCGTCGTCGACCGAGCGCATCAGCGCGCCGATACCCGTCTTCTTCGCGGCCGAAATGAAGTGCGATTTCGCGAAGTCGAGGAATTTCAGCTTGCGGGTCAAATCCGCTTTCGCGCGGTCGCGCGCGTGATCGTCGAGGCCGTCCCACTTGTTGACGCCGATCACGAGCGCGCGGCCCTGCTCGACGACGAAGCCGGCGATGTGCGCGTCCTGGTCGGAAATGTCCTGCTGCGCATCCAGCAGAAGAATGACGACGTTCGCGTCGGAGATCGACTGCAGCGTCTTCACGACCGAGAACTTCTCGATCGCCTCGAACACCTTGCCGCGGCGTCGCAGGCCGGCCGTGTCGATCAGCGTGTATTTCTTGCCGTTACGCTCGAAGTCGACGTAGATCGAGTCGCGCGTCGTGCCCGGCATGTCGAACGCGATCACGCGGTCTTCGCCGATCAGCGCATTCACGAGCGTCGACTTGCCGACGTTCGGGCGGCCGACGATCGCGATCTTGATGCCGCGCGACGGATCGTCCTCGTCCGCTTCCTCGGGCTGGCCCGCATACGCGACTTCCAGCGCCTCGTTGATCATGTCGGTCACGCCGTCGCCGTGCGCGGCCGAGATCGCGCGCGGATCGCCGAGCCCGAGCTCGTAGAAATCCGTCGCGACCGCCGTGTACTTCATCCCCTCGGCCTTGTTGACGACGAGGAAGATCGGCCGGCCGGTCTTGCGCAGGTAGTCGGCGATCGACTTGTCCTGCGGCGCGAGCCCGTTGCGGCCGTCGACGATGAACACGACGACGTCGGCTTCCTCGACGGCCTGCCGCGTCTGGCGCGCCATTTCGTGCAGGATGCCGTCCTTCGCGACGGGCTCGAAGCCGCCGGTATCGACGACCAGGTACGGCCGCTCGCCGACGCGTCCTTCGCCGTAATGGCGATCGCGCGTGAGGCCCGGCAAGTCGGCGACCAGCGCATCGCGCGAGCGCGTGAGCCGGTTGAACAGCGTGGATTTCCCCACATTGGGGCGCCCAACGAGGGCAATGACCGGTTTCATCTGTGTTTTCTACGGTGAAGCGCAGCAGCGGGAGGCCCGCTGCTGCGGGCGGCTGCGCTGAATGAAAATATCACGAATTCGCGCCGCGCCGGATGCGTGCGCCCGGCGCGCGTTGCGCGCCGTCGTCTTTCGTCTCGAACTGCCTTTCAAATACCGAGCGGCCGGGAACGCCGGCCGCCTTCAAGTTACGCGGCCGCGGCGCGCGGGATCTGCCCGCCGCGCCACGGCCGTGCCTGTTTCCTGCGCGTCAGCGCGGGCGGAACCCGTACAGGCCGCCGTCCTTCGTCTGCACGACGAGCGTATTGCCCGCGAGGACCGGCGCCGCCGTGATCGCGCTGCCGTCGGTCTTCATCCGCGCGATGAAGCTGCCGTCTTCGCGCGACAGGAAGTGCACGAAGCCCTTGTAATCGCCCATCACGACCGCGTGCCCGAGCAGGTACGGCACGCCGACGTCACGGCTCTTCAGCTTGTCGTTACGCCAGAGCTGGTTGCCCGTGGCCGCGTCGTACGCGGTGACGACCGACCAGTCGTCGCCGCCGGCAACCACCGAATCGTCCTGCGCGAGGCCGCTGCGGCTCGAGAACGGCTTTTCCCACAGCGGCCGCCCCGAATTCGCATCGAAGCAGCCGAGCTGCCCCTGGAACGTCACCGCACAGGTTTCCGCGCCCACGAGCGTCGGCGGGCCGCTGACGTCGTTGATGCGCTCGACCTCGGTCACGCCCTTCGGGAACGACACCGGGGTCTGCCAGAATGGCTCGCCCGTCTGCAGGTTGATCGCGACCAGACCGCCGCCCGGGAAGCCCGCGAGCACGGCCGCGTCGCCGGCGAACGTCATGCCGGCCGACACGCGCAGGTTCAGCGGCACCGCACGGTTGCGGTAGTTCCACTTCTGCTCGCCCGTCTGCGCGTTGAACGCGATCACCTGGCCGTCGATCGTGCGGACGATCACGAGGCCGTTGCCGACGAGCGGCGGCGAGAAGATCTCGCCCTGCACGGTGGTCTTCCACAGCTGCTTGCCGTCCGGGCCCAGCACGAACACGCCGCCCTTCAGCGCACCGACCGCGGTCAGGTTGCCGTCGCTGCCGACGCCCGCCGACAGGTCCGAACCGACCTTCGAGCGCCACAGCGTCTGGCCCGTCTTCGCGTCGATTTTCTCGACCGACCCGTTTTCGCCCGCCGCGTAGACGGCGTCACCCACGGCCACCGGCGAGAACAGGTAGCGTCCGCCCTTGCCGACGCTCGCCTTCCAGACCTGTTGCACGTCCATGACGGGCTTGAACTCGGTGAGCGGCGTCGGCACGCGGCGCGCGTCCTTCGACGACGAGCAAGCCGCCAAAGCGAGGACAGCCGCCGCGCAGGCAACGGGCACAGCGTAACGTTTCAGCAAATTCATCGGTTAGCGAAGCAGAGTTAAGAGGTTGAGGGGACCGGGATTCAGCCGCCGAGCGCGTCCAGCTTGAACTGCACGAGCTGGCGCGCGGACTGGTCGTCCTTCGACAGGCCGTCGAGCGCGAGCTTGTAAGCCGCGCGCGCATCGTCGGTCTTGCCTTGCGCGGCAAGCAGATCGCCGCGACGATCGGCCACGAGGCCCTTGAATGCATCGACCGGCGTACCCGAGAGCAGCGCGAGGCCCGCATCGTATGCCTTCTCGTCGAGCAGCAGCGACGCGAGACGCAGCTTCGCGATCTGCTTGTACTCGTCGTCCTTGGCGTGATCGACGGCCCATTGCAGCTGCGCCTTCGCGCCCGCCGCGTCGCCGGCCGCATACAGCGTCTTCGCGGCCGCGAGCGCCGTCATCTGCGCATACGGCGTGCTGCCGAACTTGTCTTCCATGTCGGCAGCCGCGCGGGCCATCGTCGCCTTATCGTTCGCGGCGGCGGCCTTCTGGACCTGCTCGTACAGCCCGGACGCCTCGGCAGCCTGACGGCGCTGCCAGTAGTTCCAGCCGTTGAAACCGGCCGCGACGACGAGCGCCGCGAGCACGATCCACGTGGTGAGGTTGCCCCAGCGGGCCCACCACGCCTTGAGACTTTCAATCGATTCTTGTTCGTCGTGATAACTCATCGGCGAGCGATTCCTTCTTCCTGTTCAGGCTTTTCTTGTCGAGCGGATGCCAGCGCGATCAGTCGTCGCCGTCTTCGGCGGATGCAACCATCGCATTGATTAGGAATTCGGTCAAGCTTTCGACCGGTACGGTCTGCTGAACGTTCTTTTCCCCTTCCGCACCCGCGCCGCGCAACGCTTTCACGCCCACCGTGCCGTTCGCGACCTCTTCTTCGCCGAAGATCACCGCGAACGCGGCGCCGCTCGCATCGGCCCGCTTCATCTGCGACTTGAAGCTTGCCGGCGCGCCGTCGGCGCTGCAGTGGAAGATCACGTCGAGGCCCGTGTCGCGCAGGCGCTCGGCCGCGATGAACGCCTGTTCGCGCGCGGTCTCGCCCTGGTGCACGACGTACACGTCGACGCCTTCCTGCTCGGGCGCGAGATCCTCTTCCTTCAGCAGTTCGAGGATCCGCTCGATGCCCATCGCCCAGCCGCACGCGGCGGTCGGCTTGCCGCCGAGCTGCTCGATCAGCGGATCGTAGCGACCGCCGGCCGCGACCGTGCCCTGCGCGCCGAGCTTGTCGGTTACCCACTCGAACACGGTCAGGTTGTAATAATCGAGGCCGCGCACGAGACGCGGGTTGATCTTGAACGGAATGTTGTTCGCGAGCAGCAGGCGCTGCAGTCCTTCGAAGTGCGCGCGCGATTCGTCGCCGAGGAAGTCGATCAGCTTCGGCGCGTTCTGCGCGATCTCCTGCAACGCGGGATTCTTCGTGTCGAGCACGCGCAACGGGTTCGTATACAGGCGGCGCTTCGCGTCCTCGTCGAGCACGTCGGCGAACTGCTCGAGGTACTTGATCAGTTCGACGCGGTGCGCGGCGCGCTCCTCGGCGAGGCCGAGCGAATTGATCTCGAGCTTGATGCCGGTCAGGCCGAGGTCGTCCCACAGACGCTGGCACATCATGATGATCTCGGCATCCGCATCGGGACCCGCGAAGCCGAGCGCCTCGACGCCGACCTGGTGGAACTGGCGATAGCGGCCGCGCTGCGGACGCTCGTGACGGAACATCGGGCCGATGTACCACAGGCGTTTCGGGCCGTCGTACAGCATGTTGTGCTCGATCGACGCACGCACGACGGCCGCAGTGTTTTCCGGACGCATCGTCAGGTTCTCGCCGTTCAGCGCGTCGGTGAAGCTGTACATCTCCTTCTCGACGATGTCCGTGACCTCGCCGATGCCGCGCGTGAAGAGCTGCGTGTGTTCGACGATCGGCGTGCGGATGTTCTGGTAGCCGTACGCGCGCAGCAGCGATTTCACGGTAGCTTCGAAGAATTCCCACAGGCCGGCATCCTGCGGAAGGATGTCGTTCATGCCTTTGACGCCGGTGAGCTTCTCGATCTTGCGTTTCTGTTCAGTCATCGTTCGTGTGTGTGGACGAATTAGTTCAGGGCCTCGGTGCGGCCGTAATTGCGCGCGACGTAGTCGCTGACGATCTGCTGGAATTCCTCGGCGATCCGCTCGCCGCGCAGCGTCTTGACCTTCTCGCCGTCGATGAAGACGGGCGCGGCCGGGTTCTCGCCCGAACCCGGCAGGCTGATGCCGATGTTCGCGTGCTTCGATTCGCCCGGGCCGTTGACGATGCAGCCCATCACCGCGACGTTCATCTTTTCGACGCCCGGATATTCCTTGCGCCAGGCCGGCATCTGCTCGCGCAGATACGTCTGGATCTGCATCGCGAGTTCCTGGAACAGCGTGCTCGTCGTGCGGCCGCAGCCCGGGCACGCGATCACCATCGGCGCGAACGAGCGCAGGCCCATCGTCTGCAGGATTTCCTGGCCGACGATCACCTCGCCCGTGCGCGACGCGCCCGGTTCCGGCGTCAGCGAGATGCGGATCGTGTCGCCGATCCCTTCCTGCAGCAGCACACCGAGCGCTGCCGTCGACGCGACGATGCCCTTCGAGCCCATGCCGGCCTCGGTCAGCCCGAGGTGCAGCGCGAAGCCGCAGCGGCGGCCGAGTTCGCGGTACACGGCGATCAGGTCCTGCACGCCGCTGACCTTGCACGACAGCACGATGCGGTCGCGGCCCAGGCCGAGCTCGACCGCGCGTTCGGCCGAGCCGATCGCCGACTGGATCAGCGCCTCGTACATCACGCTCTGCGCGTCCCACGGCTGCGCCCGCGCGCCGTTCTCGTCCATCATGCGCGCAAGCAGGTCCTGGTCGAGACTGCCCCAGTTCACGCCGATCCGCACCGGCTTGTCGTACTTCGCCGCGGCCTCGATCATCTGCGCGAACTGCGTGTCGCGCTTCGCGCCCTGGCCAACGTTGCCGGGGTTGATCCGGTACTTCGACAGCGACTCCGCGCAGCCGGGGTAGTCGCGCAGCAGCAGGTGGCCGTTGTAGTGGAAATCGCCGACGAGCGGCACGGTCACGCCCATCCGGTCGAGCTGCTCGCGAATCGCCGGCACGGCGGCCGCGGCTTCGGGCGTGTTGACCGTGATGCGCACCAGTTCGGAGCCCGCATTCGCGAGTTCCTTGATCTGGATCGCCGTGCCGATCGCATCGGCCGTGTCGGTATTCGTCATCGACTGCACGCGCACCGGCGCGTCACCGCCGATCGTCACGAGTTGCCCGCCCCAGCGGACATCCACCGCATGCGATACGCGGCGCGGCTGATGCCCGCCGAACACCGGCTCGGTTGAACAAATCTGACTGCTGCGTGGGGATTGAGCTTCGGATTGCATCGATAGATCCATTTACGCGGAATGCGCCGCGACGCGGCGCATGAATTGAAAAAGCGCCGTGCCCTCACGGCCTGCCGGTATCGACGGCAAGCCTTCGCCACGGCGCTTGACGTCAGGGCAACGTGAACCGCGCCACGTTACCCCGCGCTGCCGAATATTTTGCCGGATCGACCGGTTTTCCGTCGAACGCAACCGCGTCGAGGCCGGCCTTGTTGCCGATCGTGACCTTGAACGGCCCGTCACCGGCAACCTGCTTCGTTTCGCCGGCGCGCACCAGCGCCGAGAACAACTCCTTGCCGTTCTTGTCGCGCACGCTGAACCAGCAATCCTGCTTGACCTTCAGTTCGACCATCGACTGGCCTGCCGCCACCACGACGCTCGCCGGCTGGGCCGGCGCGGCCGTGCTCGCCGCCGCCGCTTCCGCCACGGGCTGCGACGCAGCCGCCGTCGCGACCGGAGCCGCCGGCGCCGGAACGGCCGACGCGATCGCCTGCGCCGGGGCAGCCGATGCGGCAGCCGGGGCCGGAACCTCATTCGCCACCGCCGCCGACGCGCCGTTCGTCGCCGCCTCTTCGGCAGACGACGATGCCACCGACGCGCTCGCAGCGGACGCATGCTCGGCGTCGCCGCCCTTGAAGCGCGCGAGCAGGCTCGACGAATCGCCGCCAGTGTGCCACATCAGTACGGCGACCACCGCGACGACGACGATCCCCGTTCCCCACAGCCACGGATGGTTGCGCGACGAGCCGCCGAGCGGAATCGACACGCGGCCGCGCGGCAGATCCGTGCCCGACGACGCAGGCATCGACAGATCGACTTCCGGCACCCCACGCTCGCGGCGCAGCGCCTGCGCGAACGGCTCCGGATCGACGCCGAGCATCTTCGCGTAGCTGCGCACGACACCGAGCGCGAACGTCACGCCGGGCAAATGGCTGATGTCGCCGGCCTCGAGCGCCCGGAGTTTTTGCGGTGCGACCTTGAGTCGCGCCGACACGTCGTCGACCGACCAGCCCTTCGTCTCCCGAAGCTGCGCCAGGCGGCTGCCGACCGCCGCCAGCGATTCCAGTCCCGCCGGTGCCGGCTTTGCGGCATTCGTCTCTGCGCCGTTAGACGGCTGCGGCTCACTCATCCTTGTCCTCGCGTCGATTCTTCTTCACTGGCGGCTGCCGCCGGCCCCTGCCGGCCGGCACCCGCAACGGTTCATACCATGCGCGGCGCCGAGGCGCCGCGACCGATCGCTATTCGCGTGTTGCACCGCCAAAGGGTTCGGGCACCCCGGCCAGGTGCCCCCGTCAAACTGCCCGAACTTCGATGATTTTTCCTGCCGCGCCCGTCCGCTCCGCGAGGCGCGTGCGATCCTTCACCGCGCCGGCCAGTTGCCCGCACGCGGCATCGATGTCGTCGCCGCGCGTCTTGCGCACGGTCGTGACGACACCCGCATCGATGAGGATCTGGGCGAAGCGCTTGATCTGCTCCGGCTTCGAGCGGAGGAGGCCCGATTCCGGAAACGGATTGAACGGGATCAGGTTGAACTTGCACGGCACGTCACGCGTGACGGCCAGCAGTTCGCGCGCATGCGCTTCGGTATCGTTGACGCCGTCGAGCATGCAGTATTCGAATGTAATGAAGTCGCGCGGCGCGACTTTCAGATAACGCTGGCACGCGGCCATCAGCTCGCGCAGCGGATACTTCTTGTTGAGCGGCACCAGCTCGTCGCGCAGCGCATCGTTCGGCGCATGCAGCGAGACGGCCAGCGCGACCGGCAACTCGGCGCCGAGGCGGTCCATCATCGGCACCACGCCGGACGTCGACAGCGTGACGCGACGGCGCGACAGGCCGTACGCGTTGTCGTCGAGCATCAGCCGCATCGCGGGCACGACCGCGCTGTAATTCAGGAGCGGCTCGCCCATGCCCATCATCACCACGTTGGTGACGACCCGTTCGGCCTTGCCGTTCGGGCCGGGCGCGCGGCCCAGCGACGCTCGCAATGCAAATTCGGCCATCCGGAGCTGGCCGATGATTTCAGCTGTCGACAGGTTGCGGGAGAAGCCCTGCTTGCCCGTCGAACAGAAGCGGCAGTTCACCGCGCACCCGGCCTGCGACGACACGCACAGCGTGCCGCGCGTCTCTTCCGGGATGAACACGGTTTCGACCGCATTGCCGTTTCCGACGTCGATCAGCCACTTGCGCGTACCGTCGGCGGAAACGTGATCGCTGGCGATGTCCGGCATCACGATCGATGCGCGGCCCTTGAGTTTTTCCCTCAGGGACTTCGCGAGATCGGTCATGCCGTCGAAATCGCCTGCGTTGTATTGGTGGATCCAGCGCTGCAACTGCTTGGCGCGGAACGGCTTCTCGCCTAGGCTGCCGCAGTACGCGACAAGACCCTCGGCGTCGAAGTCGAGAAGATTGACGGAAGTTTCGCTCGTCATGATGTGCTGCCTTGCCGCGTGCGCTGAATCCTGCCTACTTGCTGTCAGCCAGGGCTTAACGCGAGTAAACGTTCATTTCCGGGAAGAAGAACGCGATTTCGACCGCTGCCGTTTCCGCAGCGTCCGAGCCGTGCACGGCGTTCGCGTCGATGCTGTCGGCGAAGTCGGCGCGGATCGTGCCCTTTTCCGCCTTCTTCGGATCCGTTGCGCCCATCAGGTCGCGGTTCTTCAGGATCGCGCCTTCGCCTTCCAGAACCTGGATCATCACCGGGCCCGAGATCATGAAATCGACGAGGTCCTTGAAGAACGGACGCGCTGCGTGAACTGCGTAGAACTTCTCTGCGTCGGCACGCGATAGGTGCGCCATGCGCGATGCGACGATCTTCAGGCCGGCGCCTTCGAAACGGCTGTAGATCTGGCCGATCACGTTCTTTGCCACCGCATCCGGCTTGATGATCGACAGGGTGCGCTCGATTGCCATAAAAACTCCAAAAAATTAAGAAGTTACAGGTTCAAATGAATCCGCTATTGTAGCACGATCCCGTGTATCATTGCGATTGAACCCTTACACACGTGAAAGGTTCGGAATCCCTGTGTTTTGTGCCGCCCGGCCATTGAAACCTCCGGGCACGGAACGTATCTTAGCCATAGCTGCTCCGGTTTGCTGCGCCGCACACCGCGTGCGCCGAACCGGCCCCGGACGCTCACGCGTTCAATGTTAGGAGAAACCATGAACGACTATCCGTACAATTTCGGCCGCGGCGGCTCCGTCAGCACCGCCGAGGTTCGCAACCGCGTGCTGCGGAACACGTACTGGCTGCTCGCGCTGTCGATGGTGCCGACCGTGCTGGGCGCCTGGGTCGGCGTCGCGACGGGCTTCTCGCTGTTCGCGGCCACGAGCCCGATGATGAGCCTGCTCGCGTTCTTCGCGATCGCGTTCGGCTTCATGTTCGCGATCGAGCGGACCAAAAACAGCGCGGCCGGCGTGTTCGTGCTGCTCGGCTTCACGTTCTTCATGGGCCTGATGCTGTCGCGGCTGCTGAGCTTCATCCTCGGCTTCTCGAACGGCCCGTCGCTGATCATGCTCGCGTTCGGCGGCACCGGCATCATCTTCGCCACGATGGCGACGATCGCCACCGTCAGCAAGCGCGACTTCTCGGGCCTCGGCAAGTGGCTGTTCATGGGCGTGATCGTGATCCTGCTCGCGTCGGTCGCGAACATCTTCCTGCAACTGCCGGCGCTGATGCTCACCGTGTCGGTGCTCGCGATCGCGATCTTCTCGGCCTACATGCTGTTCGACGTCCAGCGCGTCGTGAACGGCGGCGAGACGAACTACATCTCGGCCACGCTCGCGATCTACCTCGACCTGTACAACGTGTTCACGAACCTGCTCGCGCTGCTCGGCATTTTCGGCGGCAACCGCAACTGACGTTCGGCACGCACCATGAAAAACCGGCCCGCGGGCTAATGCCGTTCAGTTAAGGTTCTTTTTAAGGACGCGGACGGCATAGCGTTTTGGCACGGCCTTCACGGCCCGCTCGAATTTTCGAGCGGGCCGTTCTTCTTTGAGTAGCGCGACCAGACGTAGTCGCAGTCGTTGCAGCAGGGCTGGGAGTTTGCCCTGCGCACGGGTAACCGCGGCCCAGTGCAATTCGTACTGGATGACGTGGAAGGCGCGCACGAAGCTAATCTCGGTCGGCTCGCACTTCACCGCAAGCGCGGCCTTGGCAATCTCCAATCGCACGAGGTTGTAGGCAATCAGCGCGCCCCAGATTTCCTGATACACCCCCTCAACGCTGCGGCTGCGCAGGATCGGCGCCATGCCCATCATCGTCTGCTTGAGTTCTCGATAGCTGGTTTCAATTTGCCAGCGGCGCGCAT